>DATFSI010000210.1:0-30608 GCA_035262705.1 Candidatus Acidiferrum sp. | reverse complement strand
GAGTTTCAGAAATTGGCTTCCCGAGGAAGTTCTCCACGCGTGCGGTCGCGCCGTTTGAATTCGCGCAGGATGTCGCGGAGATCCTTGGACGTGAAATCCGGCCAGCGCTTAGCGAGAAAGAAAAACTCGGCGAAGGCGCATTCCCAGAGAAGGAAGTCCGAGAGGCGTTGCTCGCCGCCCGTGCGGATGAGCAGGTCCACGTCCGTGGAGCCGCCTCGCTGCACTTCGGCTAGCACGTTGCTGAAGGCTTCGCTCGAGAGATCGGTCGCTTTATAGAACTTGCTGGCGGCCTGAAAGATGGAGTGGCGCGCGGAATAGTCGATCGCCAGGCGCAGATGCAGCGTTTTGCCGTTGGCGGTGAGCGCTTCGGAATCGGCGATCGCTCCCCGCAGAGGAGCCGGCAAGCGGTCGCGCCGTCCGATGATGCTAAGGCGGATTCCTTCATCCAAGCAGCGCGAGGTTTCTGCAGCAAGATACTCGTGCAGGATTTCCAGGATGGCCGCGACCTCCGCGGGCGGACGCTTCCAGTTCGCCGAGGAGAGCGCAAAAAGAGTCAAGGTGTGAATTCCCAGGTGCGGGGCGCACTGGATGATGCGGCGCGCGGCTTCGGCTCCGGCGCGGTGACCGGCGGAGCGAACAAGGGCGCGGGAAGTTGCCCAGCGACCGTTACCATCGCAGATGATGGCCACGTGAAGCTGGGAGGGGGTTGCAGGGACAACGGAATGGTGTTGTAGGACTTTTTTTTGCAGGACTTGTGGATGCATCAACATGCTGCTTTCTCCGCCGCCGATAAACGCAATGTGCTTTGTATTGCAAAGTATAGAGCCAAAAATTTTTCAACGCTCGCGCGTGGCGCGAATCAACGCCTCCATGTGATCCAGGTAGCGTTCCAGCGCTTGTTTGCCCGCGGGGGCTAGCCGGTATTCCGTTTTGGGCAAGCGGCCGTCGAAGGACTTCTTGCAGACAATGTAATTGGCCTCTTCGAGCTTGCGAGCATGCACGCTCAGGTTGCCATCGCTGGTTTTGAGCAACGCTTTCAATTCATTGAAGGTAAGGGCGCGATTAACGGCCAGCGCACTGACGATTCCCAGGCGGATGCGTTCGTGAATGAGGCGGTCCAGGGAAGAAGCCACGGGTTGCGAGGCCGCTGGGCGAGCGGTGGCCGGCGCATTTTCCCGCGGTGCGCGCTCCTGGCGGATTGTAGATGATTTAGCCATTGATGTTTCTCGTTTGAATCTCCCGAGAGTTATCCTCCGTAACGCAAAGCGATCCAGAAGCCGAAAACAATCTGCACCAAACCGAACCCTGCAGCCATAAACAGGTTTCCCCAAACGGCGGGAGCGAACAAAGCCGCGCCGCCGAGGGCCATCAGGCAAAGGCCCATAATCGGCACGGTGCGGACGGAAAAAGCCCCTCCGGTAACAATGGCCGTGCCATAGAGGAGCAGCCAGACTCCCGGCAAGGCGGCAAACGCGCCCAACTGAAATAACGCGAGAGTAAGCAGCCCGCCGACGATGATCGGGGGAGCGAAGCTCAGCACGAATTTCCTTCCTGGACCACGAAACAAGGAAGAGTTGGCGCGGCGAGCCTTGGTGGCCGCGGCGGGCGCGGCGATGGCCACAGCGACGAAGACCTCCGCGAGCCAAACGGCCAGCCATGCGCGCGGGGATGCCTGGCGGGCAGCAAGAAACGCGGCGGCCAGCGCGGTGGCGCCCATGGCCACGCCGCCCCAGCCGGGGACGGCGGTGAACTCGGCGGCGGACTCCATGGTCTCGCGGATGTAGCGGAGATGGTCAACGGCACGCGCATCGATAGGGATGGGCGGGGGAAGCGGAGCGCGCTGAGAATGGGGAGCCGACACGGAGAAAGAATAGCGGCGGGAAGAAGTTGTGTCAAGTACTTTATAATATAAAGTGCGGCACTATCTGACCCAGCCGTATTTCCCCACCAGGGGCACAAAGCGACAAGGGACGCCGTGTTCAACCTGCAACCTTTCCTCGCGTTTGCTCACGATCTGGATTTCCTGTTCGCCATCGTCGCCCACGGGTGCCACCAAGCGGCCGTTTTCGCCCAACTGTTGTAGCAGCGGTTCCGGAATCCGCGGCGCAGCAGCGGCGATCAGGATAGCGTCATAGGGAGCGTATTCGAGCCAGCCGAGCGTGCCATCGGCGCAGCGGACGTGGACATTTGCATACCCCAGGCTCTCGAGCCGGTCCGCGGCGGATTGCGCAAGGTCCGACAGGAATTCCACGCTGTACACCTCACGGGCCAGCAGTCCCAAAATGGCGGCCTGATACCCGCAACCGGTACCAATCTCCAAAACACGCTCGGGCCCGGCCAGCGCCGCTGCCGCCAGCATGGCGGCGACGATATAAGGCTGCGAGATGGTCTGCCCGCGTCCGATGGGAAGCGGTTCGTCGTCGTAGGCCTTGTGGATGTAGGGAGGGAGGACAAACTCGTGGCGGGGAACAGTGCCCATGGCGCGCAAGACACGATCGTCGCGGATGCCACGTCGGCGGAGTTGCGATTCGACCATCGAGCGGCGCACCTCCGCGAAGGGGTCGTTGGGAGCGTTTAGAACGGAAAACGTAGCCATGGTCGTCTTCACTTGCCCAGAAGTCCTGCTTGCATTGTGGCGCGGGCCTGCCCCCAGGGTCAGTGACGTACGCAACAATTCTGCACCTCAGAGCAGGAGTCAGGAAGAAATCTTCCACTTACACTCTGAAAGCAAGTATGGGTTGCGGCAACGGGGGGAGACCGGCCGGCAGCCCTGGAGGCAGTTATGAAAGCGGTTCTGGCGTTGATTCTGATTTATATCGGCACTTTTCTGGTGGCCATCCAGGGCGGCTCGTTCGCAGGCGCGCAGTCTTCGCAAAGCGGTCCTGCCAGCCAGAACAATGGGCAAAAGCGCGCGGCAATCGATCCGGCGAAAGAGGCCGACATCCGCTCGTTGCTGGAACTGGTCGGCGCGCGAGAGATGGTGCATGACTCGATGACCCGCGCGACCGAGCAATACCGTCAGCTTCTGCTGGAGACCGTGCCGGACAATCAGCAAGGCCAGACTTTCGTCAACACCGTGATCACGGGGTATGAAAAGCGATTCGACGTGGATGCGGTGACCGAGCAGCTGGTTTCCGTCTACGACAAGCATTACACCGACGACGAGATCAAGGGATTGCTGCAATTCTACGGTTCGCCGCTGGGCCAAAAGGTGGCCACGGAATCTCCCAAAATCAGCCGGGAGCTTCAGGAAGCCATCCGCGAGACCTCCGGTAAGGCAGCCAAGGAAGCGTTGCAGGAAGTCAAACAGGAGAATCCGGGAGTGGGACAACACGCCCGGATAGCGGCCCCGGGCAGGCGGCTTCAGCAGCGCCGCGGCCAGCAGCAGCCCGACGCGACGCAGCAGTCCGCACAGCAGCAAGACCCGCAATAAGCGTTCCGAGTTCCCCGCCAAAGAGCGCTACTGAAAGCGCTTCTTGATCTTGATGTCCACGCCGAAGGTACCGTTCTGATCGCGTAATGCGACAACGGAAATGTTGCGATTGAGGTTGTATTCAATCTGGATGACCTGCTCCTGGGTGGAGCTGACATTGGACACATAGGTCACCGCCAGTTCGCGGGTGACCTGCTGCTCCACGGTGACGCGTGCGGCGACGTTTTGCCCCGAGCCTGATCCGGTGGTGCCCACGCCGGCAAGGCCGGGATCCACACGGAACCTGGTGATTCCGAACAAGCGCTCGACGCGCCCTCCCAACTGGCTGGAGATGGCCTCGGAGAGCAGCGCCGCAGCCCCGCTGCTACCGGCGGCGCCCCCCTGTCCGGTGGCCCCGGCGCGCATGGTGGATTCCGAGCTGGTTTGGCCGAGAGCGAGCAGGGTGATGATATCGTTGCCGGGCAAAGGCGGATCGGAACGGTAGGAGAGATTCAGTTTGCTGGCCTGGCCGGTGAAATTCAGGGTGATTTCATATTGCTGAATGGTGGTGGTGGCCTCGAAATTGATGACCGGGTCGAGGCGGAAAGGGTTGGCAAAATTCAAGTCGCCGCGGGAGACCTTGTAATGGTTGTCATGGAAGTAGAGGTCTCCGGAAAGAACATGGATGTGGCCCAGGAGAATGGGGTGCTCCGCGGTGCCGCGAACGCGCAGGTTGGATTCGGCTTCGAGATGGGCGCCGGGCCATTCGAGGCGCGCGTCGGGCGTCGAGCTGCCTTCGACGTCAAGCTGCAGGTTGCGTAAGAAAGTGGAGGTGGTTGTGGAACTGGAACTTGTGGTGAGCGCTCCGACGGCTTCGATGCCTTCATTGAGGTTGACGCGCTGGACCACGACTTTGCCGGAGAGCAGCCCGCCATCCAGGGTGCCGGAAAGCCGGAGCCCACCACCCATCTGCCAACTCATGCCCTCCGGGTAGCGGATGCGAATGCGGTCAGTCTTCGCGGTGACATCGTAGCGGAAGGGTTTTTCGGAATAGTTGGCGCTGCCCGCGAGCGTGATCAAGCCACCCCCGGCTTCGCCGGTGACATTGTCGAAGAACAGCCGATTGGCGTCGAAGACCAGGTCGCCCTTGACGTTGCTAAGCCCGGTGGGGAAATCCGCCGAGCGCACCGAAGCATCGCTCAGGTTGACGCGGCCGATAATACGGGGCCGGTCAAGCGTTCCGCCGAGCGAGGCGTTGATATTGGCATGGCCGTTTACATCGACATCGGGTACCAGACCACTGAGCAGGCGCAGGTCCACCGAACCGTTCATTTCGAGGGCCACGGAACGGCGTCCCGTGAACTGGATGGAGCCGGTCATTTGAGCGTTCGTGTCCGTGCCCTTCAGGGCCATGCTAAGAATCTTGAGACTGTCGCGCGTGGAGGTGAGGTGGATGGGGCCCTCGTTTTCAAGCTGCACGCCGCCATAGTTCAAAGCCACCCGAGAGAAATCTCCGTCGACGGTGAGGGTGCGGGGATTGCGCAATTCCCCCTGCACGGTGATGTCGCCGTCGGCAACGCCGTGGCCGGAGAATTTTCCTAGATGCAGCGAAGAGAGCAGGTACGGATCGAGATTCAGATTCCTTACAGAGACCTTGCCCTGAAGGGGCATCGGGTCTGCCAGGCCCAGGGTGAGGCCGCCGGAGATGGCGCCTTCGCTCATGGCCGAGCCGAGCTTGAGTTGCGCAACCTTGCCGTCGGACTGCAGGTCGGCCTCAAAGCTGCCAATCACGTCCGAGCCGTAGTGGAAGTCCACCACGCGGAAGGAACCCTCGGCCACCGGCACCTGCACCGGCCCGCTGGACTTCAGACGGAAGGAGATCTGACCGTCCACGGGAAGCCCCGAGGCCTTGATGCGGCGGAAATTGGCAAGGGGCAGCGATGCTCCAACCAGATCGGTCGTCAATGACTGATCGGCATAGCGATAAGCGACCGAGCCGGTGACGATGCCTGCCCCACCGGTTTTTTCCGTGCCGGGGGCAAAAAAGCGCAATTCGGCGTTGGACAAACGAACTTCATCGGGCAACACGGTAAGCTGGCCGCGCAGGCGGTTAAACGGCACGGTGTAGGCCGTCGCGTCAGCCAGGTCTACTAATCCAGTGAGTGCCGGCTCGGCGCGCGTGCCGCGTCCGTGGAATTGTCCGGTTAGCAGTCCCTCGACCGGGTATTTCCAGCCGGCCAACTGCTGAAGCGATTGCAACGGCACCTTTTCCAGATTGAGCTCGGTCTCCCATTGGTTTTGCGGGCGAAATTCCCAATCCGTGAGTTGCAGGGAGCCCTCAATTCCGGCGTGCATGCCGCCTTTTCGCGCCTGGCCGCGGGCGATGACCAACTGATCGGGCGAATAGGTCAGGTCGCCGCTGATGGAGTCGAGAGCGAAATTGTCGTAACGCGCGTGCTCACCCTGGAGGTGTCCTGTGAATGTAGGACCATCGGAAGGGCCGGTTATGTGGCCATTCCAGAGAATCGCTCCGTCGATCAGAATCTGGGCGTCGGGAGTGCCAGGTTTGTCTCCAGCGATGGCGTGGATGAAATCATCCCATGCAGCCAGGGAGTCGATGTCGAGATGCGCATCGAGCGACGTTTGTTTGGGGTGAAGGATTCCCGTGAAGCTTCCGCGTGAGCCGGGTGTTTCGAAATCAAATTGGCTGAGCTCCAGAGTGTCCGGGCCATAGCGATAGCGCAAGACCGCGTCGCTGTTGACGGGAACATGCCCGGGCAAAGGTTCGTCGGGCTCTTCCCAGTGCATGCGCGCGGAAATGTCGAAGTCGCGGAAGTTGTCGTGCCATGTCTCGACGGTGTCACCGGAAATCACGGCGTCCCAATGGAGGCTGTCGATGGGAAATCCCGGGTGATCGAGTGCCGGAGTGACCTCCCCGAGTCGGATACCCTGGATTTTCGTCTCCGCGCGGAATTTCAGACCGTCAAATTTCATAGTGACGCGGCCCTTTACGCTGCCCCCCAGCGCAGAGGCGGCAAAGTCCGGCAGCACCACGCCATCGGGTTCCAGAACGTAGCTGGAACGGCTAGAAAGATTGGCGGAATGAAAATCCAGGAAGCCGAGCGCGATGTTGTCTCCGGCGAAGGAGCCGGTTCCCCGAATTTGCCCGGCTTTTAGAGTGCCATCGCCGCGCATATCCACGCGGCCAAGAGGAACTTCGGGCGTGCGGAACGCTTCGCGGATATCCAGCAGGTCGAGCCAGGCGCGGTAGCGATAGGTCCAGTCGGGGGATTCCAAATTTTTGGCTTCGGCGTGCAGGTCCACGTGCGAGCGTCCGGCATCCACAACCGCCTGCTCGACAGTGAAGCCTTCGCGGCTCAACGAGAATTTGGCGGAGAGGTTCCCGGGAACGGGGACGTCGCGCCGGCGGGCTAGTTCGATGGAATTCCAGTCGAGGGTTCCGAGATAGAGGGGATGCTGCAGTTCGGAACTATGCGTGATATTCAGACGGAAATCGCCGCCTTCGAGGGCCACCAGGGATTTCAGGTTGTTATAGAGAAACCAGCCGTCGCGAATTTCCAGGTGCCGGACATGCAGGTTCAGCAGCGTTTCCTGCAACGGCTCTTTCGATGTGCTTTGCTTGAACGTCGGCAGATTGTTGCTTCCGTCTTTTTGCACCAGCAGGTGCATGCGGGGCTGCATCAGCACCAAGTCGTTTAAGGAAACGCGGCGTCCCCAGAAGGAATCGATGCGGAGGCCGATTTTAGCCTGCTCGACGCTGAGGACTGGCTCCGTGCCGGGCGGCTCCTTGCCATGAATCACCAGGCCGTTGACGGTGGCGTTCAGCGAGAACCAGGCGACCGAGACGGTGCGAACCTCCACGCGCGATCCGGTGAGTTTCTGCAGACGGGTGATGAGCAATTGCCGGAGAATCGGGTTGGCGAGGCCGCTCCCGAGGGCGAAGCCGGCGATGGCCACGCCGATCAACGTCCACACACCCAGCAGCCAGAGCGTGTGCTCGAGCCAAAGAATCTTCCGCCAGCGCAATTCCCTGGTCATGGCGCTTTCTCACTCAGCAGGTTTTCCACGCGAACGCGCGTACGGCTTTCCTTGAGCCAGCGGTCCGCCTGATCGTTGATGGCGCGCTGTATCAGCGCCTCCTGGATGAAATCGCGCGCGTTCTCCAGGGGAGGAGGCGTCTGCCCGCGCGATTCGGCGCGCGGCACCACGCGAGATTTGTAGAACTCCTCGATTTCCTCTTCCTTAATCTGGATGACCGGACGAAACCGACTATCGAGATAGTTGCTGAGATAAAGCTGGGCGCGCACAAACCGGCGGACCTCTTCGTCGGTCAAGCCAGACTGTTTTTGCCGCGCTTCGAAGGCTTCCGCGGAACCGAAAGAACGCTTCATGCGTTCGATGCTGCGATCGACTTCCTCGTCTGATGGCTGCGGAAACCGTGCTGCGCTTGCTTCGTTGCGGACAATCCACTGGTCAATGAGGCGGTTCAGAATTTCGGCGTCCGTCTGCGGCTTGCCGTCGAGGAACGCCTGGTAGCGGCTGAGCACCCGGATGTCGCTCAACAGGATGATGTCGGATTCGACCTTGGCGACGATGCGGTCGACCATCTCCTGCGCCGTGGCGCGGTATGGCACACTCACGGGAACCGCGAAAATCAGCAGTGCCGCAACTAGGATCCGGTGGCACATCAGAAACTCGACCCCAGGTTGAAGAAGATCTGGAATTTCCGGAGATGCGTCCCCTGCTGGCAAAACACGGCGCTGTTCTCACAGGGGATGACAAATTGCGCCGGATTGAGTTGGTAACCCATATCAATGCGGATGGGCCCGATGGGGGTGGCATAGCGCAAGCCGAAACCCACTGTATGCGAGAAGTAATTCAGCTCGTTCGTGCAGTTGGCAACGCAGCGCGTGGGATTAAAAGGTCCCGGTAGCTGGCCGGGAATGGCCGCCTGGAATATCGGCTTCGGCGGGGACCAACGGAAGTTGACGCGGCTGGCGCGGCTGAAGACGTTGCCCCCATCATAGAATAGGGCGCCGCCTAGCTTCGTGCCCACCACCGGAAGCTTTAGCGGAAAACGGATCTCCTGATTGACCTCAACCAGTGCCTGGCCACCGACAGGGAAGCCGGTAAGCGCGTCGCGAGGTCCCGCCTGATTCAAAGCAAATCCCCGCAGGGATGTGCCGCCGCCCGCGAACAGCCTTTCCGCCAGAGGAATCACTTGCGGCAGCGGAGGCTGGGTGGGCGCGGGAAACGTCAGGGAAACGCTATCGGCAAAGGGTTGCAATACCCCGATACGCAGGGAGCGGGCAAAATTCCAGTTGCGGGAGATTGGCGTGTACGTGGAATTCTGCACGAAGTAGCGCAGGAAGCTGGCGCTGCCGCCGATAGCCGTGGAGGCGGCACTGACGTCGATGGTGTTAAAGGACCCCTTGGTGGCGTCGGCGGGATTGTCGCGAGTGTCGCGGAAATAAGTGATGCCGAACTGGGAGGTGAGCGTGGGCTGGTTGAAGAGGGGAACTTCTTCCGGCGGGATGTTCAGGTTGGTGACGGTTACTTTTCGGAAGGCGTAGCGGAATAGAAGCGAGGAACGAGTGGTCACCTGGTAGGTGAGTTGCAGATTGCCCTCGTAGCGCGTCTGGCCGAAGGTGTTGATGTCCTGTGACTTTTCCACGTAAGCCGTCGCCTGAAAGCTCAATTTCGGCAAATTAAACGTGTTAGGGGCAGTATAGGCGAGCAGGGCGCGGCCTTGAATAGTACTGCCGCGCAGCTTAAAGGCGAGGGTATCTGCCCTTCCGGTCAGGTTTTGTTTGGAGATTTCCAGGATGCCGCGGGGCGAGAACTGGATTTCACCGCCGGTGGGATCGCTGGTGCTGGCAAGGCGCTGGGCTTCCAGGCCTCCGCCGTAGGCGATGGTGTAGCGCTTGGCTTCTTCGACAAGAACGACGACGTCCTTTTCCGGGTCGGTGCCATTGGCATTTTGCGGTCCGATGGTCACCCGATTAAAAATGCCCAGATTGTAAAGCTTCTGCTGGGACTCGACGACGTCGCCCTCGCGGAGAGGCGCGCTGGGTTTGACCTTGACTTCGCGCCGGATGACGCGCGGCCGCGTGTGAATGTACCCGGCAAGAAACACGCGCTTAACCACAGTTCGCGGCCCTTCTTCGATTTTATAGACAAGCTTGACCGGCTGGGCACGCGCGATGGCGTATTCGCGCTTCTCACCCGTGAGTTTTTCTTTTTCGGCGTTTTCTTTGGCGACGGCGGCTTGCGCTTCGGGTGAATTGTCGGGTTCCGAGGTGTAGGAAAACCCGGCGTTGGGAAAGCCCTGGTTGAAATAAAGGGCCAGGACGTTGTCGCGGTCGCTGGCGACGTTGATATCGGAGAAGGGCTGGCCGGGCAGGGAACCCAGAACGCCGCGAATCTCTTCTTCACTCAATGCGTGCATACCTTGCACCTGTAGACTCGAAACCAGGGTCTGCTTCCCTTCCTCAATCACAAAGCGGGCGAGCAGCCCGCTCTTTTTTCCCTTGTCCAACTCCTCCACTTGTCCTTCCACCTTCGCCGAAAGAAAGCCGTTCGAAATGTAGAGGTTCTTCATGGACAGCGCATCGGCCTCCAGCAGGCGCCGGCTGAATCGTGGCCGGGTGAACCAGGAGGTGGTGGTGATCGTAAGCCGGCTCATCAGCAAATCCTTGCCGAAGAAACGGTTACCTTTAATTTCGATGCGCGAAAGCTCGTGCTTAGTTCCCCGGTCAACCGTGTAGGTTACGACCTCTTCCATGAGCTTCCATCCGGTCTTGCTGCTGGCTACCTCCCGCGCCGCCACGGCGTAATCCACTTTGGCGTCAAAGTAACCCGCGCGTTCGAGCCTTTCCCGAAGATTGCGTTTGCCTTCTTCGAGAAGGTCGGCGTCCACGGAGCCTTCTTGATAGACAGGGACAAGCTTTCTCAGGTCGTGCTGGGAAACCTTCGCACCGGTCACAGCCAATTTCACGCGCGGACCCTCATTCACTTCGAGGACTAGCGGGACGCTGTTGCCCTCGGAATCGTATTCGCCGCGCCGCGCGGAAACCCCCGCACTCAAGTGCCCCGTTTTTTCGAGGAATTTGCGGATACGCTCGAGGCCCGACTGCACGCGCGCCGTAGTTAACTCCCTGCCCGGACGCAGCTTGAATCGTGCGAGGATTTCCGGGTCGCGATATTCGGTGTTGTTGATCAGTTGGATATTTTTGGCGTGGACGCGCGGGCCGGGGTTGAGGTTCACCAGAACATCGATTTGGTGGGTTTCGACGCGAATGCGCTCCTCGACACTAATTTTGGCCTGGTATAGCCCCTCATCGCGTAACGTTTCGCGCAGACGCTCCATGGCGTCTTTGACGTCTTGTTCCCGGTAAGTTTGCCCGAGGGGAAGCTGCATGGAGGCCACAGCCGAAGCCTCGGTGGGAGGAGGCTTTAGACCGCGGATAAGAACCTGGCTGAAATAGAGATTTTCGCGGGCGATAAAATCCAGACGAACCCCGTCTCCCTGGGGGTAAGTGACAGCTCGCAGGTCAGCATAGTTGCCGGATTGATAGAGCGTGCGAAGGCTGGCGGCCACTTGCGTGGCCTCTAAAGGAGCTCCTACCTCGACGGCCAGGCCGGGAGGTTGCGCCAGCAGGACCTGACCGGCATCGGAAACAACGCGCACCTCGACGACCTTTGGTGCCGGATTAGCGTTGATGGATTCCTGGGCGGTTTGCGCGCGCAAGCGTGCCCCCGCCAGCGCTGCGGCCAGCAGGAGAATCGTCCGCAAATCCTTGCTCCAGCGGCATTTCATGCGTTCCATCATTCAGACGAAGCGTAGCATACGCGCGTTAGTTTCCCCGTTCGCTTTGGGGCTATCATGAAGAGGGTATAAGCCTGGGCTGAGAAACCATTTTACGTGACTCCTCCTCTCGACGACGAGAAGTATTCCCGCCAAATTTTGTTTGCGGGCGTGGGACCTGAAGGCCAGCAGCGATTGCTGTCGACAGGCGCCGTGGTTGTGGGCTGCGGAGCGATTGGAGCGGCGGTGGCCAACCTGCTCACGCGCGCGGGCGTCGGCCGGCTGCGCATCCTGGACCGGGACTTTGTGGAAACCTCCAACCTGCAACGCCAAATCCTTTTCGATGAGAACGACGCGCGGGAAGCGCTGCCGAAGGCGGTGGCCGCGGAGCGCAAGTTGCGCGCCTTGAATTCGGGCATTCAGATTGAAGGTTTGGTGACGGACCTTGATTCCAAGAATATCGAAGAACTGCTCTCCGGATTTCCACTAATCCTCGACGGCACCGACAATTTCGAGACGCGATTTCTTATTAACGATTTTGCGGCGCAGACCGGTACGCCGTGGATTTATGCCGCCGCCGTCGGCAGCTATGGCTTGTCATTTGTCGTGCGACCGCGCCAGACGGCTTGTCTGGCCTGCCTGCTGGAATCAGAGGGCACGCCTGGCCTGGAGGAAACCTGCGATACCGTGGGAGTCCTGGGCCCAGTTGTGAACCTGGTGGCGTCATTGGAGGCCGCGGAGGCGCTGAAACTGCTGTCTGGGAGCGAGAGCGCGCTGCACGGGAGGTTGATTTCCTGCGATGTCTGGAGCGGGCGCCTGCAATCCGTGCAACCGGAACGGAACCCTGCGTGCCGCGCTTGCGCCAAAGGGGAATATTCGTATTTGCGGGGTGAGGCCCAGCCGCATATCACCATGTGCGGACGCGATTCGGTGCAAATCCACGAGGGCGGGCGAGCTCTGGACTTGCCTGCGCTTGCAAAGCGCCTCTCTAGGACGATTCCTGGGGTTCGCCAAAACGGCTTTCTTCTGCATTTCCAGATAGCGCCGTATGAGATGACCGTGTTCAGCGACGGGCGAGCGATCCTGAAGGGGACAAAGGATCCGGCAGTGGCGCGTTCGCTTTACGCCAAATACATCGGGGCTTGAGGCGGTGAGTTTAGCGGAAAATGCCGCTGCGGCCGGCGGGTGTGCGCAGGGAGGCACGATCGAGGTTTTCCCGCAGGTTCATCAGCGTCAAAAAGGTGCTTAAGACGCGGGCTTTCTGGTCGTCGGTGAGGTGCAGGCCGCTGGTGGCTACGCGGGCCAGCGATTCGCCGTTGCTGGTGATGAACTTCAGGATTTCCCGCTGGCGTTCCTGCGGGGTGTTGCCCAGGGCGGTCTCCCGCCGCATTTCCGCGCAACTGGACTCGAGGGAAAGGGTGAAGTGCAGGATACAGAGTTTCAGTTCCGCCAGGGCAGCCGGTACGTCGTGCTTGCAACCCGAAATGTGGCAAGTCTCACTCATGGGACAAATATGGTGATTGCTGATTCGTAACATTGTTGGGGCCGAAAATCCAGCGGTCATCTTGGCCATGGTTCGAATCAAGTAGCTGGCCCATTCCGAGACGTTCCCTGTCCTTGGGGTCAGTGGGCGGGCGAGAACGTCGGCCGCGCAGTTTTTGAGAGCTCTTAGTTCCTGGTTTATAGTCCCCGCTTTTTCCATTTCCTGCCAGCCGTTTCTGCTCGCTACCCGCTGTTTGCTTATGGCTACGCATCTGACGATTTTTGGCGAAAAAGTTTGACAGCCAACGCCAGCGACTGTATAAATATACAGACGGTTGTATATTTTATATGAGCGCGACCAAAACATTCCGGCATGGACAGATTTTGCGGCTGGTTTCCCACGAGCGCATAGCCAATCAGGAGGATTTACGCCGGCGCCTTGCTCAGCAGCGCCTGCGTGTTACGCAGGCGACGCTCTCGCGCGACCTGCAGGAATTGAAGCTAGTGAAAACCACCAATGGTTATAGAGCCGGTTCGGCGTTGCCCGAAGAGCCGGCGGTTCCTCCCCTGGAGCGCGCGCTGCGGGAATTCCTGCTGGACATCAGGCCGGCAGAAAATTTGCTGGTACTGAAGACTCCTCCTAGCGGCGCGCAGCCCCTGGCCGCAGCCGTGGACGGAGCAAAATTTCCGGAAATCGCCGGCACCATCGCCGGAGACGACACCGTGCTGATCATCACCCCAAACCGCAAGACGCGGGAATCCTTGCAGAAAAAAATCGAAGCCCAGGTGAAATGAGAGAGTTCCGCAGCATCGCCGTTATAGGTGTCACCGGCTACACGGGTTTTGAGCTGGCCACGCTCTTACTGCACCATTCCGATATCGGCAAGCCAGTCTTCTACGTGCGCGAGACGAACGGAGTGCATTGCCTTTCGGAACTGTTTCCGCAGCTGCGCGGGTGGGGCGAGGCTTCGGTGAAGCCGCTCTCTGTAGACACCATCGCACAAAGCAACGCAGGCACTGCGTTTTTGGCCACGCCGCATGAGGTTTCCGCGGAATTGGCGCCAAAGCTCCTGGATGCAGGCCTGCGGGTGATCGACCTCAGTGGCGCGTTTCGATCCGCTTCGGCGGACACCTACGCGGCCTGGTACAAACTGCCCACTCCCCATGCGCCGCGGCTCAGTGAAGCGGTTTATGGCTTGCCGGAGCTCTACGCCGACCAGATCCGCGAAGCACAGCTCATTGCCAATCCGGGTTGCTACGCCACCAGCGTGATCCTGGCTCTGCGGCCGTTGCAGGAGGCGGGATTTCTTGCTTCCGGGCACACGGTTGTCTGCGACTGCAAATCCGGCGCGAGCGGTGCGGGCAAGGATCCACGGCGCGATTTGCATTTCGTGGAAGTTGCAGGGAATTTCCGCGCCTACAACCTGTTTGCGCACCGGCATACGCCGGAAATCCTGGAGCACACCGCGTTGCCGGAATCCCAGGTGATTTTTACTACGCATTTACTGCCTATTCCGCGCGGCATTCTTTCTTCAGTTTATGTGACGCTGGCCAAGGCGCAAACGCCGGAAGAGATCGAAGCGCTTTACCGGAAGTTCTACGCGGGTCGTTCCCTGATGCGCATTCACAAAGCGGGCAGCCTGCCGGAAGTGCAGCACGTGGTGAAAACGAACTTTTGCGACATCGGCTTTGCGTTGCACGTGGACGGAAAGCGCCTGGTGGTGGTCTCTTGCCTCGACAACCTGGGCAAAGGTGCGGCCGGGCAAGCGGTACAGAATCTGAATCTCACGCTGGGACTCAAGGAAAGGACGGGGCTGGTATGAGGATTGTGATCAAATTTGCCGGCGCGCTGCTGGAGGACGCTGCGACGGTGCGATCGCTGGCCCAGCAGGTGGCTGCTCTGGCCCGGCGGAAGCACGAAATCCTAGTAGTCCACGGCGGCGGGCGCTTTTTCACGAATACCCTGAAGCGCCTGGGAATTGAGAGTAAATTTATCAACGGCCTGCGCGTCACGGACAAAGAAACCCGAGACGCGGCGGTCATGGTCTTCGCTGGCCTGCTGAACAAGCAGCTTTCCGCGGCCATTACCGCGGAGGGACAGCCCGCGATCGGCATTTGCGCCGCGGATGCTGCGTGCTTTTCTGCGTCGCCGCTGGTGCATAACGATGTGGAAGGCGGGCTCGGCTACGTCGGATACCTCACCAGCGTGAATGTGCGTTTCCTGGAATCGCTGTGGAAGGCCAAGTTGCTACCGGTTGCCGCGTGCCTCGGCCTCGGCGCGGACAATGAAATTTACAACATCAATGCCGACCACATGGCAGCTGCGTGTGCCGAGTTTGTCGACGCCGACCATCTGATTTATCTGACCGACGTAGCCGGGGTGTTGGACGGAGAAAAGGTCCTTTCCGCGATCTCCTGCGAGGAGATGGACCACCTGATTCACTCGCGCGTGGTTTCCGGGGGGATGATCCTGAAACTCGAGGCCGCGAAACGCGCGCTGCAAGCCGGCGTCAGCGAAGTGCACATCGTGGGGGGAAACTCTGCCGCGGAAGCATTGTCGCCGGAACGTTTTGCAGCGCCGCCAATCGAGAACCCTTTTCTCAATCTTCCAGGCACTCGCGTGTTGCGGGAGCCCTCGATCGCCGGGCAGTCCGTCGGCGTAACAGTTTAAGAAAGGACTTTGGAGAACCAGATGACCACGACGATTACCCTTCCAGTTCGCGTAAGCAAAGACCTCCTTACCGGAGCGGAATGGAGTCCCGCCGACGCGCGCGACCTGCTGCAGCGCACCGCCGAAATTAAGGCGCGCCCGGCGAAGTACGCCTCGACGCTGCGCGGCAAGCATATCGCGCTGATTTTTGAGAAGCCCTCTCTCCGCACGCGCGTGACTTTCGAAGTTGGCATCCAAAGCATGGGTGGGTTTGTGGTCTTCCTCGACCACACACAGGCACGGCTGGGCGAGCGCGAATCGATTCCCGACGTGGCGCGCAACCTGGAGTGCTGGGTGCAAGGCATCGTGGCGCGCGTCTACGAACAGCGTGTGCTTGATGAAATGGCGGAGAACATCGCGATCCCGGTAATCAATGCGCTGTCCGACAAATTTCACCCCTGCCAGGCGCTGGCCGATTATTTCACGCTTGAAGAAAAATTCGGCTCGCTGAAAGGCCTGAAACTGGCTTATGTGGGTGACGGCAATAATGTGTGCCACTCGCTGATTTTCCTGGCCGCGCGGTTGGGTGTCAATCTGCATATCGCCTCGCCCGCAAGCTATGCTCCGGCGCAAGATGTAATGGCCGACGCGAAGCGCGTAGCCAAGGAAACCCGCGCTAAAATCGAGCTGTTCACGAACCCCCTGGAAGCGGTGGCCGGCGTGCAGGCGGTGTATACCGATTCCTGGACCAGCATGGGCTTTGAAGCCGAAGAAAAAATGCGGCGCCAGATATTCAAGTCTTACCAGGTGAATCGCAAGCTGATGGAGCAGGCCGGCCCGGACGCGCTTTTTATGCATTGCCTTCCGGCACACCGCGGCCAGGAGGTCACCGACGAAGTTCTCGACGGGCCGACGTCCGTGGTGCTGCAGCAGTCCGAAAACCGCATGTACGTGCAGAAGGCCATTCTGCAGGCGCTCTATACATAAGTTTTGCCGTCTAAACACGAAGGAGAAATCAGAGAGTGAACCCGCAAGCCCCAAAACCCAAGAAAGTTGTGCTCGCCTATTCCGGAGGGCTCGATACCTCCATCATTATTCCCTGGCTGCGCGAAAATTACGGCTGCGAAGTGATCGCCATGATCGGCGACGTGGGCCAGCAGGAAGACCTGCAGGCCGCGCACAAGAAGGCTCTCGCCACCGGCGCTTCTTCCGCTTACATCGAGGACCTGCGCGAGGAGTTCATCCGCGACTACATCTGGCCGACCTTGCGCGCCGGAGCGGTGTACGAACATACCTATCTTCTCGGCACGTCGATGGCGCGCCCGGTGATCGCCAAGCGCCAGGCTGAGCTTGCGCTGAAGCTGGGCGCGGACGGGCTTTCACACGGCTGTACCGGCAAGGGCAACGATCAGGTGCGCTTTGAGCTTGCTTACAAAGCCATTGCGCCCAATGTGCAGATCATCGCGCCGTGGCGCGAGTGGGACATTGATTCGCGCGAAGACGCCATCGCCTACGCGGAAAAGCACAACGTTCCCCTGGAGCAGAGCAAGAAGAACATCTACAGCCGCGACCGCAATATCTGGCATTTGAGCCACGAGGGCGGCGAGCTGGAAGACCCGGCCAATGCGCCCAATGAAGCCATGTGGCAGTGGGTGGTTTCGCCGGAGAAGGCTCCCGACAAAGCGCAAGAGGTGGAAATTGGGTTTGCGTCGGGCACGCCGGTTTCCGTGAACGGCAACAGGCTCGGTCCGGTCGAGCTGCTGAACACGCTGAATGAAATCGCCGCGAAACATGGCATCGGCCGCACCGACCTGGTGGAAAACCGGTTGGTGGGCATGAAGTCTCGGGGCGCCTATGAAACTCCCGGCGGCACGCTGCTGGTGACCGCGCACCAGGAACTCGAACGCCTGACCGTGGATCGCGAAACGGCGCACTTCCAGCAAGCGCTCTCCGGGCGTTACGCCGAACTCGTTTATTACGGCTTGTGGTTTTCGCCGCTGCGCGAAGCGCTCGACGGCTTCTTCAACGTCGCCCAGCAGCGCGTCACCGGCTCGGTCGGTCTGAAGCTCTGGAGGGGCACGCTCAACGTCACCAAACGGCTTTCGCCTTACTCGCTCTATCGCGCGGACCTCGCCAGCTTCACCATGGGCCGCTACAATCCCAAGGATGCCGAAGGCTTCATCAACCTGTTTGCGCTGCCGGTTACGGTGCGACCGAAGGCCAAGGCCGAAGGCAGCAAGTCTTGATCATTCGCTGAGTAGCCAAGGAAAACGGCGAATGTCTTCAGGGACATTCGCCGAACTTGTTTAGGAAGTGGAATGAGTGAAACCTAAGCGCAAAGACAACCGGCTGTGGGGTGGGCGTTTCGAAAACGCCCCCGACGAACGCTTTGATGCGTTCCAGCGTTCGTGGACGTTTGACCGGCGACTACTTCCCTACGAAATCGCCGTCGACCGCGCCTGGGCCAAGGCCTTAAAGAGCGTGGGCATCTTCTCAGAAACGGAAGTGCGGCAGATGCTCGCCGCGCTCGACAAAATCGCCGAACGTGCGCACGACGACAAGGCCTGGCTCGACTCCTCCACCGCCGAAGACGTTCATCAATTCGTCGAAAACGCCCTGGTCGAGGAGCTTGGTCCTCTCGGCTGGAAACTCCACACCGGGCGCAGCCGCAACGAACTCATCGCTACCGATTTTCGCCTTTTTGTAATGGCCGCATCGAAGAAAATCCAACTCACCCTGGCGGCCGTCTTAATCCCCACGCTACTAGACAAATCTAGGGATAACATCGGTATCCCGATGGCAGGCATGACGCACATGCAACATGCCCAGCCTATTCTACTCTCTCATTTCTTGCTGGCTCACGCAGAAGCGTTTTATCGCGATATAACTCGCTTGCAAGGTGCTATGGCGAGCGCGGACGCGTGCCCCATGGGCTCCGGCGCTTTGGCGGGATGCTCGTTCTCCATCGATCGGCGAGCTATCGCTGCGGAACTGGGTTTTTCGAAGATTACCGCAAATAGCCTTGACGCGGTCAGCGATCGCGATTTTGCCCTCGACTTTCTATTCGGTCTCTCAGGTATCGCCACGCATCTCTCCCGCCTCGCTGAAGATTTCATCCTTTTCTCATCTCAGGAATTTTCCTACGTCGTTTTGCCAGACCAGTATTCCACCGGCAGCAGCCTGATGCCGCAAAAGAAAAATCCTGATTCGTGGGAACTTCTGCGCGGAAAGACCGGCCGTATCACCGCGGCATTGTTCAGCCTACTTACTACACTGAAAGGCTTGCCCAGCAGTTACCAGCGCGACTTACAGGAAGACAAAGAAGCTCTTTTTGGCGCGCTCGATCAGATCGAAGATATGCTCCACGTTGCTTCCGGCGCAATTGCCGGGACGAGCTTTCGCGAGGTCCGTTTTCGGGCATCCGTATCTGACCCTGCTTTGCTCGCGACTGACGCTGCAGACTACCTGGTTCACCGAGGCGTACCCTTCCGGCAGGCTCACCACCTTATTGGAAAAATCCTTCGCGAGGCAGAGAAGCAGAGCAAACCTTGGACCCAACTCCCCTTGCAGGATATTCAGAAAGTCTCCGATCTGTTTAAAGACGACTTCCTTCAGGGTCTTTCTGTTGAACGGGCAATCAATTCCAAGTCGGTTCCTGGCGGTACCGCAGAACAATCAGTTCTTTCTGCGATCGAAGATCTGTGGACCAAACTTAAGCAAAAGGAGACTCAAAAGTGAGCCTGACTTCGAGCATCTTTACCCTGCATACCGTAGCAAGACGCGCGGAGGATCGGAGGTCCCTTCCGTGAGAGGCATCCCCGTTTCGCGGACCCAGATTCCATGAAGCACGCCCTCTCTGAAGCTGCGCTGCCCCGCGGATTCCGCTTTTCGGCCACCGCGTGTGGCCTGAAGAAGACCGGCGCACTCGACCTCGCCCTGCTCTCGAGCGATGTTCCGGCTTCCGCGGCCGCTGTGTTTACGAAAAATCTTGTCGTGGCCGCCCCGGTCGTCGTTTCAAAAGCTAATCTGCGCGCCTCGAAGGGGCGCATGCGCGGCGTCATCGTGAATGCGGGCAACGCCAACTGTGCAACGGGTCCGGCGGGCTATGCGGTGTCGGTGAAAACGGTGGAAGAAACGGCGCGACGCTTGCGCTGCGACCCGCGCGAACTGTTCGTTTGCTCGACGGGCGTGATTGGCGTGCCGCTGCCGATGGAGAAGATTCTTCGCGCGCTGCCTGGAATTGTTCAGAATCGGCGTCCTTCGGCGCGTTCGTTCGCCGAGTTGTCTCTGGCAATCTGTACCACAGATACACGTCCCAAAACGGCTTCCGGTTCATTCAAAATGGCCGGGAAGCGCGTGCACCTGGTGGGCTGCGCCAAAGGCGCGGGCATGATTCATCCGAACATGGCCACGACGCTGGCGTTTGTGGTGACCGACGCGGCCATTTCGCCCTCGCTGCTGCAGAGGACGCTGCGGCACGTCACGCACAAAACGTTCAACTCCATCAGCATCGACGGCGACACCTCCACCAACGACACCCTGCTGGTTCTTGCCAATGGGGAGTCAGAAGCGCCTGCAATCAAGGCTGGTACCAGGGCACACCACGCTTTTCAGGAAGCGCTGGAAGAAGTGTGCCAATCGCTGGCGTTGCAGATTGTGGCGGACGGGGAAGGCGCGCAACGCGTGATCGAAATTCTGGTGCGCGGCGCAAAAACCGAGTCAGCGGCACGGCAGATTGGACAAACGATCGCCACATCACCGCTCGTAAAAACGGCGTTCGCCGGTGGCGACCCAAACTGGGGACGCATTTTTGCGGCTGCCGGGCGCTCGGGCGTGAAATTCAATCCAGATTTAGTGGACATTCACATGGCAGGTATCCCGGTGCTGAAGCAGGGCCAGCCGCTCGACTTCAATGAGCGTGTAGCCAGCAACCGCCTGCTGGAAAAGCATGTGGAGATTGTTGTGGATCTGCATGCGGGCCGCGCCTCGGCCAGCTTTTACACCTGTGACTTCACCGCGGAATACGTGCGCATCAACGCCTCGTATCGCACCTGAACCGCTACGCACCGGGAAATAGCAGCCTCAATCCGGAAGGTTCTCGCGGAAGAAGCGTAAAGCGTTTTCGCCCATGATCGCGTGGATCTCGTCCGCGCCGAAGCCTTCCTTCAGCAATGCGTCGGTGAGTTCCGGGAGCTGTGCGGCGTCAAAGGGCGTGTGCACGGAGCCGTCAAAATCGGAGCCGAGGGCTACGTGATCGATCCCCACGATTCCGGTTGCGTAACGAATGGCTTTTGCGATTGCGGCGGGACTCTCTCCGCACACGGCGGTGGACCAGAAGCCGATGCCGATGATGCCGCCGGTGCGGGCGAGGCCGTGTGCTTCCTCGTCGGTAAGATTGCGCCGATTATCGCAGTTGCCGCGCAGTCCGCCGTGTGAATAAACCACCGGTCGCGTCGTCACAGCAAGAACATCGTGAATAGTTTGCGAGGAGGCATGCGCCAGATCGATGATAATTTTCTTTTCGTTCATTCGGCGGACAAGCTCGCGGCCCAGCGGCGTCAAGCCTCCCTTTTGCACGCCAGCCGAAGAGCCGGCAAATTCGTGGTCATAGAAATGAGCCAGGGAGATGTAGCGGTAACCGGCATCTGCGAGGCAGTCCAGATTTTCCAGCTTGCCGTCGAGGGCCTGAGCTCCCTCAATGCCCAAAATTCCCGCGGTGATGCGCTTCTCTTTTTCGCGGCGCTGCAGGTAGTCGGCAAGGTCACGCGTGGATCGAATGGGCACCAGCGTGCCATGTGATTCGGCGACTGCCCGGTCAAAGCGTTCCGCCAGATAAAGCGCACGCTCGGTCAGACTTCCCCATGTGCGGGGTGGCCAACGTTGCGAAAGCGCAAGCCAAAAGATGTTGTCGCTACTCGCGTCGTTTCGCTCGTAGTTGAGCCCGCGCGGGGTCTTGGTGACCGCGGTAAACACTTCAAGAGCGACATTTCCATCAAGCAGACGGGGTAAGTCCACCGCGCCTCGCTCGTTCCGTTTCGACAGGTCTCGTCCCCACAACAAAGCGTCGGCGTGCAAATCCACGATGCGCAGGTTTTCATGAAGCGCGAGCGCTGTTTGCGAAGGGGGCGCCGCCGTACTTCGATTCACTCGATTGAACAAGGAGTCGAGCACCGCGGGGACTACTAGGAAGAAAGCCGCCAGCAGAATCACAAGCAAGGCGGCTGCAAACTGGAGAATTTTTTTCATAGAGGTTTATTTTTGCCGGCGCGGATCGCCCCAGTGGCGCTTAACTCTTCCATTTCCATCCAGCAAACTGTGCGCGCAACGCGGTCTTCCTGAATTTGCCGACGCTGGTGCGCGGAATGGCATCGATGAACACAAAGGCATCGGGCAACTGCCAGTGCGCGAAGCTTTTTTCCAGGAATTCCCGCAATTCGTGTTCGCTGGCGCTTGCTCCCTCTTTCAGCACCACCGCGGCTAGCGGCCGCTCGCACCATTTCGGATGCGGCAATCCCACCACGCAGGCTTCCTTCACCGCTGGATGGCCCATCAGCGTGTTTTCCAGGTCCACGGAGCTGATCCATTCACCGCCCGACTTCACCATATCCTTGGCGCGGTCGACGATGCGGATATAGCCCTCGTCGTCAATCGTGGCCACATCGCCGGTGCGGAACCAGCCATCGGGGCTCCAGCGCGCGGCCTGGTCCGGGGCTTCGTAGTATTTGCCGGCGATCCACGGGCCGCGTACCTCGAGTTCGCCTGCGGTCTCTCCGTCCCATGGGGCGACCTGGCCATCTTTTACGATGCGTGCTTCCACAAACGGTGCCGTCCATCCCTGCTTGGCGCGCATCTCATACTTTTTCTCGTCGGGCCAATTTTTCATGTGTGGCTTGAGCGAGCCTCCCGTACCGACTGGGGACGTTTCGGTCATACCCCACAAGTGGCGAATCTCGATGCCGAAGCGATCCATGCGTTGAATGAGTTCCAGGGGAGGGGCAGAGCCGCCGCAGGGGCCAAAAATCCGGGGAAGTTTCCAGCGCGTGGGATTCTTTTCGAGCGCTGCCATAATGCTTGCCCACACGGTGGGCACGCCGCAAGCCTTGTTTACCTGCTCCTGCTCCATCAGGTTGAGCAAGTTTTCGCCATCCAGGTGCGGGCCGGGCAGGACCTGCTTGGTGCCCAGCAGGGTTGCCGCGTAAGGAATGCCCCAGGCATTGGCATGGAACATTGGGGCCATGGGCAGGATGGTGTCCTCGCTGCTCAGCCCAAAGACTTCCTTGGTACCAAGAGTAAGCGAATGCAAGACCAGAGAGCGGTGCGAGTAAACGACGCCCTTCGAGCAGCCCGTCGTTCCGGAAGTAAAGCACATCGCCGCGCCCTGATTTTCGCTCAGCTCGGGATAGGAGAAATCATCCGGCGCGTTAGCGAGGAGTTCTTCATAGTCCAGAAAACCTTCCGGCACGGTGTCAAAACCATATGGGGCGACGATGACGCGTTCGAACTCGACGTCCCCCGCAAACCTTTCATACAGGGGGAGGAGAACGTCATCCACCAGCAAGAATCGGTCTTTTGCGTGGTGCACGATCGCGGCGATCTCTTGCGGATGCAGGCGCAGGTTCAGCGTGTGCAGGATGCCTCCCGCGCAGGGCACTCCCCAGAAGGCTTCGAGGTGGCTAGAGTGGTTCCACATCAGAGAAGCCACGCGGTCGCCGCTTTGCATTCCGAGCTTCTGGAGCGCCGCCGCGAGACGCCGCGTGCGCTTGTAGAATTGGCCGTAGGTGTAGCGGCGAATCGAAAGGTCCGGTCGGCGCGAGACGATCTCAACGTGGAAAAACAGCTTTCCGGCGCGCTCCAGCATGGCGGGGAGCGTAAGCGGGAAATCCATCATGGTGCCCGGCACGAACATCGCGGATTCCAATGGCCTGTTGGCGCATCGTATCACTATTCGAGACCTTGCGGCCCCAGTACATCCCCACCCAACCCTATGTGTCCCCTTTTCTGGTTGCAAAAGATGTCAATTTTCGAGAGTATCTCCGGGACCACTGAAACCACCCCTACCCGCGCGGCACGCCTACCGGTTTGCCCTTCTGGCGGGAGAGGTCTCTCAGTGCGCTCCGCAATCGTGGTTAGGTTCCGGACAGAAGGAGTCCGCAGGTGAAGAAGCTTTACGTGGGTAATCTCCCTTTTTCGGCATCCGAAGAGCAGTTGCAGGAATGGCTTGGGCAGGTGGGTGTGACGGCGTCCGCGATCAACCTGATTCGCGATCGATTCACGGGACAGTCGCGCGGATTCGCCTTCATCGAAATCGCAAACGATGAGGATGCGGAACGCGCGATTGCGAGTCTCAATGGTCAGAATTTCGGTGGCCGGAACCTGGTGGTGAATGAAGCACGTCCGCAGACCGAACGAGGCGGTGGTGGAGGAGGTCGTGGCGGCTACGGAGGCGGTGGTGGAGGCGGCCGCGGTGGCGATCGCGGTGGCCGAGGCGGTGGCGGGCGCGGCGGAGATCGCGGCGACCGTGGAGATCGCGGCGACCGCGGCAATCGTTGGTAAGCTTGTTCCTCGATAAAGGATTTCTTGCCGGCTTCGGGTGTCGTGCCCGAAGTCGTTCGTTTTTTTTATCCTTCGTTCGATTCCGGAAAATTCACAGCCCTCGGGAATTTTTTCTGGCGAACCCGGGCAGTTGTGTGTAGTATCCCCGCCGATTGGCCGCGGGCCGTTTCGCAAGGTGTGAAAGCGGCTCGGAATCCGCGTCTCGGCGTGGTTAGGCTTCGTTCCTGGCCGCGAAACCTTTAGCGGGTTTACGTGTTTGAAAACACAGGTCAGTATTGGCTGCCTCAGGCAGGAGGTTGCGGAGGCCAGGTGGAGAACCCTAACCCGGCTGGCCGCATCCAATAAGAGCACGATTAGAACCGTGACCACCTGGCACAAACGCGATTGGAAGCAATTCTATGAACTGGCGCGCCGCCCCTGGCAGCGCCACCGCCCGCCACGGCCCGTGTATCCAACGGGGCTGAATCGCGTGTTGCCGGCCGCAGGCTTCAGCCTTTCGGAGTTGGACGATGCCGGCGTGGACCTGGATCTGGCGGAAACCCTTGGGCTGCCAGTAGATGCAGGGCGTATCGGTGCGTACGGCCCCAACGTGACGGTGCTGCGCGACTTTGTGCGCTCTTCCCGCCAGCCGCTATAGTTCGCCCTAGACACTTCCTGTAGTAAGCTCCCGGTCTGCCCGAGGGAGCCAACCGTATGAAAGCTATACTCCTAGCCGCATCGCTTTTCGCGATTGTATGTCCTGGTGTCGCCGCACAGCCAATGAATCCAACGTATTCTATCTACGCCATCCGCTACGCCGACTCACCGGGTTTTGCCGTTGCCGATCTGGTGATGGGCGCTCCCAAAAACGAGAAGATCGACATCGTGTTCGCCATTTGGCTGATTCGCGGCGGCGGGCACAACATCCTCTTGGACAGCGGCTTCCATCGCGAACGCTGGTTCAAGGAATTGCCCATCAAGAATTTCGTTCGGCCTGACGAAGCCGTCAAACTCGCTGGTGTCCAGCCGGAAGAAATCACGGACATCGTCATCAGCCACGCCCACTGGGACCACATGGGCGGAATCGATCTCTTCCCGAAAGCCACCGTCTGGATTCAAGAGGAAGAATTTCGGTACTACACGGGTGCCGCTTGGCAACCGGGAGGCGATCATGACGGCATCGATCCCGACGACGCCCAGTATTTGGTGCGCCTGAATACCGAAGGGCGCCTGCGTCTGGTCAACGGCGATAACGTCGAGATATTGCCGGGAATCCGAGCCTATACCGGCGGGCATCACACCTTTGCTTCGCAATATGTGCTGGTCGAGGGCCAGCCGAATTTCGTGCTGGCCTCCGACAACGACTATCTTTATCGCAACCTGCAAAGCCATATGGCCAGCGCTACGTTTACCGACGATCTGTGGTCTGCGAATATCAAGAATCAGGAACGCATGATTCAGCTTGCAGGCTCCGCTGAGCGCGTCGTTCCCGGCCACGATCCCCTAGAATTCCAGAAGTTCCCCACACGGGGACGCGTGGCCACGATGAAGCCGCCGCAATAGTGAACCTCGAATCGCAGGGAATGGTCTGGTTCACGTTCGGCCCGTTTTCGCTTAAACTATAAGTTCTGATTCAGCTATATGGCTTCGCCTCTTAATATCATTTCCAATGGCAGTACACCCGCTGCGCCACTGCCCGGAGCACACCCGCGGCCGGACTGGTTGCGCGTGAGATTTTTCGGCGGCGAACGCTACCAGAACTTGAAGCGCATCATGCGCACGCTGGACCTGCACACGGTATGCGAATCCGCGCGGTGCCCGAACATGGGAGAATGTTGGGACCACGGCACCGCCACATTCATGATTCTGGGTGACATCTGCACGCGTGCTTGCGGCTTCTGCGCGGTGCCCTCTGGGAAGCCGGTGGGCCCACCGGATGAGGAGGAGCCCCTCCGTGTAGCCGAGGCGGTGGCCACGATGGGATTGCGGTATGCCGTGGTTACGAGTGTGAATCGCGACGACCAGCCCGACGGCGGCGCGCAAATTTTTGCGCGCACAATTCAAGAAATTCGCAAGAGGGTGCCCGACTGCAAAGTGGAAGTGCTGATTCCCGATTTTCGCGGGGACTGGAAAGCTCTCGACCAGGTCCTGGCCGTCAAGCCGGACATTCTAAATCACAACACGGAAACCGTTCCGCGGCTCTACCGCCAGGTACGCAAAGGCGCGTTATACGAGCGCTCCCTGGAACTGCTGCGCCGCGCCAAGCAGACCCACGGCGACGTTCCCACAAAGACGGGATTGATGTTGGGCCTTGGCGAGGAAAGAGACGAAGTGCTGGCGACGATGCAGGACCTCGCCGCGCAGGGCACGGACATTCTTACCCTGGGCCAATACCTGCAGCCCACCCGCGAGCATCTTCCCGTTGTGAGGTTTGTGCATCCCGACGAGTTTGCGGAGTACAAGCAATCGGGCATGAAGATGGGCTTCAAGCACGTCGAATCGGGCCCGCTGGTGCGTTCTTCCTACCACGCCTTCGACCAGGCGGAATCCGCTGTTCGCTAGCTTCGGCGCTAATCGTCATCTCGAGCGGTCTATTTAAATCACGATAGACCCGTCCGTGAACGGCACGGCGCGTCCGCCGCGGATCAGGAAATAGCGCTGGCCGCCGAAGAATTTTCCGCCCGCACCCGGGTTCGACGATCGACGCGTGGCGTGCAGGGAAGCGATCTTCGCAATTTCCTCGGTCTGGTGGTAGGTGAAGGAGGGATGGACCAAACCCACGATGCCGAGGACAATCAGCAGAATACCAATTGCTGCACTGGCGCGATTGATAGCCAAAAAAACTATCACCATTTCATTTTCAAAGGTGATTCGGGCATCCGGACACACCCGTGCGCCATTTCTGGCGCTTCGGGGGGCACTGCAAGAAGAGATTACAGCGGGCGACTTACTTTGCAGCTGCGGCGGCGGCCTTTTTGCTGGCCTTCGCTGCGGCAGAGGCTTTGCGGCGGCGCTTTGTTTTGGGAGGGGTCGCCGGCGCTTCCCCGATGAGTTCCGCGGTGAAAATGCTGGTCACGAACAGCTTGGGCCCATGGTCGTCAAAATCGATAGCGGTGCGTTCCGGATCTGAGGCGGTGACGATACCCAGGCCGTAAATCTCGTGCTTGATGGTCTGCCCTTCCTGCATTACTTGCACAACTTCCTCCTTAGACCGCTCGCTGATTTTTTAGACTTGCTTCCACTTCTGGAAGGGAGAGGCTCCGGATACCCGGAACCTCTCGAATCCTACAGGCTAGAGGCTTGTGACGTTCTCTGCCTGAAGGCCCTTCGGGCCCTTCTTCACTTCGAATTCCACCGCTTGGCCTTCATTCAGGGACTTGTAGCCGTCCATCTGAATGGCGGAGAAGTGCACAAACACATCTTCACCGGTTTGGCGTTGGATGAACCCGTAGCCCTTCGAAGCATTGAACCACTTCACTGTTCCTTGTTCCTTCACTTCAGAACCTCGATGTTGAAATTGCTTTGCCTCTCTTGGTCGCGGAATCTGGTTGCCCAGGCCCCGAAACAGCCTCCAGCCCGACAAAAAAAGGCTGCGATTTGTTGTCGCAGCCCCCTGAACGAGTCAAAAGGTAATACAAGAGCAACAAACGCTATACCTAACGCTATCACAGGAAAGGGCTTATTGTCCAGAGCCGTGTTCCATCACACCACGGCCAAAGGAAATGTAAATTGTTGATTCTAAATTCTTTAATGGAATTTCGCGACCCGCGCGCTGTCCAGCCGCCTAGGCTTATTCTTCCAGGGATTCCGGCTGCAGGCTGGCCTGACCCTCTCCAGTAGCCTTCTTTTCCCAATATTTCTTTACCCAGGCTTCCCAGCTCTTGCCGGCTGCCGTGTCTCGGCCCGTAAATGCCAGGGCTGCAATCTCTGTGTATGCAATTTTAACCCGTTCGCTAGAATCTTTTGGCAAAAGCCGCACAAAAGAGGTGCTTAGCGACGCTCCCGTGGCACGATCGAAGATGTAGCCCTCGCACTTTGTTCCATCTTTGCGTGTAATGGTTACATCGCCGCGGTAGTCGAAGGCTTTTTCGAGCGCCTCGCGCAGTTCATCTTCCTTGGCAAGTTCGGGAATCCAGCCTTGCAGGGTTTCATGCTGCGTGCCCGGCGCCACTTCGAGTTGATCGGCATGGAGCGTGTGCTCGGGCCGGTCGGCATGTCGTGGCCCGGTCACGCGCGGGTCTCCTCAAGGTTGCTGGGCGTTTCGATCTGGACAAGCGGATTGTAGGAATGCACCGGCTTCACCGGTTCATTCAGCATCCCGAGCGCCTCGTCGTCCTCATTTTTGGTGAAAATCGTGGCCTTGGCCGTCGCAAGCAAGCCGCGGAAAGAGTCGAACGTGTAGTCCACACCGGAGGCTTCATAACCGCTGTGCACCATGCAATTGGCGCACTTGGGATTGCCGGATTCCGTGCCAAAGTTGTCCCACTCCGTTGTGGTCATCAACTCGTCAAACGTCTCGGCATAGCCGTCCTGCAGCAAATAGCAAGGTTTCTGCCAGCCAAAGATCGAGTACGTCGGCATGCCCCAAGGCGTGCAGCGGAAATCGCGCTTGCCCATCAGGAATTCCAGAAACAGCATGGACTGGTTGAACTGCCAGGTGGGCTTGCGGTTTGAAGAATGGCCCTGAACAGCCGCCTGGTCCTGGCTCGCCCCAGGAAGTGCTTCTGGTCAGGCGCCTTGTCATAGGAATAGCCGGGCGAAAGCATCATGCCTTCGACGCCAAGTTCCATCATCTCGTCGAAGAAAGCACGCACGCTTTTGGGATCGGCCCCGTCAAACAGCGTTGTGTTTGTCGTCACACGGAAGCCACGCGCGAGCGCTTCCCAGATCCCTTCAACCGCCAGCTCATAGCCGCCTTCGCGGCAAACCGAAAAGTCGTGGTGCTCTTTCTGCCCATCCAGGTGCACTGAAAACGTCAGATACTTGCTCGGCTTAAAGAGATTCAGTTTTTCCTTGAGCAGCAGGGCATTTGTGCAGAGGTAGATGTACTTTCGCCGCGCGACCAAACCTTCGACGATCTTGTCAATCTGCGAGTGCATGAGCGGCTCGCCGCCCGGAATGGAAACCATCGGCGTTCCGCACTCGTCCACCGCTTTGAAACACTCTTCGGGAGAAAGCTCCCGCTTCAGTACGTGTGCCGGATACTGAATCTTGCCGCAGCCTGCGCAAGCCAGGTTGCAGCGATAGAGCGGCTCGAGCATCAGCACCAGCGGATACTTTTCGCGCCCTTTGATCTTTTGTTTGAGGACGTAACTCGCTACCGTCCACGCTTGGGATATTGGTACAGGCATTCCTTCCCCTGATGAAATCCAAATCGAAGTTGTAATGCGAAACCCGCCCCCGAAGCTCTTATTTTACCCGAGAAGCTCGTTCCCGGTAAGCCTAGATTCTATCCGCGTATTCCAGGAGTCTCTAATCTGATGCACGGAAAGGTGCTTAGGTAGCAGCCGATGCTTTCCCCGTCGCTCGTTCCCCGTCCAACAAATCCATAAGAGCCTCCATGCGCCACGCCTTTGTTCTCATTCTGCTGACTGTTTCGATCATTGCTGCTGGCAAGGCCGAACAGCAAGCCGGATGGTTCCGTTAACGGGCACTGGGTCATCACCGGGAACTTCCTCGGCACCCCTTTCAATGCCTCCATGGAGTTAAAGCAGCAGGCAGAGAAAATCACCGGTGATTTCGATGGGGACAAACTGGAAGGTACGCTCTCTGGAGACTCCCTTCATTCCCTTCTCTGGCCGATGCAATGAACCGCTCCGCCCTCTTGTGGCAAAATAGTAGGTCTGTAGACAAGACCCATGGCCAACCGTACAACGCTCGTATCGGACAAACCCACAAAACCCGCGCGGAAATCCGCATCCGCCAATGGCGCCGCTCATGCCGAGCGCGAACGCGTCTTCGCCCTGTTCCGCCGCTGGGGTTTTTACGAATCCTCGCTCGATCCGCTTGGTTTCTTCGCTCCGATGAAGTTTCCCGACCTGTCTGGCGTTACTGGAGAATTCGCCGAGGAGGCTCGCCGCTACTATTGCGGCACGATTGGCGCGGAATTCGAGCACTTGCCGGAACCCGAACGCCGGCGCTGGATTGCCGAGCGCATGGAAGGACCCAAATTCGAGGTCCATCAGGAAAAAATCCTGGAACGCTTGATCCGCGCCGACCTGTTCGAACAGGTTCTGCAGAGCCGCTACCTTGGCAGCAAGCGTTTTTCGCTCGAAGGCAACACCTCGCTGATTCCTTTGCTGGACTCGATTCTCGATTCTGCGGCGGATCTCGGCGGCATAGATTCCGTCATGGCCATGAGCCATCGCGGCCGCCTGAATGTGATGACCCACATCGCCTCCAAGCCAGCTCACGAAGTCGTCGCGGGCTTTGAAGACGTTGATCCGCGCAGCGTGTTAGGCGCCGGCGACGTGAAATATCATGTGGGCGCAACCGGCGTATACACGACCTCCGCCGGCGAGAAGCTCAACATTCACCTGGTTTCGAATCCGAGCCACCTGGAAGCCGTGGATCCGGTCGCCATGGGCCGCGCGCGAGCCAAACTCACTCGCCATGGCGCCAAGGGTGCGCAAATCGATCTATCCCGCGCGACGCTTAATAAAGTTTGGACCGTTGTGATGCACGGCGACGCCGCCTTCGCCGGC
>DATFSI010000209.1:0-9036 GCA_035262705.1 Candidatus Acidiferrum sp. | reverse complement strand
AATGGAGCGGCCTATGAGAATCGAACTCACGCCTGAACCTTGGCAAGGTTCCGTACTACCATTATACTAAGGCCGCGTAACTACAACTTTTATAACACGCTTCTCTCTGAAACTCCAAGCCGCCCCGGCAAAAATTCCGGACAAACTGCTGTATCAGGAAACCTGGGTAACGCGCGCCGACTTCACAATCGGCGAGCGCCGCTGCCGCTCTGCAAACCGCGTGGCCTTTTCCTTGTTCGTGTATACGCGCCCAAACGTCTCCCCGTCCGCGTAGTTCACACTGACCAGAAAGTGATGATGCTTGCGACGGCGATCCTTTCCGAACTCCGATTTCCCATCGCGCACCGACTTGCGGGGACCCTTGCTGGTTGGCGATTTGGCCACGGTAACCTCTGGTCGGAAGAAATGCAAATACGAACTATCGCAAGAATAACTTTCCTGCGCAAGTACCCCGTTGGAAGGAGCCCCAGGAGAAGGTTAACGTGACGCGGCCGCAGCTTCCGAACGCGGCCCAAGGAACGGCAGCGCGCTGCGGCTGGCGCGCACCAGGTACTCGATTCCCCGGCGGCCGCTATTTTCGCTGGATTCCGTGCCCGCGGGACGCCAGGAAAACGTCATGTGAATCCCCGCGAGTTGATCCGAAGGCGGCGTATGCGTGGCGATGAACGCATTGCCGAAAGCGCTCAAGCTATGCAGCGCACCTTGGCCGGGCAGGCCAAGCACGAAATTCGCGGTGGTCACGTCGCTCTCAAACCCCGTAAGTTTCACACGCCCGCGCCAGAACGTGGCCAACGGCAGCCGCACCTGATCCACAAACGGCGTGTCGTTGCACGAAAATGCCGACTCCATGCGCTGAATCGTCCTCGGTGTCGAGTTCCATGCGGTCCGATCGAATGGCGAAGACTCCAGGTGCACGCGCGGAGCCGTGTAACTTGTGGCGTTTTCCGGCATCCAATTGATTGTCGCGCTGCGTAGATCCAGATAAGCGGGTATGGACTCAAGGTTCGAACCTGCCTCGGCCAGCGCATAGAGCGAGTCTTGTTTCGTGGTTTTCGAAGCGGGCTGCTGAGCAAGTAGCGGAACAGACGGCAGCGCTGCCAGAAATAACCCCAACGCTAGCAATACCTTAAAACGGATCCCAAGACTCGGCACTGCGCACCTCAAGCTGCCCTGCCGCAGCTTGTGCGAAACATATCCGAATGCGGCCCGCGTGTCTAGAGAACTTATTTCGCAGCCTGCGCGGTGCTTAATTTCGGCCCATTTTGCAAACGCGCGCCAGCAAGGTTTCGCCTTTCGTGCATTTTTTCCGATGCATTTCAGCGAAAATCCTGCGTGCATTTTTTGAAACATTTACAGTGATTTTGCGTCTTTATATTTGGAGATAGATTATGCTTTTTCAATCGAAGAACGCGACCGTGACCAACATCGGCAAACACGCTCCGCTCGTCGAAGATCTCCGCAACCATTCCAACGAACAGTTGCGCGAGCTTCGCCTGCTTCTGAACGCCGGCATGCCCGGACGTCCCGATCCTCGCCGCCCCGGCTTTTTCGAACTCGATGGCGTTGCCAACGTGTACTATATTTTCCGCTATCCCGCGGGACACAAAGTTCTGCTTCTAGCCGCCTGGCAAAAAGATACCGACCCGGTAGCCGAATTGGTTGCCGCCACCTGCCCAGCCGCGTAATCGCGGTTCATTCAAATTCCCACAAATAAGCTTGAGGGTGCCCATCTTTCCGCGGTTTTTGCGGAAAGGGCGGGTTCTTACGATCTAACGCCATGAGCTCTTCTTCTTATCGCTTGTCCTTGTCGAGGGTCAGCGACACCGAATTAATGCAATAGCGAAGTCCCGTCGGCCCCGGCCCGTCGTCAAAAACGTGCCCCAAATGCGCGTCGCATCGGCTGCACGTCACCTCTGTCCGGATCATGCCGTGCGATGTGTCGTTATGCTCATCGACCGCTTCACCCTCCAGCGGAGCCGTAAAGCTTGGCCAGCCACATCCTGAGTGAAATTTCGTTTCCGAACGAAACAGCGGTTGCCCGCAGCACACGCATTTGTAGATTCCCGGCGTTTCGGTAGATTCATACTCTCCGGTAAAGGGCGGCTCCGTACCCTTTTGTCGAGTCACATAATACTGATTCGCGGTGAGTTGTTTCTTCCAATCGCTTTCCGACTTACGAACCTTTTCGCTCATTAGAATGCCTTTCATCCTCTTGTCACACTGCTCGTCCGTATCCGATTCGGCGCACTTGACGTTCCCTCGCTCAACCCTAATCATATTCTCATGCCTCCCCGCCCGGGGCGCGCATATGAACGACCAGCCCAAGCCCCGGAACGCCGAAAAGCGGCTTAACCGGCGCGCCAAAATCGCCAAGCCCTTGCGCGTTCGTCCCTCCCAACCTCGCGACGAGCACTTTGAGGACAATCCGACCAGTGTTAATGCGTCTAAAGACGGCATCTACTTCCAGACCCGCCGCGAAAACTACTACAAGGGTATGCGCGTCTTTGTCACCTTTCCCTTCACCTCCCCGCACGATCCCATGAACTGTGAATACGTGGCCGAAGTGGTGCGCATCGAGAACCTCCCCAAGAACCGTTTTGGCGTTGCCCTGCATTTGCTCATGACCCTCAATTACAGCTCCTCCCAGAAGCGCTCCTAGCATCGGTTTCTTGCATCCTTCCCACGCGATCTTCCGATTGACGCCAGCACTTCCCTTGCAGTACTTTGGCTGGGTCATGATTTTCCGGGCGCATCGACACCATCATCATCACGGCCACACGCCGCGCCCGTGGAGTCCTGCCTAGTTCCGTTCGATTCTTCAAGCAGGAAATGCCCCGCTGGCGCATATCGCCCAGCGGGATTTTTGTTTTGGGAGGTTGTTGTGGAACTCGCATTCGAAAAGCAGGGTGGTCTGCTCCCCGCGATCCTTCAGGATCACACCAGCAAGGAAATCCTGATGCTCGGCTATCTTAATCCCGTCGCCCTCCAGGAGACCTGGAAGAGCGGCGAAGTTCATTTCTTCAGTCGTTCGCGCAACAAGCTCTGGAAGAAAGGGGAAACCAGCGGTCACGTACTGCGCCTCAAGCAAATGCTGGTGGACTGCGACGCCGATACCCTGTTACTCCTTGTCGAACCCGTCGGCCCCGGCGTTTGCCACGAAGGTTACCGCAGCTGCTTCTTCCGTGAACTCAGCGCATCTGGCGACGCCCGCGTCATCGCCGAACAAACTTTCTCCACCGAAAAAGTCTACCGCCGCCCGGAGGCGCAATGAGCTTGCTGAAACTTGGCATTCCCAAAGGAAGCCTCCAGGACGCCACCATCGACCTGCTTTCCCGCGCCGGCTGGAAAATGGCTCTCAGCTCACGCAGCTACGTCCCCACCGTTGACGACCCTGAACTCAGTTGCCTCCTCGTCCGTGCGCAGGAAATGGCCCGCTACGTCGAATCCGGGGCCCTCGAAGCCGGCATCACCGGCCACGATTGGGTCGTCGAAACGCGCGCCGACGTGCTCGAACTTGCGGAGCTTGTTTACGCCAAGCAGCGCCTGGCCCGCGTGAAGTGGGTCTTGGCGGTGCCAGAGGATTCGCCCATTCGCGAGCCCCGCGACCTGCAAGGTAAAGTCATCGCCACCGAAGTCGTCGGCATCACGCAGGGCTATCTCGCACGCCACGGCGTGCAGGCCCGCGTCGAATTTTCCTGGGGCGCTACCGAAGTGAAAGTCCCACAACTCGCCGACGCCATCGTCGAGGTCACGGAAACCGGCTCTTCCCTGCGCGCCAATCGTCTGCGTGTTCTCGATACCGTTCTCGAATCGGCCACCGTCTTCATCATGAACCGCAAAGCCGCCGAAGACCCCGTCAAGCGCGAAAAGGCCGAAAATCTGATTCTGATGCTGCAAGGCGCCATCGCCGCCGCCACTCGTGTGGGTTTGATGCTCAACGTCCGCCGCGAACATCTCGAAGGTGTGCTCGCGGCTCTGCCTGCGTTGAAGAACCCCACTATTTCGTCTCTCAGCGATTCCGATTGGGTTGCCGTCAACACGATCATTGAGGAATCCGTGGTCCGCCAGATTCTTCCCCGCTTGAAAGCCGCGAAGGCGCAGGGCATTGTGGAATATCCTTTGAATAAGATCGTGCTCTGATGCGCACCCTGAAACTCACTCCAAAAACCGAGGCCGCGCTGCTAAAAGCGCGGCAAATGCACGACGCGGAAGCCTACAGCGTCGCTTGCCGCATCATTGCCGACGTGCAACGCCGCGGCGATCGCGCGCTTGCCGACTGGTCAAAAAAACTCGACGGGACGAACCTCTCTAAATCGGAATTGTGGATCAGCCGGAGAGAAATGGCCGCCGCAAAGCGCCGCGTGGATGGCAGCTTTCTGCGCGCTGTCGAGCATGCAGCCAGAAATGTTCGCAGCGTCGCGGAGCGTCAGCTTCCCCGCGATTGGCGGCTTCGTGTGGAACCCGGCGTCATGATTCGCCAACTCGTTCGACCCCTCGACTCCATAGGGTGCTATATTCCCGGCGGGCGCTTCGCACTGCTTTCGACGCTGGTGATGACCGCCGTTCCCGCGCAAATAGCCGGCGTGGGGCGCATCGTTGCCGTTTGTCCACGGCCCAACGACGCGCTGCTGGCAACCGCAGACCTGCTCGGCATCACGGAATTTGCGCGCATTGGAGGTGCACAGTCCATCGCCGCCCTGGCCTATGGTACGTGGCAAATCAAGCACGTCGAAAAAATCTGCGGCCCGGGCAATCGCTTTGTCACCGCCGCGAAGCAAATCGTCAGCGCCGATTGCGCCATCGATATGCCGGCCGGGCCTACGGAAGCCGTCGTGCTCGCCGCGAGCGGCGACCCGTGCTCGATCGCCGCTAACCTGCTTGCGCAAGCCGAGCACGCGCCCGACGCTGGAAGCTTTCTCGTTACCTGGTCCACGGCTTTTGCGGAAAAAATCCAGCAGCAAGTGCTGGCCCAGTTGCGAACCTTGCCCAAAACAAACCCTGCTCATCTCTCCGTCCGGAAGGCTGGGGCGATCCTCATCGCGCCCTCCGCGGATAGCGCTTGCGAATTCGTGAATCGCTTCGCCCCGGAACATCTCAGCTTGCCTTCGCAAGGCGAAAAACTACTCGGCAAAATTCACTCTTCCGGCACCATCTTCCTCGGCCCGCTCAGCGCGCAGCCCATCGGCGATTACGCCAGCGGCAGCAATCACGTCTTGCCCACCGGTGGCTGGGCGCGCCGCCGTGGCGGACTTTCTGCCGCCGACTTCGTAAAATGCATCTCCGTGCAGGAAATTGCACTGGCCGGTTTCCGTTCGCTCGCGAATGATGTCCGAGCGCTTGCCTCTGCGGAAGGCCTGTTGGCACACGCCCGCGCCGTGACGGTGCGCCGATGAGAGTGCATCTGCCCGTTCGTCAGGCTATTCTCGATCGCCACACCTACGAAGCTCCCGCCGAAGGCCGCTGGGGCAAAATCCGCCTCGACTTCAACGAAAACACCACCGGCTGCAGCAAAGCGGCTCTGGCCGCTCTGCGCCGCCTGAGCAGGCAAGAGCTGGCCATGTACCCCGAATACCAGGAACCGACTAAAGTCTTAGCGCGCTACTTCGGCGTGCGAACCTCGGAAATCCTGCTCACCAACGGCGGCGACGACGCCCTGCGCGTCTTCTTCGACACCTTCGTCGAACCGGGCAGCCACATTTTGATCTGCGAGCCGACTTTTCCCATGTACCGCTACTACGCAGAAATCGCCGGCGCGCGCGTCGAAGCTTTGCGCTACTCCGCCAACATGGAGTTTCCCCTCCCCGCCGTGCTCAAGGCCCTGAAGAAAAAGCCTCGCGTCTTCTTCCTCGCCAACCCCAACAATCCCACCGGCACGCTCGTGGACAAATTCGCCATCCAGAAAATGCTGCGCACCGCCGCACACACTGTTGTCGTTCTGGATGAAGCCTACGCCGATTTCTCCGGCCTCACCGTCGTCCCCTGGATTCGCCGCCATGCGAATCTCTTCGTCGCCAAAACTTTTTCCAAAACCGCCGGCCTCGCTGGCCTCCGCCTCGGCGCTGTCATGGCCCAAGCCAGTTCGCTCGGCCTGGTGCGCCGCGCCATGCCTCCTTTCCCCGTGAATACCGCCGCCCTCGTGGCGAGCGTCGCCACAATCCGCGAACGCCGCACCCTCGCGCGCTACATCCGCGAAACCATCCGCCTCCGAGACTGGTTCGCCGCCGAACTCGTAAGGCGCAAGGTCTGCGTCTTCCCTAGCGCCTGTAATTTTCTCCTCGCCGATTTTGGCGCGGCCGGCCCCGTCTTCTTTCGCCGTTGCACACAAAACGGAATCCTCCTTCGCGAACGCAGCAAAGACCTCGGCCCCGGCTTCGCCCGCATCACCATCGGCACTCCGGCCGAGCTAAAAACCCTGCTGCGCATCCTGGATGGAGAGAAATAGACAAAACGATGGCACGAACCGCGCAAATTCAACGCCACACCCGCGAAACACAAATTTCGCTCCGCCTCAAGCTCGACGGCCGCGGCAAATCCGATATCTCGACCGGACTCCCCTTCTTCAATCACATGCTCGACCTCGTCACCCGCCACGGGGGCTTCGATCTGAAACTTAAAGTCACCGGCGACCTCGACGTTGACCAGCACCACACCGTCGAGGACGTCGGCATCGCCTTCGGCGAAGCTGTCACGTCCGCTCTTGGCAACAAGCGCGGCATCAACCGCGCCGGCTACTTCTTGATGCCAATGGACGAGACACTCGCCGTCGTCGCCATCGATATCGGCGGGCGTTCTTTTTGCGTCGTGAATGCCAAATTTTCCCAAGCGCGTGTTGGCGATTTTCAGACCGAACTCATCGAAGATTTTTTTCAGGGTTTCGCGCAATCCGCCCGCGCCAACGTTCACCTGCGCTTGCTATATGGCCGCTCCACGCATCACCAGGTCGAGGCTCTCTTCAAGGCCTTTGCGCGCGCGCTGCGCTTCGCCGTTTCCCGCGACCGCCGCCTCCGCGATGTCCTTCCCAGCACCAAGGAACTTCTGTGAACGTCACCCTCATCGACTACGGTGCCGGCAACGTTCCTTCCGTCGAACGCGCTCTGCGTCGCCTCGGAGCGCAGGTGGAAACCACGAATAACACCGAAAAAATCGCCAAGGCCCGCTGTCTGGTTTTGCCGGGTGTCGGCCACTGCGCCGCGCTGATTGGCGCGCTCGATGCGCACTCGTTGCGTCACCCTATTCGCCAAGCCATCCAACGCGGCACTCCCTTCCTCGGCATCTGCCTCGGCTTGCAGGCGCTTTACGAATCCAGCGAAGAAGCTCCGGACCTGCCCAGCCTTGGCATCTTTCCCGGCCGCGTCACCCGCCTCCCGGAAACCGTGAAACTCCCCCACATGGGGTGGAATACGCTCACATCCACTCGCACTAGCCGCCTGCTCGCTTCCATTCCCGCCGGCGCTTACTTTTATTTCGCGCATTCCTTCGCCGCTCCTGCCGCCGGCCAAGAAAGCGCCGCAACTTGCAGCCACGGCCGCGAATTCATCGCCGTCCTCGAAAAAGACAATCTCTTCGCCGTGCAGTTTCACCCCGAAAAAAGTGGCGCCGCCGGCGCTCAAGTTCTGCAAAATTTTCTGCGAGCCGCCGCATGAGCCTCGCCCACCGCATCATTCCTTGCCTCGACACCGACGGCTCTCGCGTCGTCAAAGGCGTCCATTTCGAAGGCCTTCGCGATGCCGGCGATCCCGTGGAACTCGCCGCGCGTTACAACGCGGAAGGCGCAGACGAACTCGTCGTCCTCGACATCGCCGCCGCGCGCGACAACCGCCCTACTTTTCTTGAAACCATTCGCCGCACCTCTGAACAACTCGCCATTCCCCTGTCCGCAGGCGGCGGCATTTGCTCGCTCGAACAGGCACGCGCGGTTGTCCGCGCCGGCGCCGATAAAATCACCGTCAACACCGCCGCCGTCCAGTGCCCGGAACTCCTCAGCAGACTTTCCGCCGAATTCGGCGCGCAAGCCGTCGTGCTGGCTATTGACGCCAAACGCGACGGCGACCACTGGCAAGTGCGCATTCGCGGGGGCCGCGAGGCTACCTCCCTGGACGCCGTGGAATGGGCGCGCCACGGCGTCACCATGGGCGCGGGAGAAATCCTGCTCACCTCGGTCGACCGGGACGGCACGCAATCCGGCTTCGACATCGATTTGACTGCCGCCATCAGCAACGCCGTCACCGTTCCTGTCATCGCCTCCGGCGGCGCCAAACTCCCGGGCCATTTTGTGGAAGTGTTCACCCGCGGCGCTGCCGATGCGGCCCTGGCCGCTTCAATTTTCCACGATCAGATCCAGTCCATTCGCGCACTCAAAGAATTCCTGCGCAACGCGGGCGTCGAGGTGCGCCTGCCATGCTGATTCCCTGTATCGACGTGCAAGGTGGCCAGGCCGTGCAGCTCGTTCACGGCCGCCGGCGCGAACTCGCCGTCTCCGACGTCTTCAGCCTCCTGGAACGTTTCGGGCATCATCCCTGGCTCCACATAATCGATCTGGATGCAGCCATGGGCAAAGGCGACAATCGCAAACTCGTCCGCGAACTTTGCCTCCGAGCAAAATGTGACCACAAAATGAAAGTCCGCGTCGGGGGTGGCATTCGCACCGTCCGGCGTGCCGCGCAACTCATCCAACTCGGGGTCGCGCAAGTGATTATCGGCAGCGCCGTCTTCCGCAGCGGCCAGCCGAACCTTGCCTTCCTGAAGAAACTCTGCGCGCGCGTGAAAAAGAAACAAATAGTCATCGCGCTGGATACCGCCAGAGGAAAAATTGTCGTGCACGGATGGCGCACCTCCCTGCGTGTTTCGCCCCGCGAAGTCATGTCCCGGCTCGCACCGTACTGCGGGGGCTTCCTCTGCACCGATGTAGACCGCGAAGGCACCATGAGCGGTGCAAACCTGCGCTGGTTCCGCGACCTGCGCGCCGCCACCCTGCTTCCCATCATCGCCGCGGGCGGCATCTCTTCCCGCCGCGAAATCCGCGCTCTCGAAAGACTC
>DATFSI010000208.1:0-4360 GCA_035262705.1 Candidatus Acidiferrum sp. | reverse complement strand
GAACGCAATGGATGAAGTTGTGCAGTTAAAAGGCCCAGTGCTGAAGCGGGACGGCCAGTTGATGCTGCTCATCCCTCTTGGGGATGGGGGAGTCGAGTTCGTGGAGTGCTCGCGAGGAATCTCGGAAGTGGAAAACGGGTGCCTCAAGATCGTGATTGAGGAGTGGCTCGCGGGCCTTTTGCGGATTGCCGAAGGCGACATGGTGGTCATCAGCAACACCAACGGAAAGTTCGGAATCCGGGCGTCGCAATCGCGGGTAGTGCACTAGGAGCTATTCGCCTATTGATTAGGGGCTAGCCCCAGGCATTAGCGGCGTTTACGGCACGGCTAAACCCGTGCCCTCCCGAAGACCACTAATGACATGACTAGATGACTTCTGGTGTCGCAAGCGATCTCGCGGATTCTTAAGAAAGGAGGGCGGTAATGATGGCGAAGCTGAATGTGTGGAAACGGATGTTCCCGGTGCGGACGCAGGAAGGAGCGGTGGCGCAGCGGATCGGCGCGACGGCGGAGCTGCGGCGCACGGTGCTGACGTGCCTGCTCTGGGAAGACACGTTTTACGAGAAAGGCAACAACATCGCGCAGCGGATCGCGGCGCTGGTGCGCGCGAACAAGGCCGAGGATGTGGCCGCACTGGCGCGCGAGGCGCGAAGCGAGATGCAGCTGCGTCACGTGCCGCTCTTCTTGGTGCGCGAACTGGCGCGGCGCAAGGGCGCGGGCCCGCTCGTAGCGGAAACGCTCGAGCAGGTGATCCAGCGCGCGGACGAACTGGGCGAGTTCGTAACGCTCTACTGGAAGGAGAAAAAGCAGCCCCTTTCGGCCGGCGTAAAGCGCGGGCTGGCGCGGGCGTTCCAGAAGTTCGACGCCTACCAGCTGGCGAAGTACGACCGCGAATCCGCCGTGAAGCTGCGCGACGTGCTGTTCCTGTGCCACGCCAAGCCGCGACATGCGGAGCAGGCGGAGGTATGGAAGCGGCTCGTTGAAGGGAAGCTCGCGGCGCCGGACACGTGGGAAGTTTCTCTTTCAACAGGTAAGAACAAGAAGGAGACCTTCGGACGGCTTCTGCAGGAAGGGAAGCTCGGCGGAATGGCCTTGCTGCGCAACCTGCGACTGATGACGGCGGCGGGAGTTTCGCCGAAGCTGATCCGCGAGCGGCTCGCGGAGGGCGCGGGGCGCGCGCTGCCGTTTCGTTTCGTGACGGCCGCACGTTACGCGCCGAAGCTCGAGGACGCGATCGAGGCGGCGATGCTTAAGGGCGTCGCCGGGTTGGCGAAGTTGCGGGGCTCGGCGGGGCTGCTCGTCGACGTTTCGGGGTCGATGAACTCCGGGCTGTCGAAGAAGAGTGAAACCACGCGCATGGATGCCGCGGCAGGACTCGCCATCCTACTGCGGGAAAAGGCTGACGCGTTTTGCGTCGCGACCTTTTCCGATTCGTGCGTGGAGCTGCCGCCGCGGCGCGGGTTCGCCTTGCGCGACGCCATCGTGAGTTCGCAGAACCACTCGGGGACTTACCTGAAGCGGGCGCTGACGCAACTGCACGAGAAACGCGAGTGGCGCGAGCTCGACCGGCTGATCGTGGTAACCGACGAGCAGTCGCACGACGGCATCCTGCCGGCGTGGACCGCGAAGGCGTACGTCGTGAACGTGGCTCCGTACAAGAACGGGCTGAGCTACGGGAACGGCTGGACGCACATTGATGGGTGGTCGGAGCGGGTGGTGGATTTCATCGCGGCGGTGGAGGCCGAAGGGTAGTTCACGGCCGCTTTAGCGATCCGCCATTAGCCACTAGCAAGAAACAGAACTAAGAACCAACTTCCAGGCGCCCTTGACCGGCGGGGGCGCCTGCTTTTTTAAGAGCGAAGTAAAGAAGCAACGAAGTAAAGAAAGAGCATAGAGTAAGAACTAACGCCGAGCGCGCAGAGACGCAGAGTTCGCGGAGAAGGGAATAGATCTCCGCCTCAAAAGCCGGCCCTACAAGAACTTGAGGTTACACACATCCCCACACGCAAAACTAACGTGTGGGGCGCCCGTACAAGGAAAAATCGATTAGGTGGAGATGGAGGAGGCTTTTTGGAGGGCGGACTGGTAGGAGGAGGGGACGGAGTCTTCGGGGCAGCCGAGGCGTTCGGTGATGGCGGTAAGTTTGCGCCATTGGGCGCGTTCGAGGGCGAGGAGAACTTCGTAGAGATCGCGATAGCGGTTTTCCGTGCCGCAAAGGGCGGACTTGATTTCGGCGTCTATCGGCAAAGACGCAAGGACTTCGGCGATGGGCTTATCGAGCAGGGCGTCGGAGACGGAGAGAAGTCCCATGAGGAACATCGCGGAGCTCTTTTCGTGCAGGCCCGCGGGGGCGGATAAGTCTTCGCAGAAATAGGCGCGCGTAAGCGCGGTGCGGATGAGTTCGAGTGGCTTGCCGGCGCTCATAGCAACGACGGCAAAAATGGAGACCCAGCGGCGGAATTCGCGTTCGCCGAGGAAGGTGAGGGCTTCGCCGATGCTGTGGACTTCGGAGCGCAGGCCGAGCGCCGGGGAATTGAGGTAGCGGAGCAAACGATAGAGCAGGGAAGGCTCCTGCTTGAGCAGGGATTCGATGGCGTCGTAGTCGAGTTCGGGAGCGGCGACGGCGCTGATGAGTTGAAGTTGGATGCGTTTGTTGCCGGGGATGTCGCGGGTTTCGACCATCGAGGGCTTGCAGAAGAAGTAGCCTTGGAAATAGGTGTAGCCGAGGTTGCGGGCCTCGTCGAGGTCGCGCTGCGTTTCCACTTTTTCGGCAAGCAGGGCTGCGCCATTGGCGGAAAATTGTTGGGCGACGCGCTTGCGGCCATTGGCGTCCAGAAGGGTGAAATCGACTTTCAGGTAGCTGGCAAGGTTGACCAAGGGCTGCAGTTTGTCGTCGCCGAGGAAATCGTCGAGAGCGAGCAGATAGCCGTCCTGGCGAAGCTCGCGGCAGATGCCGACGACTTCGTCGGTAGCTTTGACGCTTTCCAGGATTTCGACGACGATACGGCTGGCAGGAAGCAGATGAGGCGCTCTGAGACGAAGTGCGAGTTCATCTACGTTGATGAAGGCCCGTGCGTGGCCGGTAAGCGTTTGCAGGTCGAACAGAGTAATCGAGTCGGCAATGACGCTCGCAGCCGCGTGGGTGCGCGCCTGAAAGAAATTCTGCGGGCCACCGCGGAAAAGCAGTTCGTAGGCATGCACCCGGAGCTGATTATCGAAAATCGGCTGCCGGGCGATGAATTTTTCGTGCATGTAAGCCAGGGCCCGCCGGAGCGGGCCGTTTTCGTTATGTTTCCACGGGCGCACTCTCGCGAAGGAGAGCGGGTGGGGTGCCGTGGGGAGAAATCGTCTCTTCAGAGGCTAAAGCCCCGATTTTTCCGCGAGCGTAACGCGGGGACTAATGCCCACGCCTCCTAAAGAGCTATGCCGGGGCCGACATGGAGTTGAGGAACTCCAGATTGGCCTTGGTTTTCGAGAGGCGGCTGAGCAAAAGCTCCATGGCCTCGACGGTCGAGAGCGGGCTCAACACCTTGCGCAGAACCCAGACGCGGCTGAGTTCATCGGGCGGCAGGAGCAGCTCGTCCTTACGCGTGCCGGAGCGCTGGATATCAATGGCTGGGAAGACGCGCTTATCGGCTAGGCGGCGGTCGAGATAGATTTCCATGTTGCCGGTGCCCTTGAACTCTTCAAAGATGACGTCATCCATGCGGCTGCCAGTATCGATCAGAGCGGTGGCGATGATGGTGAGCGACCCACCCTCCTCGACGTTGCGCGCGGCAGCAAAGAAGCGCCGCGGGCGCTGCAAAGCGTTGGCGTCAATACCGCCGGAGAGGACTTTGCCGGAAGGCGGTGTGACGGCGTTGTAAGCGCGCGCGAGACGCGTGATGGAGTCAAGGAGCACGACGACGTCGCGCTTGTGCTCAACAAGGCGCTTGGCCTTTTCGAGAACCATTTCCGCGACCTGGATGTGGCGCTGGGGCGGCTCATCGAAAGTGGAGCTGATGACTTCCCCCTTGACGGTGCGCTGCATGTCGGTGACTTCTTCGGGACGCTCGTCGATAAGCAGAACGATCAACGCGACTTCCGGATGGTTGATGGTGATGGAATTGGCGATGGACTGCAGCATCATGGTCTTGCCGGTGCGCGGCGGCGCGTTGATCAAGCCGCGCTGGCCCTTGCCGATGGGGCAGAGAAGATCGAGCACGCGTCCGGTGAGATTCTCCTTGGCGGTTTCCATCTTCAGGCGGCCCTGGGGATAGAGCGGCGTGAGGTTATCGAAAAAGATTTTGTTGCGGGCGACTTCGGGATCCTCGAAGTTGACGGCCTCGACCTTGATGAGGGCGAAGTAGCGCTCGCCGTC
>DATFSI010000207.1:0-9274 GCA_035262705.1 Candidatus Acidiferrum sp. | reverse complement strand
GCAAGGCGGAGTTGACTTTGGGGACGTGGATGACGGCGGGGGTGGCGGAGGGCTCGGGGGCAAGGTCGCTAATGGCGGCGATGACGCGCTTGGAGTCGAGATGCCACTCGGCGAGGAGGCGGTCGGTGGGCAGGTTTCGGTGCAGTGGGCTGGAGGTGATGCCGTAGAAATTCGGAATATAGGTGCGCACGATGGCGCCGAGGCGATTGAGATTGAAGTGTGCGTTGCGAACTTCGAGCGGATCGAAGGTCCATTCAATGAGGCGGATGTCGCGGGAAAGGGCTTCCTCTCGCTGGAAGAGTTTCAGGGCGCGGCCAACCTTGCGGTCTCGGTATTCGGAAAGGACGCCGGTCATATGAGAGTGGAGATAGGGAGTTTTGTTGCGGACGCCGACGACGGCCATGGTGAAGCCGATCATGGTGTCGCCGTCGAAAGCGCCGAGGACCTGCCCGCCGGTCTGGTTGGCGACGACGAAGGCCACATAGGGCTCGGTTTCGAGATCGGATTCGTTCCAGACGGCTTTTTGGAGTTCGACGCAGCGGTGAAAGTCGTCGAGAGAGGTGCATTTGCGGATTTGGATCTCGTTGTTCATTGGGGGCGGTGATTGGCGAAAAAAGTGGCGAGTGGCGAGTGGCAAGTGGCGAGAAAAGAGAGGGGAAAGGCTTTAGCACGAGGAGCACAGAGCAAGAACACAGAGTTCACGGAGAAGGATTGCCAGCTCATTTTGCGTGAGCCTTGGGAGCCGCCAGCTTGGCGGGAGGTGTGGGTTCGTTGCGCTTGGATTGCTCCCAGAGGGATTCTAGCTGGGGGCGGGGGACTTCGGCGAGGGTGGTTCCCTGCTCGCGGGTGATGCGTTCCATTTCGTGGAAGCGGCTGGTGAATTTGGCGTTGGCTTTTTTCAGCGCTAGCTCGGGGTCGACGTGGAGAAAGCGCGCGAGATTGACGGCGACGAAGAGGATGTCGCCGAGTTCGCCTTCGATGCGTTCTGCGGATTCCTTTTTGTGGAGGACTTCTCGGAGTTCGCTCGACTCCTCGTGCAGCTTGTCAAAGATGCCTTCGACGTTGTCCCAATCGAATCCGATACGCGCAGCTTTGCGGGTAAGCTGAAAACCTTCAAGGAGAGCGGGAAGCGCGTGGGGAACACCGTCGAGATAGGAGGTCGAGGAGGTTGATGAACTAGAGGAGATGAAGGAAGAGGAACCTTGCTTGGCGGCGCGTTCCTGCTTCTTGAGGATTTCCCAGTTGCGGAGGACGTCAGCGGAGGTTTTGGCGTTGACGTTGCGGAAAACATGGGGATGGCGGCGAATCATCTTGTCATGGATTTCGCGGATAACATCGAGAATGGTAAAGCGGCGCTCTTCGGCAGCAATTTGCGCGTGGAAGAGGACCTGGAGGAGGAGATCGCCGAGTTCTTCGGCGAATTTGCCGTCGTCGTGGGAATCGAGGGCGTCAAGGACTTCGTAGGCCTCTTCGATGAGATAAGTGCGGAGGGTGGAGTGGGTCTGCTCGCGGTCCCAGGGACAGCCGCCGGGGCCGCGGAGGCGGGCCATGACGGCGGCGAGCTTGGCGAAAGGCGGGCCGGCATTTTTACTCTGAGGAGATTTTTTCGTGCGGGATGGCTTCCGGGATAATTTTTTGTGAGGGCGCTTGAGTTTTCGACCAGGCATGCGAGGGTTTTCCTGAAAACAATTTACGGTTTGCGGGAGGCGGAGTCAAACTGGTGACTGTTGATCGGTGACTAGTAGGGATCCAAACAAAGGCGAAAATAGGAAATTACAAGACACGAACACGATCGCTCGTACTCCGGGCACCTAGTGAACGAGGGGAGGAAGGAGCGGGGGTCGGCGAGCTGGTAGGAAACGCAACTTCCCTTCCCGTGCTAAACTGGATGCGCAGATTTTGGCTAAAGGGGTAGCAAACCGTGTCTGAACATAAAGACGAGGAATTCAAGGTCATTGACCGGCGGCCGTTCACGGCGGAGGGCGAGATCCGCAAGGAAGTGGTGGAAGAACAGGAACGCGAGGCGAAACGCGAAGAGGTAAAGGAAAAAGTGGCGCAGGCAGCGGCTGAGAAGGCTGCGGCGCCAGGCGCGGAAACGCCGAAGAAGCTGCAGGCGTTTGAAAATCTGGTGCGCATGATCGGAAGCAACGCGGCGATGGTGCTGGGAGCGTACGCGGACCCGCGGACGGGCGAGCCGGTGATCGATCCGGAGGCGGCGCGGGAGTTGATTGATATGCTGGACGCGCTGCACACGAAGACCAAAGGCAACCTGGCTCCCGAAGAGGATTCCATGATCCTGGATTTGCTGGGGAAATTGAAGATGACGTACCTGGAGATTAACAAGGCCATGGCGGCGCAGATGGCGCAGGTGCAGGGTGCGATGAAAGGCAAAAAGTAATCAGTAATCGGGGTTCAGTGATCGGGAAGAGGTTTGGCGGCGCGGATTTCGGTTCGCGCCGTTTTTTTGTTGCTTGAGGAAGAAAGAAAAAAAGATTACCGCAGAGGAGCCCCAAAGGACACGGAGAATTTGTGGCAAGACGTAAGAGGCTGTCCTTGTGGCTTACGGTGTTCACCGGCTGAAGCCTGTGCTACTGGCGACTCGCCGGGCTAAGGCGCGGCAGCTACAGGGAAGCAAGATGGATACAATAAGAACATGGGAACGGGGAAAGGGGAAAAATTGCGGGTGAGGGTGCTGGGGTCGGGGACGTCGATGGGCGTGCCTACGCTGGGATGCCATTGCGCGGTGTGCGAATCGAAAAACCCTCACGACAAGAGGCTGCGCCCTTCCCTGCTAATTTCGCGCAGTGAGCAAAACGTAGTCATCGACACGACGCCAGATTTCCGGACGCAGGCGCTGCGCGCGGGGCTGGACCGGCTGGACGCGGTGGTGCTGACGCACGGGCACGCGGACCACATCCTGGGCTTCGACGATTTGCGGCCGTACAACTTCCGGCAACGCGCGCCGATGCCGGTGTACGGGACAGAGGAAACATTTCGCATTGTGCGGCGTGTGTTTGCGTACGCGTTTGATGAAAAGTCGACCTTAAGCAGCATTCCGAGCGTGGAATTACATGTGGTGAACGGGCCGTTTGAGCTGCTGGGTACAACGTTTGTGCCGGTGCCGCTGCTGCACGGAGAGATGGAGGTGCTCGGGTATCGGTTCGGGCGCGCGGCGTATTTGACGGACTTCAGCAAATTGCCGAAGGCGAGCGCAACACTGCTCGAGGGCTTGGACGATCTGATTTTGGATGCGCTGCGCGATGTGCCACACCCGATGCACATGACGGTCGAGCAGTCGCTGGCGTTGATCGACAAGCTGAAGCCGAAGCGGGCGTGGTTCACACACATCGCGCATGATTTGCCGCATGAGGCGACCAATGAGCGGCTGCGGAAGGCGGGATATCCGCAGGTGAAGCTGGCGTACGACGGGCTGGAGTTTGAGGTGGAGACGAAGGAAGAAGTGGCGAGTGTAAGCGCGTCGGTGGCCGGGGAAAGGATGCGAATTTTTGCTTCGGGGGAGGAGTGGGCGGCGGTCTATGGAGAAGTAGCGAATAGGAAGAAAGAGAAAGAGAAAGAAGGAACACAGAGAGCGCCGAGAAAGAACACAAAGGACATGGAGAAGAGCAGAGAGTTCGGGGCGTTAGCGCGTAAGACCCACCCTAAAAAACCTAGGGTGGGTCACCTTCAAGCACAATTGGACGGCGGAATTCGATCAGCTGCACAGGCCCTTCCAGGGCAAGCGAGAGTGCCTGTGCCGCGGTCGCGGGGGAGTGTGATTGCGATTGGGAATTTCGATGGGATTCATTTGGGACACCAGCGGGTGCTGGCGTATTGCATCGCGCTGGCGAAGGAGACCGGCGCGGTGGCCACGGCGGTGACGTTTGATCCGCCGCCGCTGAAAGTCCTACGCCCGGAAACTGCGCCGCTGCGGATTTCAACCAACCAGCAGCGGATGGCATGGTTTGAGGCGCTGGGCATGGAGGCCGCGGTGGTACTGCCGTTCACCATGGAACTGGCGCAGCTTGCGCCGGAAGATTTTGTCGACGAGATTCTGGTGCGGCAACTGCAAGTGCGGGCGGTGGTGGTGGGAGATAACTTCCGCTTCGGGCACCGACAGGCGGGCGACGTAAAGTTTCTGCGCGCGACGGGTATGCGGAATGGATTTGACGTGATTGTGCACGAGCCGGTGATGCTCGAGGGCGATGTAGTCTCGAGCACGCGCATCCGGAGGCTGATTGCCGAGGGCGATCTATCGCGCGCGGCGCGGATGCTCGGTCGGGCGTTTGCGTTGACGGGTGAAGTGGTGCCGGGGACCGGAACGGGCAGGAAGTTCACGTTTCCGACCCTGAATTTGGTCGCGGAGCAAGAATTGCTGCCGGCGCGAGGTGTGTATGCGACGCGGACGGTGCTGGACGGAGAGCCGAGTAGTCACCGCAGCGTGACGAATGTCGGCATGCGGCCAACCTTTAATGGAACACGCCTGACGGTAGAGACCCACCTGTTGGATTATTCAGGAAATTTTGCGCCGAAGCGGATTGAGGTGCGGTTCTGGAAGAAATTGCGCGAAGAGAAAAAGTTTGCGGGGCCAGAGGAGTTAAAGGCGCAGATTGCTCGGGACATCGCTCGGGCGGATGGATTTTTTACGAAGTTACGAATGGCTGGTCAACTGATTCGCGCGGGAAAGCGAAAATCAAAATAGGAAGAAGAAAGATTTAACGCAAAGACCACAGAGAGGCGCAGAGCCCAGAGAAGAAAAGACCTACCCTGAAAGAATCTAGAGTGGGGTACCCACGATGTTTCACGATAATTCCTCAAGTACTCTTGGGCGGTGACGTTAGATCGGTTGCACAGGCGCTTCGCTTCGCTCAGGGCAAGCAGTAGTGCCCGGCCACACACTCCCAATTACATGCAGCGAAGGTCCCAAGTGGAGGAATTGGTGTCTTTCGATGGCTGCGAATGTGTCTGCTTCGGGTGAAAGGCAGCCATCGAGCGCTCAACAAGACGAAGAACCAGCGGAACAAGGACCAGGGCGATGAATAGACAACCGAGAAAAAGCTTGCGGGACTGAGATTGGTAAGTATCGAGGAGTAGGTCGTTCATCTAGAGATAGACACCGCGACAAAAACAAAAGTGCCAGGATTGGGAACGGAAAAGGCAGAGATTCGCGGCGCTACAGCGCAAGCCCGGAAGGGCAAGTTCAGCTTGCGGGTTGCCAGGCGTGGAGAAAGGCGAGGATGTCTTCAGGAGCCATCGAGCGGGCGGCTTCGAATTCGCCGTGCTTCTGGCTGAAGAGCAGTTTGCCTTCGGGATCGAGGACCGCGATGGCGGGAACGCCACGATCCAGAGGGATATCGTACTTTTTGGCGACGTCTAGATTCTTGTTCATTTCGCCGATGTCGATATGGACGACGAGGAAAAACTTGTCGAGAGTAGGCGCGATCTCGGGGCTGTGAAAGGCTTCATCGAGAACGTGGCAATCGAAACACCAGTTACCTCCTAAGACAAGAAGGATTCGCTTATGGGAAGCGGAGGCAGCACGCACAGCGTCGGCGATTTCCGCCGTGGCGTCCGCCGAGACCGGATAGATTTCCTTGTTGTCCATTGGCTGGCGAAGACGGGCAGCGGGGGTTCGCTCGACAACGGCAAGGCGCCAGTCGCCGCCTTGATGAACCCAACCTTGCACGAGGGATACATATTCTTTGTGGCTCGCTGAGGAGTCTTTCAAGGTAAGAGTGAGCTCGAGGGCAACCACGTGCACGCGGGGTTGCGGATCTCCTTCCTGCACCAGGTGGGCGGAAAGCTCGGTCAGCCCTTTGGATTTCAAAGAAGACCAGAAAGCGACCTCATCCTGGAAAGAGATCAGAGTTTTGCCGTTGAGGCTGGTGATGCGCGGAGCAGGACCGGCGTAGAGAGCCGAGAGGGCGGTCGAATCGCCGGCAAGTACGGCGGCAGACCAGAGACCGTAGGGAACAAAGTTGGTGCCCGCCACCTGGCACGGTGATGGTAAGGCGGCGAGAACCAGGAAGAGAAGAAAGGAGAGCCAGCGCATAGGAAGGACCTCGATGCTCAGAATAGCATGAGGGGTGGGCTCCAAATCGAGAGAGTGCATGGAGAGATGAAAGTCCGTGGCCCGTAAGACCCCTCAGGGCAAGTAGGATGCCTGTGCCACTTCTTGCCGATTACGGATTACGGATTATTTCTTGGAGGCGGCGAGGCAGTCGTTACAGATGCCGCCGACTTCGGTGCGCGAGACGGTGACCTGCATGTCGAAGTCGCGGGCGATCTGTTCCTTGAGTTGCTCGTAAAGGCGGGACTCGAATTCGCGGACCTTGCCGCAGCGCAGGCAGGCTACGTGGATGTGGTCGCGTGGGCCATGGGTTTCGTAGTAGTGGCGGTCGCCGCGAAGGTGGAGAAGGTCGAGTTCGTCGATGAGTCCTTCTTTCTTGAGGAGATCGATGGTGCGATAGACGGTGACCAGGTGCACGGCGGAGTCAATTTTCTGCGCGCGGGCGAGGATCTGGTCGACATCAAGATGCTGCTCGGCGTTGTCCATGACTTCCAGGATGACGCGGCGCTGGCGGGTGAGGCGGATGCCCTTCTCGCGCAAAGTTTTCTGGAGGCGGCCGGTGGTCTCGGCAGTGTTGAGGCGTTCGCCGGAAGAGACACGATGGGAAGGGACGGAAGACATGAGCGAATACCGAAGGGATAGTTTAGCAGAAGTGGCTTGTGGCCAGCGACCGGTGGTCAGTAAAGAGGGAAAGGACTGACGCAGAGGTCGCGGAGGAATGCGGAAGACGCAGAGAGAAGGAAAAAACCGTATCCTCAAATCCCCGCAACAAGCGTTTGGGGAAAGTGGTGATTGGTGTAGGATATGCGTCAAGATTACGGCCTTTCTACTTGGCGGGGGCGAGATGATGCGCTTCAAGTTTTCCCAGTTCCTTCTCCCTGGCCTGGCAATGGCCTGTATTCTGCTCTTCCCTGACGCCAACGCCACAAGCGCTCAATTCACACGAAGTGTCAGCGGAAGTTTGACGGTCATGGTGCAAGGGCCTTCCGGGGATCCCATCGACCAAATCGCGAACGTCGAGTTAAGCAACGTGGCCGGCCAGTTCAATCAACAAGCCACGACGCGTGGTGGTCGAGTGGAATTCACGTTCCTGGGCGCCGGGAGCTTCACGCTCAGAGTTGTTTTGGCAGGATACAAAACCGCGACCGAGGAATTGCAGTTAAATGGCGGCGAGGCAAGTTTCGCCACGGTCCGGTTGCAGCCGGCGTCAGGCGTGCAACCGGCGCCCGTCCAGACCGGTCCGCCGATTCTCGCTCCGGGAGCGAAGAAAGAACTGGGCAAAGCCCTGGAAGCGATGCGCGCCGGGAGGTTGCCTGAAGCGCACAACCATCTGGAAGTGGCGTTCAGACTCGCTCCTGGAAACCCGGATGTGAATTACATTTTCGGCCTCTATTGCGCGCGTGTCGAAGATTGGACCGGCGCCAAGTCCCACTTGGAGCGGGCGCTCAACCTTTATCCCAAACACACCGGTGCGATGCTTTCCCTAGGGACCCTCTATCTTCGGGAGAACAAGGTCGCCGAGGCCGTCACCTTTTATAGGAATGCTGTGGAGATCGAACCTTCGTCGTGGCGCGCTCATGCACTGCTGGCGGATGCACTCCTGAACCAAGGCTCGCTTGATGAAGGGCTATCCGAGGCAGAGCGCGCTGCGGAGCTGGGATCGGGGCAGGGAGCGATCCTTCAACCACTGCTTGCGCGGGCGCTTGCCAAGCACGGGTATATGCAACGCGCGGAACTGGTTCTGCAAGGCTATTTGCAGGGCCACCCCACGGACAAAGCGGCGGCACAGCAACTCGCCGAATTGCAAACGGCGCCCGAAGCAACTGCCCGCAGCGACTCTAAAGGACAGGCAGATGCGGCGCTCCCATTATCGCCGGCGCTTACCAAGCTGGCTTTTCTGCCCCCACCTTCAGCCTGGATGCCTCCGGACGTAGATGAAAACGTTCCACCGGTTGAACCGGGCGTGAGTTGCGCCCTCGAACAAGTCCTGGAATCGGCGGGAAAGCGCGTGCAGGAATTTGTCAGCGACGTGGACCGCTTCACCGCCACGGAATCCATCACACACGAGAGCATCAATAAATGGGGATTTGCCTCGCAACCGGAAAAATTCAAATTTGATTATCTGGTGTCCATCCGCGAGATAGGCCCGAGATTGCTGGATGTCGACGAGTACCGGCCGCATGCTTATTCTTCGACGAGGTTTCCCGATGGGGTGGAGAGATCCGGGCTGCCAGCTTTAATGCTGATTTTTCATCCCTACTACTCGGGAAACTTCGACATGGTTTGCGAGGGCTTGGCGCGATGGAATGGCAGATCTGCCTGGCAGGTGCACTTTCGGCAAAGGTACGACCGCCCCAACACGATACGCAGTTACCGGCTTGGCGCAAACGGGGCCAGCTTTATGGCGGATTTAAAGGGACGAGCGTGGATTGCCGCCGACAGTTTTCAAATCGTTCGCTTAGAAACGGATCTGGTAGCGCCTCTGCCGCAGATCCGGCTGGTGGCCGACCATGCGAGCGTTGAATATGGTCCAGTGAATTTCCGCGCGCGCAACGTAGACATGTGGCTTCCGCAGCACGCAGAGTTTTACTACGACTGGCTGGGGCACCGAGGGCATCGTGTTCACCGTTTTCAAAACTACATGTTATTTTCGGTGACGGACAAAGAACGCATCTTCTCGCCCAAGAACGAAAACACTTCGTCAACCGCCTCACCCGACAGCGGCAAGACGCCGCAACCGTGAACTAGCCTTGACAGTGAGTCAGGATCTCGTGGAGCGTGTAAAAGCCGGCGCCTGTGTAGATAGTACAAGCAGTATAGCGAAAACACGCTCGTGACTGAGCAGAGAAAATGTGGTTGAGAGTCCTATCTAACCTTGTAAGGTCCTCGCAGATTGCAACTTAGGCTGGCCGGCAAACTAAATGTCCGAGCGCCACGGAAAGTGCATAGGATGACGGTGGCTCTAAAAGCAGAAGTGTGTAACGAAATTTCTGAGCGGAAAGGAGAGGTCATGAACGGCATCGAAGGCAAAAGTTTGGCTTTTCTCATTGGAGTCGGCATTGGAGTGGGGGTGGCTCTTCTCTACGCGCCACAATCGGGTGAGGAGACGCGGGAGTGGATTTCCGATAACGCCGAGCACGGATGGAGAACTCTCCGACGCACCGGCCGGCGTTCCATGAGACAGCTACAACACACCGTGGGAAAAGG
>DATFSI010000206.1:0-8931 GCA_035262705.1 Candidatus Acidiferrum sp. | reverse complement strand
GCTTCCATGCAACCCGCGGCGTGGTTCGCTCTGGAAAGTCTGGCTGTGCGGGCGGTCGGCCAGCGCATTCTGACGGTTACCGGCCTGGGCATGACGGAAACCAGCCCCATCGCGCTGTTCGGCACGCTCGAAGCCAACGGTCCCGGCGTCGTTGGCGTGCCTGTGGCCGGACTCGATCTCAAACTCGTGCCGCATGACACCAGCTTCGAAGTCCGCTATCGTGGTCCCAACGTCACTCCCGGCTACTGGCGCGACGCCGCGGCCACCGCGGCCTGCTTCGATGAAGAAGGTTTTTTTCTTTCCGGCGATCTGCTGAGTTTCGTGGACCCCGAGCGCCCCAAAGCCGGCCTGCGCTTCGATGGCCGCATCAACGAAGATTTCAAGCTGACCTCCGGCACGCGAGTCAGCGCCGGAAAATTGCGACTGAACGCGCTGGACGTTTTACGCCCGCTGGCGAATGAAGTCGTCATTGCAGGGGCCGACCGCACCGATGTGCGCATGCTGATCTTCCCTGACTGGGAAGCATGTGCTGCTGCTGTCGGCAGCGACCGCGCAGCCCCACCGGCCGAACTCGCTTCGCACAAAACATTGCGCGCTATTTTTCAGCAGCGCCTGGCGGAAATTGCTTCCACCGGAACGGGAAGCTCCAACCGCATCGTCGCCGCAATGCTTGTGGAAACTCCTCCTTCCGCCGCGGCTGGGGAACTCACCGAAAAGGGCACCGTCAACAGCCGCGCGCTGCAGCGCAACCGTCCGGAGCTTCTCGACGCCTTGTTCGGCGACACCGACGAGCGGGTTCTGCGCATGGAAGCCGAAGCCGCGCATGGGTAGCGCCGAATCGTTGTGGTAATATCCCCGCCCGGAAGAAAGCAATCGGAGAGAAAGACACGGCGATGGCCAACGCCAAATCCAAAGGCTTCCCGCTTCCCAGCTCGCTCCAGGTCATCCCGGGCACTGAGCTAGCACAGGCCGCCTATCCCTACTACATGCAGTTCAGCCAAGAAGACGACCAACGTTTCTGGTTTTACAACTCCATGCACTTTCCGGAGCCGATGTGCTGCTTCGACACTATCACCGCCGAGGCCGCCTATTGCGCGCTGGGCGCGGCCAACACCCGCGTACATTCCCTGCCCACCACTCTCGGCATCGACTACCGCATCATCAACGGCCGCATCTACATCGGCGGAAACGCGGTGACCGACCCGGCGGAAATTGCCCGCCGCACCGAAGAATTCCAGCGCCGCGCTTTCTATTACTACGGCAATTGGGAACGCTTGTCCGCGCAGTGGAAGGACAAGATCATGGCGCTCATCCGCGAAACGGAAGCGCTGCCGAAGCCCGAACTCCCGGAGTTCGAACCGCTCCAGCACGTTCACGCCGGACGCGGCATCGCTTCGAATCACTATCTCCTCGACTTCTATCAGAAAACGCTCGAAGGCTACTTCCGGATGTGGCATTACCATTTCGAGTTTCTGCTGCTCGGATACGGCGCATATCTCGTATTTTTTGATTTCTGCAAAAAAGCGTTTCCCGAAATCAGTGACCAGACCGTGGCACGCATGGTGGCCGGCATTCAAGCGGAAATCTTTCGCCCGGATGACGAATTACGCCGGCTCGCGCATCGCGCCATTGATTTGGGAGTGGATGGAGCGCTTGTCGAAGGCGCTTCGCCACAACAAATCATCGAATCGCTCAAGCAACTCGGCGAAAGCGGCAAAACCTGGCTCGAGGAATTGGCAGTCTCCCGCGACCCGTGGTTCAACATCAATGTCGGTGACGGCTTTTATCACTACCATCGTTCGTGGAACGACGATCTCTCGATGCCTTTCACCGCGCTTCCCGGCTACATCGCCAACCTAAAATCGGGCCAGCGTCTCGAGCGCCCCGTCGAAAAGCTGATGGCTGAGCGCAAAAAGCTCATTGAGGATTATCGCGAGCTCCTCGAAACCGAAGACGAACGCGCCGCTTACGATCAGATGATCCAGTTGGCGCACCGTGTTTTCCCTTACGTCGAAGGCCACAAATTTTATTGCGAGCATTGGTACACGAATCTTTTCTTCAACAAGATTCGTGAATTTGGCGCTCTCTTGTCGTCGCATGGTTTCTTCCCGGACACCGAGGACGTGTTCCAGCTTACGCACTATGAACTGGAAGCCGCAATCATCGACCTGATGACTTCCTGGTCGAACGGCTCGCCCCCGCGCGGCCCCGCGCGCTGGCCCGCGATCGTCAAACAACGCAGGGCTGCTCTGGCGGAGTGGGCAAAGCATAAAACCGCCCCCGCCCTTGGACCAGTTCCCGACATCATTGACGATCCCGCCATCGTCATGCTTTGGGGCATCACGCGCGAGAGCCTCGACGCATGGCTGAAGGCCGGCGAACAGCCGGACAGCAACGAGATTAAAGGCTTCGCGGCCTCCGCGGGCGTCGCCGAGGGCATCGCGCGCGTCGTCAGGTCGGTCGAGGAGATCGACCGCCTGCACAAGGGCGAAATTCTTGTCTGCCCCATCACGAATCCCACTTGGGCGCCCATCTTCCAAAAGATTGCCGCGGCGGTGTCCGACATTGGCGGCTCCATGAGCCACGCCGCTATCGTGGCGCGCGAATACGGCCTACCTGCGGTAGTGGGAACCGGCACGGCCACGCAAAAGATTCGCGACGGCCAGCGTATCCGCGTGGACGGCGGCCGCGGAATAGTGACGATTCTGGAGTAGCCCGCGGGTTACGCCGGCAGGGCCTTGCGAATAAATATTGCGTCCCGCAAGCAAGCTGGCTAGTCTCATTGGATATTCAGTACGCTGAATCCCGGCTCGATTCGACGCAGAAGGAAGGAGAAAGCTTATGCTGGACACCAAAAAGACCGGAACCTCGGTGGCCAAAGGGGCGACCGTCTTTTCCACCGCTTACAAAATCGTGGAAGTCCCGGAAGCCTACAAGGACGTCATTAACCGGCACGGCATTCCCGGCACCTTCGTGGGCCGCTCGGAGGAAGAAAGTCCCTGGGTGCCTTTCGGCCCCAACGCCGCGATCCGCCATCTCCTGTTCGACACGCGGCACAATACCTACAGCAACATCCTGTGGCTCAAGTCCGCGGGCGTCATCGGCACGCACAAGCACCGCGGCACGGTGACCATGTTCTGCCTCGAAGGCAGCACCCGGTATCTCGAGTATGACTGGGTGGCCGGCCCCGGCGACTTCATCTACGAAACGCCCGGCCTCATCCACACACTCGTCAGCGATCATCCCAATGGCGTGAAACTGTTCGCCTGGCTGCAAGGGCCCGTCGAGTTTTACGACGAGAACGGAAACTTCACCGAAACGCTCGACGTCTTCTGGTTCATCAACCACTATGAAAGTTATTGTCGGGAGCATGGCATTCCCATCAACAAACAACTCTATATTTAGTCAGGGTCGCGATGCGCTCGTCCGAAAACGTCAGTTGGTTCGCCGATATTTCCCTTCGGGATCGTCCGGCAGTCGGCGGCAAAGGCGGTTCCCTGGGCGAGTTGACGCGCGCGGGCGTCGAGGTGCCTCCGGGATTTGTGGTGCGCACCTCCGCCTTCGACCGCTTCCTCGGTGTGCTGGAAAAGCAGGAACCGATTAGGCCGCAGGTGCAAGCGCTGCACGAGCACGAACTCGAGCTCATCAAATCTCTTTCCGAGCAATTGCGCGCGCGGTTTGAAAGCATGGTGATATCCGGCGAATTACAGGCGGAACTCGATGCTGCCCGTGGCGACCTCTGTGCCGAAGTCTCGGACGCCCCGTTGGCAATTCGTTCCTCGGCCACCACCGAAGACGCGGAAGACGCCAGCTTTGCCGGCCTGCAGGATACCTACTTGTGGGTAACCGGCACGGAAGCCGCGCTGCGCGCTGTGCGGTCCTGCTGGGCAAGCCTCTATTCCGTTCCGTCCATCGCGTATCGCCGCAAGCACGGCATTCCGGAAAGCGGAGTCTCCATGGCCGTGGTGGTGCAGCGCATGGTGGATGCGCGTTCGTCCGGAGTGATGTTCACGCGCAGCCCAATCACCGGCGATCGCTCCGTCGTCACCATCGAAGGCGCTTGGGGCCTGGGCTCCGCGGTGGTGAGCGGCGAGGTCACGCCGGATCGTTTCGTCATCGCAAAAATCACAGGGGAAATTTCCGTGCGCGAAATTCGCGACAAGCATGTGCGGCACGCGCCGTCCCCCGGCGGCGGCACGGTCGAACTGGAAAACCCCGAAGATCTTCGCCACGCACCCTGCGTCAGCGATGAAGAACTGGTCGCGCTGCGCGACATCGCGCGCAAAGTCGAACACCACTACGGCCGGCCGCAGGACATCGAATGGGCCATCGATCGCTCCGGGAAAATCTTTCTGCTGCAGAGCCGCCCGGAAACCGTATGGGCCGCCCGCGGCCACGCCCCCGTCGCCAAGCCCGAAGCGAATCCTCTGCAACACGTGATGAACATTTTCGGGGGCCGCCGATGAGCCTGACGGCCAAGGATGTGGCCGAAATTCTACGTTTGCTCGAGGAATCCAGCTTCGATAGTTTGTCGCTCGAAATCAATGGCATGAAACTGAATCTGCAGCGCGGCTCGGCGACGCGCACGCAGCAAGTTCGCGAGCTGGCCACGGCGGCCGCGCCCGTTGCGGCCGCTTCACCGCCAGCAAGGCCAAAAGCCAAGCCGCCGTCTGAACCTGGCCTTGCCGACGTTCCCTCACCGCTGCTCGGCGTTTTCTACCGTGCGCCCAAACCCGGTGAGCCGCCATTCGTGCAGCCGGGATGCAAGGTCGAACCGGAAACCGTGATCGGCATCATCGAAGTCATGAAACTCATGAACTCCGTGCGCGCGGGAGTAACGGGCGAAGTCGCTGAAATACTGGCGGAAAACGGCGCGCTCGTGGAATACGGCGAGATTCTGTTGCGCGTGCGTCCCGAGGCATAACCGTGTCCATTCGCCGCATTCTGATTGCCAACCGCGGCGAGATCGCGTTACGCGTGATACGGACCTGTCGCGTGCTCGGCATCGAAACCGTTCTCGCCGCTTCCGAGGCGGACCTCCATTCGCTGCCCGCGCGTTTCGCGGATCGCACGCTTTGCATCGGCCCCGCGCATCCTTCGGAAAGCTATTTAAAGCTAGACACCATCGTGCAAGCCGCGTTGAGCGCAAAGGCGGACGCCATTCACCCCGGCTACGGATTCCTTTCCGAACGCGCAGCCCTTGCCCGGCTCTGTGAAGAAGAAGGACTGATTTTCATCGGGCCAACATCCGCGCAAATCGACGCTGTAGGAGACAAGTTGCGCGCACGCGCTGAAGCGGAGACCGCGGGAGTTCCGACGGCGCCCGGCGGCGCGGTAGAAACGCTGGGAGAGGCCATGCTTCTCGGCCGCGAAATTGAACCGCCTCTTTTGATCAAAGCGGTCGGCGGCGGCGGCGGGCGAGGCATGAAACGTGTCGACCGTCTGGAAGATCTTCCCGCGGCCATGCAACTCGCGACCGCCGAAGCCGGGGCCGCGTTTGGCGATGCACGCGTTTATCTCGAACGCTTCGTCGCGTGCGCCCGCCATGTGGAAGTGCAAGTCCTGGGCGACGGCAATGGCGGCGTGATTCATCTCGGCGAAAGGGATTGCTCGGTGCAGCGCCGCTATCAAAAGTTGATCGAAGAAACTCCGGCGCCAACCCTTTCCGCGGATTTTCGCACTCGCATTCATCAGGCAGCCGTACAGTTTGCGAAGCGCCTGCAATATCGCAGCGCGGGCACGGTGGAATTCCTGGTCGATGTCGACCGCGGCGCTTTTTACTTCCTCGAGATGAACGCGCGCATTCAGGTGGAGCATCCAGTGACGGAAGCCGTCACCGGAGTGGACCTAGTGGGGGAACAGATCGCCATCGCCGACGGCAATGGCTTGCGCTTGATGCAGGAAAATCTGCATTTTGATGGCTGCGCTATCGAATGCCGCATCAATGCCGAAGACCCGGCGCGCGATTTTCGTCCTTCACCGGGCGTCGTGAGTGCCGCCGTGTGGCCCTCGGACGAAGGAGTACGCGTGGACACCCACATCGTCTCCGGTTCCCGCGTGTCGCCTTTTTACGATTCGCTTCTCGCCAAAATTATCGTGCAGGGCCCCGATCGCCTCGCTGCGCTGAAACGCATGCGGCAGGCCATCGCCGAAACGCGGATCGATGGCATCGCGACAAACCTGCCATTCCACGCCGAAGTTTTGGCCGACTCCGAATTCGCCACCGGCGGCGTGGACACGTCCTTTCTCGCGCGTTTCCTGGAGCGGCGCCTGCCGCTGGAGGCTTGAGCGATGGCCAACGTGCAAATTGTCGAAACCTCCCTGCGCGACGGCAACCAGAGTCTATGGGCCGCACTGGGAGTCGACACCGCCAAAACGCTCACCATCGCACCAGTGCTCGACCGCGTCGGATTCAAAGCCATCGACTTCACCACCTCCACGCACATGGGCGTCGCCGTCCGCTACAAAAGAGAGGATCCCTGGGAACGCATTCGCTTGATGGTTGAAGCCATGCCCAACACACCGCTTCAATTCCTCTCCACCGGCTTTCGATTTATCTCCTGGGAAACGGCCAATCCCGAATTCATGAGCCTCGCCTTCACCACACTAGTCAAAAACGGTATGCGCCGCTTCGCGCTCGCCGACCCGATGAACGACGCCGATTCCAACATCGCCTGCGCCCGCATGGTGAAAGCTGCCGGGGGCGAATACGTGGTCGGCGCGCTGGTCTTCACGCTGAGCCCGATTCACGACGACGCGCACTACGTCGCCTGCGCTCGCAAACTAGCCGCAAGCCCGGATGTGGACGCCATCTACATCAAGGATCCGGGAGGGCTGTTGACTCCCTTGCGGGCGCGCACATTGATTTCCGCCGTGAAAGCCGTCCTCGGCAGCAAGCCGCTGGAACTTCACTCCCACTGCACGATCGGACTCGGTGAACTGGTCTACATGGACGCACCCGAATGGGGCGTGAGCTCGGTACAGTGCGCCTCTGGCGCCGCCAGCGACGGCAATTCGAACCCCCCGTCGGAGCGCGTTATCACCAATCTGCGCGCCCTTGGCCACCAGGTGGACATCGACGACCAGGCCCTCGCCGAAGTCGGCCGCTATTTCACGCGCCTAGCAGAAGCCGAAGGTCTTCCGGTCGGCCAGCCGCAGCCATTCGATGCCAACTACGTTCACCATCAATTGCCCGGCGGCACCATCGGCACCATGCGGCGTCATCTCGCGGAACACCGGCTGCCGCATCTCGAAAAAGCGGTCATCGAAGAACTGGGCAACGTGCGCAAGGAACTCGGCTGGCCCATAGTGATGACGCCGTTTGCGCAGATGCTGATTACGCAGGCGGTTATGAATGTCACCTCGAAAGAGCGCTACGAAGTGATTCCCGACGAAATCATTCGCTACGCGCTCGGAAAATTCGGGCGCCCGAATATTCCCATTGCGCCGGAGGTGATGGACCGCATCGATTCGCTACCGCGCACGCGCGAATTGAAAAACGAACCCGACATGCCTCCCGTTGCCGAGCTACGTAAAAAAATCGGGCCGGAACTTTCCGACGAAGAGTTTCTTCTGCGCGCCACAATGCCCGCCGGACAAGTGGATGCCATGAAGGCCGCGGGCCCCGCAGCTCGGTACTACGATCCCGACGTGGCTCCCGTTAAAACGCTGCTCCGGGAACTCGCTTCGCGGCGTGACATCACTTATCTTTCCATCGAAAAGCCTGGCTTCCGGCTCGAACTCCAAAGCCAGTCGGCGCGCACGGAGGCTTGAGCATGGCGGACTCCCGTGGCGGCAAGCACAAGAAGAAATCCATCGGATGCGTTGCAGGTTTTCTCTTTGACCTCGACGGCACGCTCATCTTGACCGACCGCTCCTTCACCGGTTACAAACTGCTGCCCAAAGCCGTCGAGGCCCTATGCGAACTAAAAGCTCGCGGCGTTCCGTTTGCCGCTTTTACCAATGGCACCGCTCATCCTCCTGCTGAGCAGGCGCCGAAACTCCGCGCCCTCGGCCTGCCCATCGGCGACGAGAATTTGCTCACTCCTTCCACCGTGGCTGCAGACCTGATGCCACGTCATGGAATCAAACGCGTTCTGATTTTGGGCACGCATGGTGTCGGAGTTCCCCTGGCGCAAGCAGGCATCGAGGTCGTCTTGCCGGGCCAACCGGGAGCTGAACAAGCCCAGGCGGTCTACATCGGCTGGCATCCCGACTGCAACATGAAAGACATCGAAGCCGCCGTCAAAGCCATCTGGAATGGCGCGAAGCTATATGTCGCCTCCGACGTGCCATTTTTTGCCACCGCCGCGGGAAAAACGATGGGCTATTCCTATGCCATAACCGCCGCCGTGCGGAAAATGACTCATGCGCCAATGATTCTCACCGGCAAGCCATCGTTGCATGCCCTCCGCCTGGCGGCAAGAAAGCTGGGTCTGCCGATGCGAAAACTTGGCGTGGTGGGAGATGACCCGCTGGTCGAGATGATCATGGCTCGCCGCGGCGGGGCCACCGGATTCGGTGTAACCACGGGCATGACGAAGGCGCATGAGTGGGCGGCGCAACCCCTCAGCCGCAGGCCTCACTACGTCCTGCGCGACTTGCGCGAAGTCCTTCGCTTCCCGGGCTGCCCCTGAACGCCCCCGCGAGCAAACGTCCTATTCAAAAGTGCATACATGAAAACCCGGATGGGTCTGCCATCCCTGTAAGGGAAGGGATCGTCTGTGGCCAATATCGCCCAATGTACACAAATGTATGCAAAATTGCCTTGACATCTTCCATCGGAAACGGTACACACCTGCACTTATCGGGGTGTATTTACAATTCGGTTTTCGATCATCGGCGGCCCGAATCCTTCCTGACTAAAGGGGTGAGTCATGGCTCGACGCCTTTGCCTGTTCGCGATTCTCGGAGTTTTCCTCTTGGGACCCT
>DATFSI010000205.1:0-11994 GCA_035262705.1 Candidatus Acidiferrum sp. | reverse complement strand
AGGGCCTGAAGCTCATCGCGTGTGACGGCATCGATCGAGGCCAGGATTTCGTCGAGTGAAGAAAAGCGGCCGAAATAGAGTTCCTGGCGGGCGAGATTGGACATGCGCGAACTGGTGGACTCAAGCGAAAGCATGAGCGAGCCCTTGAGATGGTTTTTCGCGCGAAGAAGCTCTTCCTCGGTGACCAGCGACTCCTTCATGGCACGGAATTCGGCGATGGTGAGGTCAATGACCTGGCCGACGGTTTCCTTCGCGGTGCCTGCATAAACGCTGAAAATACCCGCATCGGAGTAAGGGGTCAGCTCGCTGAAAACGGCATAAGCGAGACCCTGCTTTTCGCGAATGTTCTGGAACAGACGCGAAGACATGCCGCCACCGAGGAGATTGTTGAGGACCGCGGCAGCGAAGCGGCGTTCATCGGCGAGGGGAATCGAAGGAACGCCCATGCAGACGTGCACCTGCTCAAGGTCGCGCTTGGTTTCCACACAAATGGGCGCCGCGGTGGTCGGAGCAGGGTCGTCGGCGTTGAAATGCGAGGCCGGCAGGTCCCCAAACTCTTTTTCGACCAAATCGAGAACCTCCTGGTGGGTGATGTTGCCGGCGGCAGTGACCAGAAGATGGTCGGGCGCAAACCAGTCGCGGAAGCGGCTGCACAGAGGTTCGCGCTCAAATTTGCGAACGGTGTCCGGCGTGCCCAGAATCGGACGGCCCAGGGAGTGTTCGGGCCAGAAGCCGCGGGTGAAGATGTCATGGAGCAGGTATTCGGGGTTGTCCATGTCCATCTTGATTTCTTCAAGCACGACTTGGCGTTCTTTCTTGACATCCTCGGAATCGAACTTGGGGCGAAGAACCAGGTCCGAGAGCACATCGAAGGCGATCGGAAGGTGCGAGTCGAGCACTTTGGCGTTGAAGCAGATCTGCTCCTTGGAGGTGAAGGCGTCAAGCATGCCGCCGACCGAATCCATCTCGCGGGCGATGTCTTCGGCGGAGCGGCGTGTGGTGCCCTTGAAGACCATGTGCTCAAGGAAATGGGCAATGCCGTTTTCCGCCGGGGTCTCGCGCCGCGAGCCGTGGCGGACCCAGATGCCCACGGAAACAGAGCGGACATGCTGCATGGTCTCGGTGATAACGACAAGGCCGTTCTGAAGAACGTGACGATGAATATCGCGCGCGTTAGAGACCATGGTGGTCATGTGGCTATTGTGGCACAGGGTGGAAGAAGTGGCGAGTGGCGAATGCCGGTGGCAAACAAGAAGATAAATAGTTTAATTTGAACGACTTTCCGCAAAATGCCGTGTTGGGCGAGGAATTGGTGGAAAAAGACAGAGGGGTGAGAGAATAGGAAAACGAGGAGTCGGAGCTTGGAACTGCTGGGAAAAAACCGGGAAGAGCTGCGAGCCTATTGCCAGGCACTCGGGGGGCCAGCCTACCGAGGGGACCAGATTTACCACTGGCTGTATGGGGAACGTGAGTTTGCCATCGAGCGGATGAGCAACCTGCCGGCGGCGCTGCGGGAGAAGTTGCAGGGGGAGGCCACGATTACCCTGCCCGAGGTGCGGCAGAGGTATGTGTCGGCAGACGGGTCGGTGCGCTATCTGCTAGGGCTTCCCGTGCAGGACGACAAAGGGGTAAATCGGCCGTCGGCGGTGGAAGCGGTGTTCATGCCCAGCGAGGGCCGGCAAACGGTTTGCATTTCGACGCAGGCGGGTTGCGCAGTGGATTGTCAGTTTTGCCTAACCGCGCAACTGGGGTTGATCCGCAATTTGTCGGCGGCCGAGATTGTGGCGCAGGTGTTGGTGCCGTTAGAGGAGATGGAAAACCGCGAGAGCGGCGTGGAGTTGGCGGGCCGGACGAATGTGGTGTTGATGGGGCAGGGCGAGCCGCTCCTGAATTTTGAAAATGTGATGGCGGCGCTGCGTATTTTGCTGGACCCGGAGGGCGTGGGACTTTCGCCAAAGCACGTGACGCTTTCAACGAGCGGGATTGTGCCGGGCATTGCGCGACTCGTGAAGGAAGAAGTGCGGCCGAAGCTCGCGATTTCACTGAATGCTTCCTCTGACGAGCAGCGCGACGTGTTGATGCCGATCAACAAGAAATACCCCCTGAAGGTGTTGATAGAGACGTGCCGGAATTATCCGTTGCGGAATTGGGAGCATTTGACGTTTGAGTACGTGATGCTCGGTGGGGTGAACGACACGCGAGAGGATGCGCGACGCGTGGTGCGGCTGCTGGCACCGCTCAAAAGTGTGAAGGTGAATCTGATTCCCTGGAATCCGGGGGAGCTGCCGTACAAAGAATCCAGCGCCGAGGCCATTGAAGAGTTTCGAAGGATCTTAACCGACAAGGGCGTGCCGGCGTTTGTACGCTATTCGCGCGGGCGCGATGTGATGGCGGCCTGCGGACAACTGGCGTTGAAGGAAGTGCGGGAATCGCCGCTGCGCGTGGTGGGGTAGAAACGGATAATTGCGGCCCGCCTCAGAAGGCGGGCCCTACAGAGAAAGCCCGCACCCTCAACCGAAGGGTGCGACACCCAAGAAAAAAATCAGCGGGGGACGGGCTCGGCCGCGGGCGCTGGAAACTGCTTGTGGAACCAGAAAGAGTGCGGCGTGGCGCCGTGGGTCTGGTAGTGTTCGAGGCGTTCGCGGCCTTCGGCGACCGTGGGAATGTGACCCACGGGAATCCACCACAGGCAGTAATTCGGCTTTTCCATCCGCGCAAACCACTTGGCGCGCTGGCGGAAAACCTCGATGTGCCGCGAGGTGTAAACGTAGTTGCGCAGCGACTCGATGGAATCCCACACGGACATATTCACAATCACAAAGGGATCGTCGTTGTAGGGTACGTCGGTCGCGTTGCCGGCTTCCGACTGCAGGCGCCAGACAAAACCGGGAGCGCCATCGGCGAGGGCGTTGATGGAGTCGAGCTCGGCGACAAAGCCGGCGATTTGCGGGGCGTCCAGTGGAGCGAGGAGACGTCCGATGTTGATTTGCGCGAGGTGGAAGAGCATGGCGCAGCGAGTGTAGCGTCTGATTGTTAACGTTTCAAGAATGCAGAGACGAGACGCCGATCCGGTGATCGGCGTTCCCGGCGGTGTCGCTACGGGCGAATGCCGATGGCGGCAAGCAGGCGACCGGAGAAAGGGCCTTCGCGGCGGTGGCTGAAGAGGAGATCGCTGCGGCACGCGGTGCAGAGATCGCTCGAGTAAATGTTTTGCGAACGCAAACCAGCGGCCAGAAGCTGCGAGCGATTGGCTTTGCGCAGATCAAGGTGAACGTTTTTCGGGGGCGGCTGGTGGCCGGGCGGCTTCATGTTGAGCCATTGGAGCGGGTTGGGCTCTTCGCCAGAGCGCGGCTCGTCGAAGTAATCGGCGGCATCGGCAAACTGCGCGGTGAATTTGCTGACGAAGTCCGCGGCGACTTCATAACAGCACGGGCCGATCGATGGGCCGATAGCGGCGAGGAGTTGGGAGGGCTTGCTGCCAAATTCGAGCTGCAGGCGGCCAACGACTTTCTGCGTGATGCGGGCCAGAGTGCCACGCCAGCCGGCGTGGATGGCGGCGACGGCACGATTTTTCGGATCGACCAGAAGAATCGGCACGCAGTCGGCGGTTTGGATGCCAAGGAGAATGCCGGGGCGATTCGTCGCCGAGGCGTCGCCCTTAGAGGCGCCATCGTCATGGGGTGAAAACAAACGCATCAGGTCGGAGTGGATCTGCTTCAGCGGGAAGAGCTGGTGATCGCCGGCGCCAAGTGCGGATTGAAACTTGCCGCGATTTTTGGCCACGGCGTCGCGGGTGTCCCATTCCATGTGGCCGAGATTGAGGACTTTTTCGGATTCGAGTTGGCTTAGGCCGCCGGGGCGAGTGCTGAAGCCATGGATGAGCCACGGAAGCCTGGCAAAAGGGATGAGTTCGAGGATTTGCAGGCCTTGCGATTTGCGGAGACGCCAGGGTGAGGCGACAAGGGGGTGCTTTTCCGGTGAGCGCGCATGAGTAGGCGCAGTTTGCCGGGGCCGCCGGGCGGAGGAGGAAGCTTTCCGTTTGTGCATGACTTAACCAGTATAATCGGGGTCGGTACAAAGTATCGAAACGCGTGTGGTTCGCGCGACAGGTGAATGATGATTGTGGGAATGGGGATTGACGTGGCGGAAGTGCCGCGCATCAAGGCGGTGATCGAAGGACAGCGGGAAAGGTTTCTGCAGCGCGTATTTACCGCCGGAGAGGTCGCCTACTGCGAACAATTCAAAAATAAATATGAGCGGTACGCGGGGCGGTTCGCGGTGAAAGAGGCAGCCATGAAGGCGCTGGGAACCGGCTGGAGCCGCGGCGTGCGCTGGGTGGATGTGGAAGTGGTGCGACAGCGCGGCGGGCGGCCGACGCTGGCGCTGAAGGGTGAGGCGAAAAAGATTGCGGATACGATGGGAGTGAAGCATATCGCGGTAAGCATCACGCACACGGCGGAGCAGGCGTTCGCGCAGGTGATTTTCGAGGATTAAGACTAAAGCATTGACGCAGAGAACGCCGGGGATCCTCCGAAAGCGCAGAGAAGAATCACTTCACGAGCAGGAAGGGGCCGATGGCCAGAGCGTCGATGCCGGCGCAATAGAAACTGCGGACGGCGCCGCGCGGGTCGGTGACCAGAGGTTCTCCAAAAAGATTGAAGGAGGTATTGACCAGAATCGGCGCGGGAGCGGATTCGCCGAATTTGTGGAGCAGTTTCCAAAAGAGGGGATTGGCGTTTTTTTCGACGGTATGAACGCGGACGGCGTTGCCATGAAAAGCAAAGCGTTCAAGGCCGGCGACGGGCCGGGTAAGCGTAGCCAACGAGGACATGGTGAGGCAATTGGGCGACGCGGCAAAGAATTCCGAGGCGCGTTCGGCGGGCACCGAAAGCGCGAAGGGGTGAAATTCCTCGCGGTGCTTGATGAACTGATTAACGTTTTCAACGACGTACTCGGAAAAGGGCGAGGCTAGCAGGCTGCGATTGCCGAGGGCGCGATGGCCGAACTCGGAGCGGCCCTGGCACCAGGCGACGATTTTATCGCGAAGGAGAAGCGCGGAGGTTTCTTCCACGGTTTGTTCTTCTCCCGAAACATAGCGATAGGTGATTTTGCAGTTGTCGAGAACGGCCTTGATTTCGTGGGAATTCGAGAGAATCCCGACGGCCAGGCTCGACAGCGGTCCGCGGCCCGCGCGGCCGGTGATCTTCTTCCTTGATAAGTAAGCAGCGCCAAGAGCGGTCCCCGCGTTGCCGGCGACCGGTTGGACGTAGACGTGGTCGAAAGAGCCGCCCGTCTCAAGCGCCCGGACCAGAAGAACATTCAGAAAAACTCCACCTGCCAGGCAGAGTGAGCGGGCCCCGGTTTGCTGCTGAAAATTCGCGGCTAGCTCGAGGACGATTTCCTCGAGGCAATCCTGGGCACTGCGGGCAAGATTGGCGCGAAGCGCGGGGGTGAGCGCAAGGTTGCGGGAGGAGAGGCCGAGTTCGCGGTAAAAAGGTGGGGTGAAGACGCCGTGATGCTCCGGACCTGCGGCAAAATAGCGGCGATTCAGCGCGGGAAGGCCATTGGGCCGCCAGGCGAAGAGTTTGCGGAACGCAGGCAGGAATTCCGGCTCACCATCCTTGCTGAGCCACTGCAGCTTGTGTTCGTCGCGGCGCGGCCGGAGCCCGGCAAGTTCGGTGACCCTGGAGTAGAACCAGCCGAGAGAATCGGGAAATTTCAAGGATTGCAGGGGACGAATGTCGTCACCTTCTCCCCTGGCCACCAGGCCCGACTGCGAAGAGGTTCCCTGGTCAAGGGAGAGAATGAGGGCGCTATCGAGCCCGGAAGCATAGTAGGCGCTGGCGGCGTGGCAGGAGTGATGATCGAAGAATGACGGGCGAGGACCGCCGCGCAGCAATTGCCGAAGCTGGTCTTCGGTGGCGGTTGGGTTGGAGCGCTTGCGGCGAGGGGAAGAGTGCGCAGCCGCCGGAGTCCGCGCGGCGACCGCGATCGCGCGGCAATCGGAAAGCTGCAAGCGATTCTCCTCGAGACAACGTGCGAGAGCCAATCGAGGAATATCCAGGGAATCCTGAAGGCGATTGAGTTTCTCTTCCTCAATGGCGAACAGGATGGAGGATTCGTCGAGCAGGACGACTGCCGAACCACGCCCAACAGTGGAGATACCGAGAATATGCATAGGGGATCCGCTCAGGAGACTCCTCGTGTGGCAATCGCGGCGGATTCGATCGGTTGAGCAAACGGGTGCGGGCCGTCGTCGTGAGTGAGAATCGCGTCGAGGAACTGGTTGGGCGGCATAGCGCCAGGCAAGCTTACGGTCAGATAGTTTTCAGAGAGTGCGGGCGTGACTTGCGGATCGTCGGCGGGATCGCGGCGGAGGGTAAGAACGCGAAGGGTGCGGCCAAGTTGCGCGCGCCGGAAGGCAGCGGATTTTTGATCGGCGAGGGAGCGGAGTTCGCGGGCGCGACCCTTTATGATATGGCCCGGAACGGTATTGGCGAGAGCGGCGGCTTTGGTGCCGGGACGCGCGGAATACGAGAACACGTGAAGATAGGTAAAGGGGCGGGATTCGATGAATTCCAGGGTGGCGGAGTGATCGGAGTCGGTTTCGCCGGGAAAGCCGGCGATGACGTCGGCGCCCATGGCCGCGTGAGGCAGTCGCTCGTGGATGAGTTCGACGCGGCGGGCGTAGTGTTCAGCGCGGTACCAGCGATGCATGGCCGCCAGGATGCGGTTGGAGGCAGACTGCAGCGGCATATGAAAGTGGGGCGCGATGCGGTCGCTCGAGGCAAACAATTCGATGAGGTCCTGGGTGACGTCGAGAGGCTCGATGGAGCTGACGCGGAGTCGCTCAACGGAGGTTTCACCGAGAATGCGGCGGAGTAGGTCGAGAAATTCGACGCGCGGGGAAAGATCGCGGCCATAGGTGCCGAGGTTGATGCCACTGAGGACGATTTCGCGGTAACCGGAATCGGCAAGGCGCTGGATTTCGGAGAGAACGGTGGGTGGCGGCAGGCTGCGGGACTTGCCGCGGACAAAGGGAATCACGCAGAACGAGCAACGGGAGTTGCAACCGTCCTGGATTTTCAGCGTGGGGCGGGTGTGATTCCCTTCCCCGCCAAGAACGGGCGCGACGAGGACATCGGACAAGGCGAAAATGTTCCCCGTGAGAATGGGCGCAGATTCAGGCAAAAAAAAGTTCGGCGCGGGACCGATCGAATGGAGAAGCAGCGGGATTTGCGGTTTGTGGGAATTGCCGACAACGAAGGATACGCCCGGGAGGGCGGCGATTTCTTCCGGGGCGCGCTGCGCGTAGCAGCCGGTAACGATAATGCGTGTAGAGGGATTGGCGGCATGAATCTTGCGGATAGCGTAGCGGGCCTGCGCGTCGGCGGCGGCGGTGACGGTACAGGTGTTGAGGACAACGACATCGGCCGCGGCGGCCTCCGCGGCGGCGGTGGCGCCCTGTTCGCGAAGTTGGCGCTCGATGGCCGCGCCGTCGGCCTGGGTGGCCCGGCAGCCGAACTGTTCGATGAAGAAGGTGCTCATGAAAAAATATGCTGAAAAGCATTCCCGAGGAGCGGCTGGAGCCCCAGATTTCTTGGCGCCTTGCGGCATGGCCTGCCCTAGAAACTCGACTAAAAGACCTCGCCCTCCCGATCCCCATTGGCGAAACGTATGGTTACTTCTATTTAATCATGAAGAGCGCCGCAGGCGCTTTACGGAAAAGTAAGGGGCCTATACAATTTCAGGCTCCATGAAGCATACGCGAAGAAATCCCACGGCACTGCCCGATCCAAAAGTTTCCGTGGTGATTCCGGTTTACAACGAAAAGAACACCATTTGCGAGATCCTGCGGCGCGTGGAAGAGACGGAGATACGCAAGGAGATCGTGGTGGTGGACGACTGTTCGAACGACGGCACGCGTCACATTCTCCGGGAGTTTGCAGAGCGCCAGAGCCGCGGGGAGCAACAGGCGCCGGCGGCGGACGGAGAAGATGCCATCGAACTGGGGAATCTGCGATTTATCTTTCAGGAGAAAAACCAGGGCAAAGGGGCGGCCTTGCGGCGGGGCTTCGCGGAGGTGACCGGAGATATCGTGCTGGTGCAGGACGCGGACTTAGAGTATGACCCGCGGGACTATGGCAGGCTGCTCGGACCGATCCAGGAAGGGCTAGCGGATGTTGTTTACGGGTCGCGTTTTCTGGGCGGGCCGCAGCGCGTGCACTATTTCTGGCACTACGTGGCCAACAAGGCGCTGACGCTGCTTTCCGACATTTTCACTAATCTCAAACTGACGGACATGGAAACCTGCTACAAGGTGTTCCGGCGCGAGGTGCTGGCAGGCATTCATTTAAGGTCCGACCGGTTTGGATTCGAACCCGAGATCACAGCGAAGATCGCCAAGGGCAACTGGCGGGTGTACGAGGTGCCCATCAGCTACGCCGGACGGACATACGAGGAAGGAAAGAAGATTACTTGGAAAGACGGCGTCCAGGCACTGTGGTGCATTGTGCGTTACAAGTTTGGAGATTGAAGAAAGTCGTAAGTCATAAGCCGTTAGCCCAGCTAATGTTTCTCGGCAAACTCAACCCACAAACTGGCAGTTGACGTTCCTCGTTTAAGCGAAAGAAAGGCGCTCCCCGACAAGGCCGGGCAGGCAGAATTGTGTCTGCGACAAGAATGGTCTCAGTCTATGATCCATCAAGCTTGAGAGAGGCGGCGCTGGAAGGTCAGCAGGATTAGGTCGGCGCGGCGGCGCACGCCAAACTTGTTGAGCAAGTTGGAAACATGAAACTTCACGGTGCGCTCGGCAATATTGAGCTTACTGGCGATTTCCTTGTTAGAAAGATTCTCGAGAAGTGAATCGAGAACCTCCTGTTCGCGCCGGCTGAGGTTTGTAACGGAATCTGTTTTCAGGCGGCGTCCCTGGCTGGTGAGGATGGAATCCACGAATCCGGAGAGAACGGAACGCGGCACCCAGAATCCTCCCTGGGAGACCAGGGGCAGGGCGCGGGAAAGCTGATCGCGCGCTTCCGCATAAGTGAGAATGCCCTTCACACCGAGGCGAAGCAGCGAGAAGCTGTTGGCTTCGTTCAGCGAATCTCCCACCACAAGCAGGCGAGCATCCGCGTAGCGCTCGAGAATATTGGTGAGCAAGGCGCCGGTAGCCTGGCGCGCGGCGTGCGCGTCGATCACATAAACCTGCGCGCGAGGGGGTTCCAGATTGCGCAAATCGGGAGCGAGCGTCGATTCGAGCTGTTTGGAAATGACTTTGAACTGGTTGGCTTTCCCCAGAAGCCGCTCAAATTCGGAAAGAACAAGAGGGTGCGGCGAGAGCAAACAAACGGTAAGTTTAGACGCCATAGTTTTGGTAGCCACTGTACTTGAGGGTAGAGAAACCAGGGCACAGGGGCAAGGACCTTGGGGGCAGATGTTCACGAGTTGTTACTGACAGTTTAGATGTGTTTTCAGGGGGTTGGGGCGGGGATTTGCTCGTTCAATGAGAAGGGATTCGTTTACCTGGGAAAGGACGTAAAATGGAGGGATATCGCCCGGGCGGGAATCGCGTCCGGGTGTAAGGCAAAAGAGACTCGAGTGCGGAACTTGAAACAATCCGAGCAGGCACTGCGGGAGGTGCTGCGGGAGCGCGTCCTGGTGCTCGACGGGGCCATGGGTACTATGCTGCAACAAAGGGACTTAAGTGCTGCCGACTTCGGGGGACCAGCACTGGAAGGGTGCAACGAGAACCTGGTACGCACGCGGCCGGACGTGGTCTTGGACATCCACCGCAGGTATTTTGAGGCCGGGGCAGACATCGTTGAGACGGACAGCTTTGGCGGGACGCCGCTGGTCTTAGGTGAGTATGGCCTCGAGGCGGATGCTTTTGAGCTGAACAAGCGTGCGGCGATCCTGGCGCGGCAGGCAGCTCGGGAGTTTTCGACGCCAGGGAAGCCGCGGTTCGTAGCCGGGGCCATGGGGCCGACGACCAAGGCGATCACGGTGACGGGCGGCGTTACATTTGAAGGATTGCTGGATTCCTATTATGTGCAGGCCAAAGGCTTGATCGAGGGCGGAAGCGATCTGCTGCTTGTGGAAACCTGCCAGGACACGCGAAACATCAAGGCCGCGATTCTTGCCATTCAGAAACTTTCTAACGAAATCGGAGCAAAAGTTCCCTTCCTGGTATCCGTGACCATCGAACCGATGGGCACCATGCTCGCAGGGCAAACCGTGGAGGCGATGTGGGCTTCGCTGCGGCACGCGCACCCGCTGGCGTTTGGGATGAACTGCGCGACCGGGCCGGAGTTCATGACCGACCATATCCGCACCTTGAGCGGGCTGACAGGCGAGTTTGTTTCGTGCTACCCGAACGCGGGCTTGCCGGATGAAGAGGGCAAGTACCTGGAGACGCCGACGTCACTGGCGGGGCAGCTTGAGAAATTCGTGAATCACGGGTGGCTGAACCTGGTGGGCGGATGCTGTGGAACCACCGAGAAACATATCCGCGCAATCGCGCAGATGGCGGAGGGTAAGAAGCCGCGCGTGCGGCCGAATGAAGCGCACCGCGCTGTCTATTCGGGGATCGAATGGATTGAAGCGGAAGACTCGACGCGGCCGCTGCTGGTGGGCGAACGCACGAATGTGATTGGCTCGCGACTGTTCAAAAACCTGGTGGCGGAAGAAAAGTGGGAAGAGGCGACGGAAATTGCGCGCAGACAGGTGAAGGGCGGCGCGCAGATTGTAGATGTGTGCCTGCAGAGCACGGAACGCGACGAGAAGAAAGATATTCCGGAGTTCTACGAAAAGCTGATCCGCAAGATCAAAGCGCCGGTGATGATCGACACCACGGACCCGGCGGCGGTGAAGCTGGCGCTGACCTACTGCCAGGGAAAAGCGATCATCAATTCGATCAACCTGGAAGACGGCGAGGAGAAATTCGAACGTGTGGTGCCGATTGCGCACGATTTTGGGGCCGCGATCGTGGTGGGCTGCATTGACGAGGACCCGGTACAGGCGCAGGCGTTCACGCGCGAACGGAAGCTGGAGATTGCGAAGCGGTCGTATGCGCTGCTGACCGGGAAATATGGAATCGCGGCGGAAGAAATTGTGTTTGACCCGCTGGTGTTTCCGTGCGCGACCGGAGACGAAAACTATATCGGCGGCGCCGTGGAAACGATGGAGGGCATCCGGCTGATCAAGGAAGCGCTTCCAGATACGCGGACGATTCTGGGGATTTCGAATGTGTCGTTCGGGCTGCCGGCGGGCGCGCGCGAAGTGGTGAACTCGGTCTTTCTGTACTACTGCACCAAGGCGGGGCTGGACCTGGCCATCGTCAACACGGAGAAGATAGAGCGGTTCGCATCGATTCCGGAGCAGGAGCGGCGGCTGGCGGAGAATCTGCTGTTCCAGCACGTACCGAAAGACGTGCCCGCGGATCATCCGCGGGCAGAATTGCTGCGCGGGGCGCCGGAGGACTGGCGGCAGCAGAACAAGGAACAGAAGGCGGCGATCAACCAGCATCACATCGCGGCGATCGCGGAGCATTTCCGAACTTCGAAAAAGAAGGAGAAGGCGTCCAAGGAAGACTTGCCGCTAGATGAGCGGCTGGGGAATTACATCATTCAAGGAACGCGCGACGGCTTAATTGAAGACTTGGAGAAAAAACGGGCGGAAGGCACGGCCCCACTGAACATCATCAATGGACCGCTGATGGAAGGGATGGCCGAGGTGGGGAGGCTGTTCAACGCCAACGAGCTGATTGTGGCCGAGGTGCTGCAGTCGGCGGAGGCGATGAAGGCAGCGGTGAGCCACCTTGAACAGTTCATGGAGAAGTCTGACGCGGCGAGGCGGGGCAAAGTGGTGCTGGCGACCGTGAAGGGCGACGTGCACGACATCGGGAAAAACCTGGTGGAGATTATTTTCAAGAACAACGGGTTCGAGGTGGTAAACCTGGGAATCAAGGTGCCGCCGGAAGAGTTGATCAAGGCGTTC
>DATFSI010000204.1:0-7123 GCA_035262705.1 Candidatus Acidiferrum sp. | reverse complement strand
CTTCATGCGCCTTAACCGCGAGGTCGAGGACACCATGACGCGCCTCTTCCGCCAGAACAAAATTGTCGGCGGCCTTTATTCCAGCCTCGGCCAGGAGGCCATCTCCGTCGGCAGCGCCTACGCGCTCGAGAAAAAAGACTGGATGGCGCCGATGATCCGCAACATTGGCGCACTGCTGGTGAAGGGCGTTCCACCGCGCGACATCTTCACGCAACACATGGCCAAATACACCTCGCCCACCAAAGGCAAGGACGGCACAAGCCACTTCGGCGATCTCGAAAATCTCCATATCGTTTCGCCGATCTCCATGCTTGGCGATCTCATTCCCGTGCTCACTGGCGTGGCCATGGCCGGCCGCTACCTCGGACAAAAAATTGTTTCCATGACCTGGATTGGCGACGGGGGCAGCTCCACGGGCGTCTTCCATGAAGGGCTGAACCTTGCCGCTTCCCAAAAAGCGGCGTTTGTCCTGATTCTCGAAAATAATCAGTGGGCGTATTCCACTCCCGTGCGCCGCCAGGTGCCCATCGAAAATCTCGCTGACCGCGCCAAGGCCTACGGGATCGCCAGCTACATCGTGGACGGCAACGACGTGGTTGCCGTGTATTCCACCGCGAAAGAAGCCGTTGAACGCGCACGCGCCGGCGAAGGGCCTATTCTGATTGAAGCAAAAACCTTCCGCCGCCGCGGCCATGCCCAGCACGACCCCGCGGAATATGTTCCCAAGGAGCAGCGCGAATTTTGGGAAAAGCGAGATCCAATTACGCTCTATGAAAAATTCCTCTTAGCCCAAAGGCTCCTCGACGCCAAAGGTAAAAAAGAGATCGAGGACAAAATGACTGCGCTGCTCGAGAAGGAACGCGAGTTTGCCGAGAACTCGCCCATGCCGCCTCCGGAATTGGCCTCCACGGGCGTTTATTGCACCGGCGATGACTGCCACAAAATTCAACCCAAGTGGGAGCGCCCCATCGAAGAAGTGTCACCGCCCAAATCCAGCGTCGAACCCGTCTGGACCGTCGAAGGCTTTGGCCGCGGCAAATCCTCTTCCCGGGAAAACGCGCTCATTCATTTCGGCGACACGCAGCCCGCCGTAGAAGCTCCCGTGAACAGCCCGAAATCCAGCGGCAAGCCGGTGGCGAAATCTCCAGCACACAAAGCTGCGCCCGCAAAGGTGTCCGCGGCGCGCGGAAAGGCACGGAGGTAGTCCATGGCCCCGGTCACCTTTCTCGAAGCCATCCGCCAGGCCATGTTCGAAGAGATGGCAGCCGACCCCAGTGTGGTGCTGATCGGCGAAGACGTCGGCGTTTACGGCGGTGCGTTCAAAACCAGCGAAGGCTTGCTCGAAAAATTCGGCTGGGAGCGCGTCATTGACACGCCCATCAGCGAAAGCGCCATCATCGGCGCGGCCTGCGGCATGAGCTATCTCGGCCTGCGCCCCATCGCCGAAATGCAGTTCATCGACTTCATCGCGTGCTGCTTCAATCAGCTCACCAACTTCGTCGCTCGCGGCCACTATCTTTGGAACGCTCCCGCGCCCATCGTTGTGCGCGGCCCCGCCGGCGCCGGCGTTCATGGCGGCCCGTTCCACTCGCTCAGCCCGGAGATGTATTTCCTGCACACGCCGGGCTTCAAAATCGTTTATCCTTCCACGCCTTACGACGCCAAAGGCCTGCTGAAGGCCAGCATTCGCGACAACAACCCGGTGCTCTTCTTCGAGCACAAATTTCTCTATCGCCGCAGCAAGGAAGAGCTGCCCGAAACCGATTACATCGTGCCCCTCGGCAAAGCGGCTGTCCGCCGCGAGGGAAAGCACCTCACCATTCTTTCTTACGCGGCGATGATGCACACCTCGCTCGAAGCCGCCGACGCGCTTGCCAAAGAACGCATCGAAGCCGAGGTCATCGATCTCCGCACCTTGCTGCCTCTCGACGAGGAAACCATTCTTCAGTCCGTCAGGAAGACCAACCGCTGCCTGGTGGTCCATGAAGACACGAAAACCGGTGGCATCGCCGGCGAAATCGCCGCCATCCTTTTCGAAAAGGCCTTCCACGACCTCGACGGCCCGCTGGTCCGCGTCGCTTCCCTCGACACGCCCGTCCCCTACGCTCCGACGCTGGAGGAAGCCTTCCTCCCCAACACCCAGAAAGTCTTCGCCGCCGCCAAAGACCTAGCACGCTTCTAGTGCCTGCCGGTAAGGCCGATGTAGCGGCCGCTGTCTGCGGCGAGGCGTCTCGCCAGACCGATCGCTGTTCAAAACAGTTACTAACCGTTTCATCCCAATCGGTTTCAATCACCGCTTTGCACCTCACTGCCCGATTAAGATGAAAGGAAGCCGGGTCGTCGCGGCAAGCGCCTGTTCTGATTCCTCATTGCTCCCACTGCTCCGCCTTGCCGCCCCGGACGGTTCACGCATCGTTGGATCCAAGGCTTAGGAGGCTTTTGCGGGGATGAAAGCGGTTTTCACCATTCTTGCAGGCTTTCTCTTGTTCGCGGCTTGTGCGTCCCTGCACGCTGGCACTACGAGAACGAAAATCACCGGCAAGGTCACCGTCACCGGCCCCCTGCCCAAACTCAAGCGCGTGGACCTTTCCAAGGAACCCTTGTGCGAGAAACTCCACGCCAGCAAGCCGCTCCTTCCCGACACGTTCCTCACCGGCCCGGGAAACTCTTTGCGTAACGTTGTTGTCTACATCTCCGGCGGCGCCCCGGCTTCCGGTCCTGTTCCCGCCACCCCGGTCACCTTCGATCAATATGATTGTCGATACGCCTCGCACGTGGTGGCCTTCCGCGCGGGCCAAGAAGTGCGCATTTCCAACAGCGACCCGCTTTCCCACAACGTCCATCCTCTCGCCAAGATCAACCGCGAGTGGAACAAAATTCAACCGCCAGGCACGCCGCCGTTCTCTTATACCTACGAGAAAGAAGAGTTCATCCCCGTGAAATGCAACCTTCATTCCTGGATGCAGGGCTATTTCGTCGTTCTAAAGACTTCCTTTTTTGCTGTCACCGGCGACGACGGCCGCTTCGAAATCCCCGATCTTCCTCCTGGGCACTACACGCTGACGGCCTGGCACGAATCACTGGGCACACAAACGGCGGAAATTGACATCCCCAAGGATGCTGCCGCGCAGACCGTCAACTTTACCTTCTCCGCCAAGCCTTAATGGCCCGCACCCTGTCAGTGATTCCCGTCCCGGCCAACGGGTGAACTCCTGCTCCTGCAAACCACCCCTCGTGCTGTAGAGTAGAGCGTCTATGATCATTAACCTCGCCCGGCGCGCGCACGACCACAATTGGGAGATCGATCCCATCACGCGTTCGCTGCTGGACACCGATTTTTACAAACTGCTGATGCTGCAGTTCATCTGGAAGTGCTTCCCGAAAACGCGGACCTCGTTTTCCTTTATCAACCGCAATGAGCACGTGCGCCTGGCCGATATGATCGACCTCGGCGAGCTTCGCGAGCAACTGGAACAGACCCGCCGGCGCGCGTTCCACAAATCCGAGCTCATCTGGCTCGCCGGCAACACCTTCTACGGACGCCGCGGCATCTTCGAGCCTGCCTTTCTCGACTGGCTGGAGCACGGTTTCCGCCTCTCCGACTACGAGCTCTCGGTTCGCGACGGCCAGTTTTCCCTGACCTTTCAGGGCCTGTGGACCGAGACCACGCTCTGGGAAATCTACTCGATCGCCACCATCAGCGAACTGAAAACCCGCGCCAGCCTGAAAGGGCTCAGTGAATTCGAACTCGACATCCTTTATTCGCGCGCCAAAACCCGTCTTTGGGAAAAGATGATGCGCCTCCGGAGCGTCCCGGAACTCAGCCTCAGCGATTTCGGCACGCGCCGTCGCCACAGCTTTCTCTGGCAGGAGTACGTGGTCAAAGCCATGAGCGATGTCCTCGGCCCGGCCTTCAAGGGCACTTCCAACACCTACCTCGCCTACAAGCACGACCTGGAAGCCATCGGCACCAACGCCCATGAACTCCCCATGGCCCTTGCCGCCATGGCCAAAACGGACAAAGAGTTGAAGAGCTCGCAATACCGCCTGTTGGAACTCTGGCAACAGACTTACCAGGGCGAACTCCTCATCCTGCTTCCGGATACCTTCGGCACTACCCAGTTTCTCCGCGACGCGCCCGAATGGGTGGCTTCGTGGACCGGACAACGCGCCGACAGCAAGGACCCCTTCGTCGCGGGCGACGAGTACATCGCCTGGCTCGAGCAACGGGCCCGCGACCCGCGCCAGAAACTCTTCATCGCCTCCGACGCCCTCGACGTGGACAGCATCCTCGCCCTGCACGCGCATTTTTCAGGGAAGATTCGGGGCAATGCCCGCCCCGGCGATTTCCGCAGCGCCGCCGATTTCCTCGATGCGAAAAAATGGTCGCCGGAGCGCCGCATTCGCTTCAGTGCCGGTTGGGGAACCCTGCTCACCAACGACTTCCGCGACTGCAGCCCGCGTGCGGACTCGGCCTTTGATCCCCTCAATCTGGTTTGCAAACTCCACGAAGCGGAAGGCGTGCCCGCGGTCAAGCTCTCCGATAATTTTCAAAAGGCCCTCGGGCCGGCCGCGGAAGTGGCCCGCTACCGCCGCGTCTTCGGCGTGGACGGCGTCGCCGACGTCCCTGGCGCGTTTTAAGGGCAGAAACGCAGCCGGACTTTCCTCTGTGCATTTCCGTCACTGCGCATTTGGCGCTAAACTAGTAAGGTTCCGTGGAACATGCCAACAGCGCCCCAAGTTTCCGGTCGTTTCCCAGGGCTTACCTGACGAAGGAGAGCAATCCCATGGCAGTTGACGTGGTCATGCCCCAGATGGGCGAAAGCATCTTTGAAGGCACCATCACCAAATGGCTCAAGAAGCCTGGCGACAAGGTCGAGCGCGACGAGCCGCTCTTTGAAATCTCCACCGACAAGGTCGATGCCGAAATTCCTTCGCCCTCCGCCGGCGTCCTCAAGGAGATCAAGATTCCCGAAGGCCAGACCGTGCCCATTCAGACCATTGTGGCCGTGATTGACGGCGCAGGCTCGGCTGCCGCCTCAGCACCAGCGCCCGCCGCTGCCGCTGCGCCTGCCAAAGCCGCCACGCCGGCTTCGGCCCCTGCGGCCGCTTCCGCGCCCGCCCCTGTACCGGCTCGGCCTGCTGCGCCTGCGGCTTCCGCCGTTTCTGCTTCCGCCGCTGCGGTTGCTCCCACCACGACCGAGCGCATTCACTCTTCGCCGCTCGTACGCCGCATGGCCAAGGAACACGGCATCGACCTCGCGACGCTCGAAGGCACTGGCGCGGGAGGCCGCATCACTAAGGAAGACATCGAAGCGGTCATCGCCGGGCAATCCGCTCCTGCAATAACTCACGCGGCCCCGGCGCCCGCTGCCGCCGCGCGTCCCGCGGTTCCACCGCCTGCTCCGGCTCCGGTGGCGGCCCCCGGCGCGTCCGCCGTGCACGGCTCGCAGTTCATGCCCGCGTTGCAGGTCGGCGTACCGCGCGAGCGCATTTACTTCGGCAACTACGAAGTGCAGCCACTTAGCGTCATGCGCCAGAAGATCGCCGAGCACATGGTGGCCTCCAAGCACGTTTCGGCGCATGTCTACTCGGTCGACGAAATCGACATGACCAAGGTCGCCGCCATCCGTGCCAAAGCCAAGGCGGAGTTCGAATCGCGCTACGAAACAAAGCTCACCTTCATGCCCTTTTTTGTGAAGGCTGTGGTCGCCGGCCTGCGCGCGTATCCCACGCTCAACGCCTCACTCGACGGCACCAACATCGTCTTGCATAAGGAGATCAACATCGGCATGGCCGTAGCCCTTGACTGGGGCCTGATCGTGCCGGTCATCAAAAATGCCGACGAAAAAAATCTCCTCGGCATCCAGCGCACCCTCAACGATCTCGCCGAGCGTGCTCGCACCAAAAAGCTCAGGCCCGAAGAGGTCCAGGAAGGCACTTTCTCCATCACCAATCCGGGCGTCTTCGGCGGACTGTTCGGCTTGCCGGTCATCAGCCAACCCAATGTGGGCATTCTCGGCTTGGGCGCAATCGAAAAGCGACCGGTCGTGATTGACGATGCCATCGCCATCCGCTCGATGTGCTACGTCACCTTGAGCTACGATCACCGCGTGGTCGACGGCGCCATCGCCCACCAGTTCCTGCACAAGGTCAAGGACACCCTCGAGAACTGGTCCGAGTCGCTGGTTTAGTGACTCGGTGAAAGCCCGAGGAAGTACATGAGGTAAAGGGAAGTCCAGCCATGGCCCGAAAGACCGCATGCCGATCACACCTTTCTAGACCCGGTTGCGCGTGTACAAGCCGCGCAGCGGTGCATCCGGAAAATTCTATTCCCCCGCGTTGAAGCAAAAGCCCTGGTCGATCATGGCTGTTTTGTAGACCCACCCTTCTGTCCCTGTTTCCTCTACATGCGTGGCCGTCCTTTGCCGCTCGCTTAACCGACTTCGCGATCGCTTCTTCAAATACCGTCTGCCTGACGTTCGTGTTGCAGGTCCACTTGTTGAAGACCAGCTTGCCCGCGAAGTCGTGCAGGTTCTCCACCTCGCGCAGCTTTTCGTCCGGCAGAAAGTCATGCAGCGTCAACTTCCGGAGATCCCCGGGCCACCGTGAGCCGAACTGCCGCCCTGCCGCGCAAGGCGTCCGCGACCTCGGCCCTCGTTTCGGTCTTCCCCTCTCGTAGCCAGAGTTCCATTCCGCAGAAACCCGCGCGGGAAAAAAAAAGCTCCCCGATCCCTCGGGGAGCCTCTTCCGCAAATCCCTGGCCGGCGCGCCGGATTAGCGCCGCTTCTTGCCCTTCTTCTTCGCCGCTTTTTTCGGCTTGGCCTTCTTCGCCGCTTTCTTGGCCTTCTTGGCCGGCTTCTTGGCGGCCTTTTTCGCCTTCTTGGGCGCCGCCTTCTTCGCCGCGGCCTTCGCCGGCTTCTCCGCGGGTCCTTCATCTTCCACGGGCTCTTCCTCCACGATCAGCAGCTCTTCCTCTTCTTCCACGATGCCTTCCGGCTCGCCGCCCAGCTCTTCGTCGTCCTCCAGCCGGGACAGCTCCTCATCGTCCTCAAACGGCTCTTTCTCGAAATCCATGCTCTCCTCCCCATGGGGAACGTTCTTACCCGCTGTTCTTGGCATG
>DATFSI010000203.1:0-11770 GCA_035262705.1 Candidatus Acidiferrum sp. | reverse complement strand
ACGTCGCCGGGCTTCCCGCCCTGCGCGCCGCCCGTACTGGACCCGCCGCCGGCACCCGCACTTGCCGCACCAGCCTGATCCGCACCGGAGGCCTGGGCCTTCTTGTACAGTTCTTCGGCCATCTTGTGCAGCGTCTTCTCGACGTTCTCCGCCGCGTTCCGCAGCCGCGCCACGCCGCCTTCGTTGATCGCCTTCTTAGCGTCTTCGATGGCCGCTTCGGCCGCCTTCACGTCGGCTTCCGCCAGCTTGTCGCGGTTGTCGCGAATCGTCTTTTCGGCCTGGTACACGATGCCGTCCAGACGGTTGCGCGCCTCCACCTCTTCCATGCGCTTGCGGTCTTCTTCCGCGTGCGACTCGGCCTCGGTGCGCATCTTCTCGGCCTCTTCCTTGGTCAAGCCGGTCGAAGCTGTGATGGTGATCTTCTGCTCCTTGCTCGTGGCCTTGTCCTTCGCGCTCACGTTCAGGATGCCGTTCGCATCGATGTCAAAGGTGACCTCGATCTGCGGCGTCCCGCGCGGAGCCGGCGGAATGCCATCCAGCTTGAACGTGCCCAGCGAGCGGTTGTCCTTTGCGAATTTCCGTTCGCCTTGCAGGACGTGAATCTCCACGCCCGGCTGGTTGTCCGAAGCCGTCGAATACGTTTCCACCTTGCGCGTAGGAATCGTGGTGTTGCGCGGGATCTGCACGGTCATTACGCCGCCCAGCGTTTCGACACCCAGCGAAAGCGGGGTCACGTCAAGCAGCAGGATGTCCTTCACTTCGCCCGCCAGCACAGCGCCCTGAATGGCCGCACCAACGGCAACCACTTCATCTGGGTTCACACCCTTATGGAGTTCCTTGCCGCCAAAGAATCCACTCACCAGCGTCTGCACCTTCGGAATACGCGTGGACCCGCCGACCAGCACGACTTCCTGGATGTCGTTCGGCGACATCTTTGCGTCTTCCAGAGCCTGCTTCACCGGCCGCATGGAACGGTCTAACAGATCGCTCATCAGTTGCTCCAGGCGCATCCGCGTCAGCTTCTGCTGCATGTGGATCGGGCCGCTCGCCCCCGCGGTGATAAAGGGGAGATTGATCTCCGTTTCCATCATTTGCGAAAGCTCGATCTTGGCCTTCTCCGCGGCTTCCTTCAGGCGCTGTAGGGCCATGCGATCCTTCCCGAGGTCGATGCCTTGCTCTTTCTTGAACTCGTCAATCAACCAATCGACGATTCTCTGGTCGACGTCGTCGCCGCCCAGGTGGGTGTCGCCGTTGGTGGACTTCACTTCCACCACCCCGCTGCCGACTTCAAGCACGGAAATGTCGAACGTGCCGCCACCCAGGTCGTACACGGCGATGGTCTCATCGCTCTTCTTTTCCAGGCCGTAGGCCAGCGCCGCTGCCGTCGGCTCGTTGATGATGCGGACCACTTCCATGCCCGCGATTTCGCCGGCCTGCTTGGTGGCTTGCCGCTGCGCGTCGTTGAAATACGCCGGAACGGTGATGACCGCCTTGGTCACCTTCTCGCCGAGAAAATCTTCGGCCGCGTTCTTCAGCTTCGTGAGGATCATCGCGGAAATTTCTGGCGGACTGTACACCTTGCCGGCCACTTCGACGCGCGCATCGTCGTGATTACCCTTTACCACCTTGTAGGGCACGCGCTTCATCTCTTCGCCGACTTCATCGTAGCGGCGGCCCATGAAACGCTTAATCGAGTACACGGTGTTTTCCGGATTCGTCACTGCCTGGCGCTTGGCTACCTGCCCCACCAGGCGTTCCCCGGACTTCGTGATCGCCACCACGGAGGGCGTGGTGCGCGTCCCTTCCTGGTTAGGGATCACCACCGGCTCGCCACCTTGCATGACGGCAACGACGGAGTTCGTGGTGCCAAGGTCAATTCCAATAATCTTGCTCATTGCTGCTGTCTCCTTCCCAAACCTTCCCAAAACTCAAACGGCCGCGCAGCCATGTACCCCGCTACGCCTGGCTCGGCTCCCTTAGGCCGAGCGGATTCCTTAGCTTGACCTCCTGGTCAGTTCAAAGGAAACCCCAAACGGAGGGCAGTATACAGGTTGAGTGTAATATTGTCAAGTTGTTTGATAGCGGAAATAAATCGCTTGGATGCATTGGGTTACAGCGTCCCCCGACCTTCCTCCGGAACGGATGTTCCTTTCCTCGCACCCGCCCGGACAACGTCTCTCTCCCCCTGCCCGTAACCAATCTCTTGGGTTCGCCCACGAAGCGCCAAGGGTATTTGACCATTCGATGAAGCGACTCCCGCGGTCCGGAACCGCCCTTTCAACCTGTGTTACTCTGAGCAGGATCACCACTTCCTTCTGGAGGAATCTGTGACCCGCCGTCTCCCCAACGTTCCCGCCGCACTTTTGACTCTTGTTGCTTTGGGCGCGTTACTTCTGGCCACTCCTTCCACTCTGTGCGCGCAAACCGCGGCCACCGCCCCCCAAAAGCCCGCTGCTAAGAAGACCGCCGCCAAGGCTCCCGAAGCCCCGGCCATCTCCACGGCCACGATCAGCGTCAAGGGCGTGAACGACATCGACCCAACCAAAGCCTTCGGCGCCAAATCCGCTCCCGTGGTCATGGAAATTTTCAGCGACTTTCAGTGCCCGGCTTGCAAGCAGCTTTTCCTGACCACAACCCAGAAGGTGATGGACAATTACGTGAACAGTGGCAAGGTCTACCTGGTGCATCGTGACTTTCCGCTTCCCATGCACGCGTACTCCCGCGTCGCCGCCAGCTATTCGCGCGCCGCGGCGCACATCGGAAAGTGCGAGCCGGTGGAAATGGCGCTGTTTCAGAACCAGGAAAAGTGGGAAACCAACGGCGATGTGAAGAGTATCGTGGCCGGCGTGCTTTCGCCGGCGGAAATGAAGCGCGTCGAGGCCATCGTGGAAGCGAAAACCCTGGAGCCGTTGATTGAAAAGGACAAGCAAATCGGCCAGACCCTGCCGGTCTCGCAAACACCCACGACCGTCTTCCACGCCAATGGTCAGACCTATCCCTACGCCGGCACCCTGCAATACGATGTCTTGAAGAGCTTTCTGGATCAACTCGTCGGCCAGAAATGAGCCCCATGCTCCAGTCTTCGCCCTTGAATTACCGCCGCATCATCATTTGGCTTGGCCGCCTGGTCCTCGGCGCTATCTTTGTCTACGCGGGGGTTGCGAAACTCACCATGCCCAATACGCACTTGTGGCCATGGTTCATCCTGAAGTTTTCCATCTCCACGAATCTCAGCATGTTTCAGCAGCAGGTGGAGTCCTACAAAATGCTCTCACCGGAGTCCGCCAGCCTTTTGGCGCACACCCTGCCTTTCGTGGAGATCCTTGTGGGATTGCTGTTGCTCATCGGATGGCGCCTGAAGATCTGGGCCACGCTGGTGACGCTCATCATGATCGGTTTCCTCGGCGTGGTCACCCGCGCCTACTTGCTGCACATGGACATCAACTGCGGCTGCTTCGGCACGCCCGAAAAGCTCACCGGCATGACTATCGTTCGCGACGCCTCCATCTCCGCCCTGGCTCTGCTCATGACCTATTTCGTGTTCGTCGAAGCTCGCCAGCCGCATCCGTGGTCAGCGGCTTCCACCGAACAAGCAAAAGTGTCATCCTGAGGCCGCGAAGTTGCAGCCGAAGGATCTGATGAAAACTCTCAACGAATATCTGGAACTCGCGGCAGTAGCGCACGGCCACATCTGCGCCGGACAGGTTCTCGGCGTGCGCCTCGCTATGCTTGGAATTCGCGAACTCGGCCTCGATCCCATTGCCGAACGTAAGCGCATCGTCACCTACGTCGAAATCGACCGCTGCGTTACCGACGCCGTCGCGCTCGTTGCCAACTGCCGCCTCGGCAAACGCGCCCTGAAGTTCTGCGACTGGGGCAAGGTTGCCGCGACGTTTTGCGATCTCGAGACGGGCCGCGCCATCCGCATCGCCGCCAAGGAATCGTCCAAGCAAGCAGCCAAAGAACTTTTTCCCGATCTGCCCAAGGAACAGGGGCAGCAAAAAGCATACGCGCAGCTTTCTGACGAAGTCCTTTTCTCCAAGGAATGGGTGAAGGTCGAAATCCCCCCCGAGGACCTTCCCGGTTTCAAAGGCCCGCGTGTGGTCTGCGCCGAATGCCGCGAAGGCATCAACTTCAAGCGCGAAGTCGTGCAAAACGGCCGCACCCTCTGCCGCGCCTGCGCCGGCGAGCGCTACTACACCTCCAACTAGATGGACATGGAAACTTTGAGGACGGCCGTTCACATCCAACGTCAAATTCTGCGTTAGAATTTTCGTTCCATGCTTTCTCTCCCCCCGATCACCCTGCGCCTCCGCGGTTGGAAACTGATTGACCGCGTCGCGCTCGCATTCTTGCTGCTTTGTTCGGTTGCCCTCGGCGCCGCCGCAGGTCTTCTTTTCGTCTACGAAAGCGACCTCCCCGAAATCCACGCGCTCGAAACCTATCGGCCTAACGTGGTCACCGAAATATACGCCGACGACGGCCAACTCGTTGGCAGCTTTGCCCTGCAGCGCCGCATCCTGATGACCTGGGAGCAAATCCCCAAGGTCCTCTACAACGCAGTCACTGCCATTGAAGACCAGCACTTTGAAGATCATTGGGGCGTGGACTTCCCCCGCGTCGCCGGCGCCGCCTATCGCAACATTCTCAAGCACCGCAAGGCCGAAGGTGCCAGCACCATTACCATGCAGCTTGCTGGCAATCTCTTCCTCGATCGCAGCGACCGCAGCTTTCGCCGCAAAGCCCAGGAGATGCTCCTCTCGTTGCAGATCGAGCGCCGCTATACCAAACCGCAAATCTTCACCATGTACGCCAACCAGGTCTACCTGGCCCACGGCAACTACGGCTTCGCCGCTGCTGCGCAATTTTATTTCGGCAAAAACGTCACGGACCTGAATCTCCAACAAGCCGCGCTCCTTGCCGGCATGATTCGCGGACCCATCTATTCGCCGCTCACCGATGCCGCGCGCGCCCTGGCCCGCCGCAATCTGGTGATCCACCAGATGATGGAAGAAGGGAAGATCACTCCCGCCGAAGAAGAAGCCGCGAAAAAAACTCCTCTCGGCCTGCACGTGCAATATCCGCGAAATGACCTCGCGCCCTATTTCTTCGAGGACATTCGCAAATATCTCGAATCCACTTACGGCACTGAAGCCGTCCACGAACGCGGCCTGCGCGTCTACACCACCCTCAATATCGGCATGCAGAAAGCCGCCAACCAGGCGATTCGGGATGGGCTGCATCTCTACGACCGTCGCCACGGCTGGCGCGGCAAACTGGCCAACGTCCTGAAAGACAATCTTGGGAAGCTCGATACTTACGATGACGAAGACTGGCGGCATCCCATGGAGAAGGGGAGTTACGTCACCGGCCTGGTGATGTCCGTTGAGGACAAGAGCGCGGTCATCAAAATCGGCAACTATCGGGCGATTCTTTCTTCGCTCGACATGGCTTGGACCGGCCACAAAAAGCCCAGTGAGATCCTTTCCGTCGGCGACCTCGCGCAATTTTCCATTCAAAATCTTCGCGAAACCACTGCCAGCGTGCAGCTCGAACAGCAACCCGCCCCGCAAGCCGCCATGATCGCGATCGATAACGCCAGCGGCGAAATCAAGGCCATGGTCGGCGGCTACAGCTTTGAAGACTCCAAGTTCAATCGCGCCACGCAGGCCGTCCGCCAGGTCGGCAGCTCCTTCAAGCCTTACGTTTATACGACGGCGATCGAGCAGGGCTTCTCGCCCTTCGACACCATTGTGGATGCGCCGTTCACCGTTATCAGCGGCGGCCAGCCTTATTCTCCGCACAACTATGACGAAAAATTCGAGGGGGTCATCACCTTACGCCGCGCACTAGCCGGTTCGCGCAACGTTCCCGCCGTAAAGGTCGCTGAAAAGGTCGGCATCTCCAACATCGTAAACATGGCTCGCCGGTTCGGCATTAGCACGCCCTTACCGCCCTATTTGCCGCTGGCCCTGGGCGCCGCGGACATGCGGCTGATCGAGCACGCTTCCGCTTTCACCGTTTTTCCGAACGAAGGTATCCGCATCGATCCCCACATGATTCGCCGCGTTACCAGCTACGACGGCGCCTTGCTCGAGGAAGCACATCCGGAAGTACACGACGTAGTTTCCCCCGAGGTGGCTCACACCATGACCGCCATGCTCGAGGAAGTCGTGCAGTTTGGCACGGCCATCAAGGCAAAAACCATCGGGCGTCCCTCCGCCGGAAAAACGGGCACCACGCAGGATTTCACCGACGCCTGGTTCATGGGCTTCACGCCACAAACCACCGCCGGCGTCTGGGTCGGCTACGACGACAAGCAGATTTCGCTCGGCAAGCGGGAATCCGGCGCGCAAGCCGCGCTGCCCATCTGGATGGAGTTCATGGAAAAGGGCATGGCCGGAATGCCGCCCCTCGATTTCCCCAACGTGATCACCCTTGAGCGGCAGGCCGAAGAGCACCACGTCCGCACCGACGTGCCCGATACCGCCCCCGAGGAGGAAGTCCCCGCGCCGCGCGCGAAACCCGAAACTCCCCCGCTGCCTGCGCCTGCTCCCAGCACGACCACGACATCCGATCCTGCCGCGCCCCCGGCACCGCAACGGTGAACCGCTTGGATTCGCGGCTCATCTTTCTTGTTTATGTAGCTATCAAGTACGCGGCTTACACCGCGTGGTGTTATGCGGGGCTTCGTTGGCTGATGCAGAGAAACTCTTTTCGCGCGGGCATGGGTTTTGGATTTACGAGGCTGCTGTTGGGCGTTTTCTTCGGCGTGGGAATTTTTATCGCCGGAGGAATGTTGCACCTGGACGTTCCCGTTCATCCGGTGCTGATGTATTTCTCAATCTACGCGCCTGTCCGCTACGTCGAATGGACGATTCTCCTGCTCTTACTGCGCGGCCTGAACCCGCCGCCGTCGCCTTCTGGCTGGTGGCAACAACAAGCCTGGATTCTAGGCGGCATTGTGATTTCCCATCTCGCCGACCTGCCGCTGATCCTTACCTCATCCGACGGAACAAAAGACTTCCTTCCCGTCGGCCGCTTTCTCTGTTGAGCGGATTACAGTTGCGCCCACCTTCCGTCTGCCAAGTCTTGCCGGGGAGGCGGGCAGTTCTTCGCCTCTGTCTATTCGCGAAACGGGTCCCATCCACCCAGCACAAGCTCTACCGTTTCCGCCTCTTCCTTTACCAGGAGCAGCTTCCTTTTCTTGCTGATGACGCCGATGCAGGAGATAGGCACCCCGAACTGGTTTTTCCACAAGCGCCGGAAGCGCGGTATCTCATGCGCCGGAACTGTGAACAAAAGCTCATAGTCGTCACCGCCATGCAGCGCAAGTCGTATAGCTTCCGTGCGCGATATCCCGGCTGCTATTGGCACCACCCCTTCTGAGACCACCGCCCCTACGCCGCTCGCTTCGCAAAGCCGCGCCAAATCCGAGGAGAGTCCGTCGGAAAGATCCATCATAGCGCTCGCAATACCATGCCTTGCCAGCCAATCCCCCAGTTCAATCCTCGGTTCAGGATAGAGATGTTTCCGTACGGCGGCGGTGCCCGTGCGCACCTTGCCCCGGCTTTTGCGCAGCAGACGCAAGCCAAGCGCCGCTTCTCCTAGCCTCCCGCTCACGAATAGCAAATCATCTGGACGCGCCCCGGATCGCAGGATGGCCGCTCGCTTCGCCACTTCTCCGATCACCGCCACGTTGATCAGGATCCGTTCCTGCCGCGTGGTGTCTCCCCCGGCCAGAGCGCATCCCATCGTGTTTGCGGCCCGGCGAAGCCCGCGAAGAAAACCGCTCAACCATTTTCCGGTTGCCGTCTTCGGCAGCGCGAGATTCAGCAGAAAGCAGCGCGGCGTTCCGCCTATGGCCGCAATGTCGCTTGTGGCGCGTGCCAGGGATTTCCACCCCACGGAGTCCGCAGGGTGCAGCTCGCGCAGGAAATGAGTGCCCTCGAGGAACCAGTCGCTGGTCAGGATCGTTTCCTGACCCCTCCGCGCCTGCCAAATTGCCGCATCATCGCCCGCCGCGACTCGCACTCCCGACTCGCGGCCTTTCGAAAAACCCAGGAAGATTTCCCGTACCAGAGCGTCTTCTGGAGAGAGTTTTACCATGAATGGATTCATCCTAGCGTATACTGGCCGAAAGGACAGAGTGGCCAGTTTCTTCAGGGCTGTACCAAAAAAGAAAAATACAGGGTTGACCCGCGAGTCTACAAATTTTAATATTCAGGTAGTCGCGAACCAAGGCTCACGGTTCAGATCGTTGTGCTGTGCTCGAAGTGGCTTGCGGATGACCAGCGGAGAAAATCACCGCAGCCCAAAAACTTAAGATTAAGGACAAGGCCTGAGGGGCCTTAGAGTGATTAGCAGCAAAAACTACACGTTTTATATTGCTTCCACGCCCGGCAAGATGAGGAAACTCGTCGTGCCGGCGTATGTGCTGCACAGCCTGGCTGCCCTCGCCATTATTGGAAGCATTACCGTCATCGCCGCCGTCGGCTCCTACAGCCGCATGCTTTGGAAAGTCGGCAATTACAACGCGGTCCGCCAGGAACGCGACATCTGGAAAAAGCAGGTTCGCGAGCTCCAGAGCACCGTCAAGGATACGAACCAGCGCCTGGATGCCGTGCAATCACTCGCCACCGACGTGGCCATGACCTTCGGCGTAATGAAGTATCATCCTGCCGCCTTTGACCAGACCGACGCCGCCTCCACTCCCGAAGATGTTTTTGACCGCTCCGTCGAGCAGTTCACCTTTTTGAAGCGCAACGCCGCTGTGATTGCGGTTTCCGCGGGCGGCTTGCGCATGATGCCTTCCATGGCGTTTGCCGATTCCAACTACACGCCGTCGCTTTGGCCGGTGCTCGGGCACGTCACTGACAGCTTCGGCGAACGGCTCGACCCATTCTCTGGCGAAGGCGCGTTTCACACCGGCGTGGACGTGGGGGCGGAATACGGCGCTCCGGTGCATGCCACCGCCGATGGCGTTGTTGCGGATGCCGGGCAGCACTCCGGCTATGGCCGCGTCGTGATTGTCGACCACGGTTTCGGTATCACCACCTGGTACGCGCATCTCTCAGCTTATGCGGTAGTGGCTGGCACGCGTGTGAAGCGTGGCGAAGTGATTGGCTACACCGGCATCAGCGGCCGCTCTACCGGCCCGCACGTTCATTACGAAGTGCGCGTCAATAACGCCCCGGTCAACCCGTGGCGCTATATGCGCAACAACCCCTCCGGCGATTAATTCCTCTCGACTCCGTTTGTGCAGACTCCTGGCTTTAGACAGTCCTGACGAGGGACAGGGCCATGCGGTATCTTTCTTCCTATTTCTATTTTCCATTTCTATTTTCCGATTTTGACTGGCGGATCCGCCGCCGAAGCTGTGTGTGCCGACTCCAGCAATTGCGGCGTAATATCGAAAACCAATCGCACGGATTTGGAGTTGCCGCGATCCAGCTTTTCCACTTCCGCCGATTTCAGCAGTGCCTGATAGGCATCGCGCAATTTCGGATCCAGCTGCTTGCGCGCCTTGGGGTCGTCGAGTCCCGCTTGTGCCAGGATCAGTAGCCCGCCCAGCATCTCGCTGAGTTGCCGAATGATCGCTTCGTTCGGTGATTCGCCGTCGGCCACCACGCGCATTTGCTCCCCATCGGGCTTCGCGCTCACCGAGACCCAGCGCAATTGCCCCAGCAACGTCGACAATTGGGGAGAGTGCCATCCCGCTGGACCCTTCTGCTGCAGCGCGGAGAGCAGTTGCGAATCCTGCCGCATGATTCCGAAAAGCGGCGTTCCGCCCAGACGCACGAAGTGCTCGTTCCATTCCTGGCTGTCCGTACTCTTTCCGGATGGCTGAAAAAAGCACGAAGCGTCATTGCACAGGGCCACCTGGTTATCGCGAAGAAATGTGAAATACGCCGTGCGCACGGGTTTGTTCATCGGAACGGCATAAATCGTTTTCCCCGTGGCGGTTTTCAGCGTGCCGAATCGCGAGCTGTAGGCTTCGATCTTCTTCCGGTCGAAGCGTCCCTCAGCCACCGCCATCGTTTTCGGATTCTGTGCCGTGCCGCTGAATGAAATTCCCACGCGATCGAGATCCCGTTCGTAATCAAATCCCGTGGCCTGCACGAATTTTGCGTACTCCTCGTCGACGGACGGTGTTGGCGCCCACGCCAGAAACTGCGTAAAAAACGCAGACTTTCTCATTTCCGTTAGGTCCGCGTAGACCACCGATGTAGAATCGCCGGGCAGGCGCGACAAAAGTTCCTCGCCGGGTTGCGCGCGCCCTGCTTGCGAACGGAAGTAAATCCACCCCGCGATCAACAAGGCCACGGCACCGAGGCTTCCAGCAAGAAGCTTTTTACGATTTGGCATCAAGAGTAAGCCACCCAAGCAAGTCAGGCTGCTAGCGCAATTCTCGCATCCCAGGTGACTTTCCTTGTCGCAAAAAAAGCCCGCCACACGGAGAGCAGAAAATGCGATTGGTGCGACCCTGTGAATTCCGGCGCGGCAGGGTTACCCTCATAACTCGCTAATCTGTTGAAAATGGAGGGCTTAGCTCGCATGCCAGGAGTTTAGATAACTTCCCTGTTTTCCACAACATCCCACAGCCCCCTGCAAGTGAATCCCCATTCCTGCTGCTTGCAAGCCCTTTGTCTAATCTGCTATTATTGTGCGGTTTGAGCAACGCTGGCGTAGCTCAGCTGGTAGAGCATCTGATTTGTAATCAGAGGGTCGGGGGTTCAAATCCCTCCGCCAGCTCCACCAGGAATTGTAGGGGGAGTGAGGCGGAACGATTCCCGGCATGTTAGCATAAAAGGGCTGGTGTCTCCGGACACGAGTCCGTTTTGTGTTTGCGTCCGCAACGCTCCCGAAGACAACACGGATTTCCCAAGGTTAGCGAAAGATTGGTGTCGACGCGCTTCTCGGACGGGTGGGTGAGTGGCTAAAACCAGCAGACTGTAAATCTGCCGCTCCTTGCGGGCTACGAAGGTTCGAATCCTTCCCCGTCCACCAGGATCCGAAGGGTAACCAGATTCGGAAAGCGTCACGGCGGCGTGGATCGACGAAGGATGTAACAGCACTGCAGGATAATCGCAGAGGCGATGTTCGAACGCGGTACCAAGCGCGGCAAGTATGCCGTAACGAAATGCTGCGCCGCCGAGCGAAGTCTTGTTTGTTGCATGCCCTTGGGCCTGGGTAGCTCAGTTGGTAGAGCGCGTCCTTGGTAAGGACGAGGTCACCGGTTCAATCCCGGTCCCAGGCTCCAGACTCGCGATGGTCGCCGGACGAGAGTTTATTGGGCGGGGGTAACTCAACGGTAGAGTCTCACTCTTCCAAGGTGATGGTTGCGGGTTCAAATCCCGTCCCCCGCTCCAGAGTTTGCTCCTCGGAGCAGGTATTTTGTAAAGGATGAGGGCATATGGCCAAGGAGAAATTCGAGCGCAGCAAACCGCACGTGAACATCGGGACGATCGGTCACATCGATCATGGCAAGACCACCTTGACCGCCGCGATCACCAAGGTGCTGTCGAAGCACAACCCGAAGGTGGCCTTTCGTGCGTTCGACAGCATTGACAATGCGCCGGAAGAGCGCGAGCGCGGTATCACGATCGCCGTCTCGCACGTTGAGTACGAGACCGCGAACCGCCACTACGCGCACATGGATTGCCCGGGCCACGCCGACTACATCAAGAACATGATTACCGGCGCGGCGCAGATGGACGGCGCGATTCTGGTCGTCGCCGCCACCGACGGACCCATGCCGCAGACCCGC
>DATFSI010000202.1:0-9806 GCA_035262705.1 Candidatus Acidiferrum sp. | reverse complement strand
GTCTGATACATGCGCCGTCCATAAATTCCCTGCACGGTCGCGCCCTTGAAGATCACGTCGTTCACCAAATCCAGCGGCACATTCTCCGTCGGGATTCCCAGCAGCGATGCGCGTCCTCCTGCCCTCAGCGCTTTAAACCCTTGCTGGATCGCCGACGACACGCCGCTCATCTCCAGCAGCACATCCACGCCCGTCCCGCCAGTCGCATCCAGAATCTTTTTCACTGCGTTTTCCACCGCCGGATTAATCACCACGTCCGCGCCGACCTGCTTCGCCATCTCGCGCCGGTGCGCATTGGTCTCCGTCGCAAACACCGTCGAGCTGCCGCACGCCTTAGCCACCGCGATCGACATCAATCCGATCGGCCCGCAGCCCGTCACCAGCGCCGTCTGCCCCGCAATCGCACCCGCCAGCACGGTGTGCACCGCGTTCCCCAGCGGGTCGAGAATCGCTGCATAGCGCTCGGGAATCGCCGGGTCCAGCTTCCAGATATTCGTTGCGGGAATGCGCACAAACTCCGCGAAGGCCCCGTCCTGATCGATCCCGATCACCCTGACGTTCGGGCAGATATGGGCCTCGCCCAGCCGGCACTGGTGGCAATGCCCGCAGTTCAAATGCATCTCGGCGCTCACGAATTCACCCGCATGCACAGACGTCACGTCATCGCCCACGCGTTCCACCACGCCGCAAAATTCGTGCCCCAGCGTCACCGGAGGCTTCAGGCGCCCCTGTGACCAGCGATCCCACCCATAAATGTGCAAATCCGTGCCGCAAATGGATGCGGCCTTCACGCGCACTAGCGCATCGCCATGGCCCACCTCGGGCACCGGCACAGTTTCCAAGGACAAGCCTTTCGCCGCTTGCGTTTTCCGCAGCGCTTTCATTGTGGCGGGCATTCCGGCAGGCTCCTCATTCGGGCAGGTCAGCTCACAGCGTGCAGACTAAAATCCTAGCACCTTTGTCACGCCTCAGCGAACTCGCGCCCTTGTTTGGCACAGGCACTCCTGCCTATGCAGCCGATCAAAACAGATCATTCATTAGTACTTGAGGTGCCCCATCCTTGGTTTGTAAAGGTGGGTCTTACGATCGAACGGCGCGATTCTCTTCTCTTCCATCTTCCAATCACCAATCGCTCCCTGTAAAACTCATCGTAAGCTATCATCACCTTTGCCCATGACCCTATCCCTCACCACCATCTACGAAGCACAAAAGCTCCTCACTGACTATCTGCCGCTTACGCCGCTCGTCCCATGTCCCGCTCTCGACCGCGCCGAAGGGAAGCTCCATCTCAAGCTCGAACTCCAACTTCCCACCGCCTCCTTCAAGCCGCGTGGCGCGCTCTACGCTCTGGCCGTCAATCTCCGCCGCCGCTCCATCGAGGAAGTCACCGCCTCCAGCACGGGCAATCACGGTGCCGCTGTGGCTTTCGCCGCAAAAACTCTCGGCCTCCGAGCCACCATTTTTCTTCCCGCGAATCCCAATCCCGTCAAGCGCCAGCGCATCGGCGATCTGGGAGCACAAATCGTCGAAGTCGGCGGCCCGGATCTTGCCCACGCCTTCCAGGAAGCCAAACAATACTCGCGGCGTCCCGGCGTCTACTTCCTCAACGACGCCACCGACCCCGACCTGCCCGCGGGCCCCGCCACCATCGGCCTCGAAATTCTTCAGCAACTCCCGTTGGTCACCGCAATCTACGTCCCTATGGGCGACACCGCACTCATCCGCGGCGTAGCCGCCGGCGTCAAGCAGCGCAACGCGCGCATCCAAATCATCGGCGTGCAAGCCGAACGAGCGCCCTCTTACTATTTATCCTGGAAAGAAAATCGCCCCGTGCCCACCGACACCTGCGACACCATCGCCGACGGTCTCGCCACCCGCACGCCCGAACCGGAAAATGTTCGCGCCATTCACGAACTCGTTGACGATGTCGTCCTCGTCTCCGAGGACGAGATGCTCGCCGCCATCGGCCTGCTCCACAAGCACGCCCAAATCGTAGCCGAACCCGCTGGCGCAGCCGCCACCGCGGCTTTCCTCAACCGCCCATTCCCCCGCGGCCCGGTCGTTGCGCTAGTCACCGGCGGCAACCTCTCCGACGCCATCCGCCTCCGCGCCAACCTTTAATTCGATCTGACCAGCAGCGGCGGTTTCTGTCCCCACGCACCAACGCCCATCATGAGTACTCCCGCTATCGCCACGGTAATCTTCAGCATTGTCTCGTCCCCTCTTCTCTGCTCTTCCTCAGTGTTGTCTGCGGTCCCGTGCGCACTCGGCGTCAATTCTTCTCCTGAATCCTTACTTCATTATTTCTTTACTTCGTTCCTAGCAACTCCCCGGCGCACCTTATAATAGGTGCTCGGCTCTCCCCATGCCCGAAACCCTCGCCCTTCCACAAACTGCCAAAGCACCCTCCGGCGCCACGGCGCAAATCCTCCCCGCGGTTTTTTTCACCTTCGTTTCCTATCTAAGCGTTGGAATTCCCCTCGCCGTCCTTCCGTTGTTCGTCCACATGAACCTCGGCTACGGCACCGTCCTCGCCGGGCTGGTCATCAGCGCGCAATACGTCGCTACCATCCTCTCTCGCCCCAACGCCGGCCGCATGACGGACACCCGCGGCGCTAGGCGCACCGTGATCTATGGAATGCTCGCCTGCGCCCTCAGCGGTGCGGCGACCTTTGCCGCCGCCTTTTTTCACGCGCAACCGCCGCTCTGCCTCGGCCTGCTGTTCCTCAGTCGCCTCCCGCTCGGCGTCGGCGAAGGCATGGGCTCCACCGGCGCCATGATGTGGGGCATCGGCCGCGCCGGTTCGCAGCACATCGCGAAAGTCATCTCCTGGAACGGAGTCGCCACCTTCACCGCGCTTTCCATCGGTGCGCCGCTGGGCGTTTTCCTTAACCAGCGCTGGGGACTCGCCACCTCCGGGCTTTTTGTTTCTTTAGCCGCCCTCTCCGCAATCCTGTTCGCCCTTCGCTTGCCGCCAATTCCCGTTTCGCCGCGTCGCCACCTGCCCTTCACGCACATCTTCGGCCACATCGTTCCTTACGGCACTGCTCTGGCGCTGGGCGGGCTCGGCTTCGGCGTTCTCGCTACCTTTATCACCCTCTATTTTGCGCGTCTTCATTGGAGCGGCGCTGCGTTTAGTCTCACCATCTACGGTGTTTGTTTTATCCTTACGCGTGTGCTCTTCGCGGGACTTATTCCGCGCCTCGGCGGCTTTCCCGTCGCTCTCGTCTCGCTTTTCGTCGAAATCTTCGGCCTGCTGCTTCTCGGATTCGCCCGCGCCCCCTTCGCTGCTTTCGCCGCTGCCGGCCTCATCGGCTTCGGCTTTTCTCTCGTTTTTCCCGCGCTGGCCGTCGAAGCAGTGCGCCATATCCCGGTTGAAAATCGCGGCACCGCCCTCGGCACCTACAACGTCTTCATCGACGTTTCCCTCTTCCTCGCCGGACCCATCGCGGGCACCATCATCAGCCATGCGGGCTACCCCGCCGTCTTCCTCGCTTGCGCTGCTGGAGTCTTCCTCGCCTTCTGCCTCACCGTCTTCCTCGCCTCCGGCACCCGCACTAGTTACGCCACCAACGCAAATGCTTGAGGTCTTACGATCGAACGCCACGAACTGCTCTTCTCCGCGGCCTCTGCGTTCTTTCTCTGCGTTCTCCGATTTCCTCTTAACCTCCTTCACTTCCTGTCTCTTCCCCGCATCCAACCCTCAATGAAATCTTCCTTGCTTCTTCCGCGTATCATGGATTGACGCTCAACCACATGCCCACCGCCGACCCCGCTATCCAACTCGACCGCGTCTCCCGCCACTATGCCATGGGCGACACTTCGGTTCGCGCGGTCAACGAAGTCTCCCTCTCGGTTGCCAACAATGAATTCCTCGCGCTTCTCGGTTCTTCCGGCTCCGGCAAATCCACGTTGCTGAATCTCATCGCCGGGCTCGATCGCCCCACCTCCGGCTCTATCATCGCGCGCGGCCGAAATCTCGCCTCGCTCTCTTCGCTTGAACTCGCGCGCTACCGCTGCCACACCATCGGCATGATTTTTCAGTCCTTCAATCTCCTGCCGCGGATGACCCTTGAGGAAAACGTCGAGCTCCCCCTCCGCCTCGCCGAAGTCGACCGCGCCGAACGACCCGCGCGCGTCCGTGAAGCCCTCGAGCATGTTCGCCTCACTCATCGCATCGGCCACCGCCCCACGCAACTTTCCGGTGGCGAGCAACAGCGCGTCGCCATTGCCCGCGCGCTGGTAAATCGCCCAAAAATTCTTCTCGCCGACGAACCCACCGGTAATCTCGACACCGCCACCGGCGAAGCGATCCTCGCGCTTCTCCGCGAACTGCAATCGCAGCTCGGCATGACTATCGTCATGGTCACCCACGAGCGCCCGCTCGCCGAAGCCTTCGCCGACCACCTCGCCACCATGGGCGACGGCAAGCTCCTCTCCACCTTTGCCGTGAAAGGCGTTCCGCAATGAAGCCGCGTGACCTCACCGATCTCGCCCTGCGCAATCTCCGCGAAGCTCTGCTGCGCAACGCCCTCACCACGCTGGGCGTCGCCGTGGGCGTCGCTTCGCTTGTGGCCATGCTTTCCCTCGGCGTCGGCCTACAGCAGCTCGCCGCCAAGCGCCTCTCGCAAAGCGGCCTATTCGATACCATTTTCGTCACGCCGAAAAACGCATTCCGCGGCATGGGCCGCCCGCAACGCGATCCCGACGCCGACAAACCCGGGCGCTCTCTCAACGACACCGCACGCCGTGAATTTGAAGCACTTCCCAACGTCATCGAGGTCTACCCGCAGGTCCGCTTCTTCACAGAGATTCGCTTCAACAACAGGCCCTACGCCGCCGTTGTCGCCGGCATGCCCGATTCTTCGCGTAATTCCGGCGCGTTCGATGGCATGCAGGGCACCTTCTTCTCTTCCGCTGCAGCCAACGAAGCCATCCTGCAAATCGAATTCGCCAAGGACCTCTCCGACAAGCCTTCCTCGCTCCTCGGCCAGGAACTCGTCCTCCGCTACGCCGAACGCCAGGCGCTTCCTTCGACCGCCGCCAACAACGACGCTTCCGCCAATCCCGGCGAATCTTCCGGCGGCGGCTTCTCCGTCGTTCCCAAAGAGCTGCACTTGAAAATTGTCGGCATCGTCGAAACCGAACCGGCCGCGGGCTACGGTGGCTACGGCAATGCGCGCCTCCTAATGCCGCTCGCGACCGCCTCCACACTGCGCGCCGCCCAGGTCAACGATCTGCGCGACATCGTCCACGACTCCGGGCCCGCCAAAACCACCTATGCTTCGCTCTCCGTGCGCGCCAAGTCCCCTTCCCAGGTCGAAGCCCTCGAAGCCACCATCAAGAAAATGGGCTTCAACGTTTTCTCCCTGCTAGACGCCTCGAAATCCCTGCGCACTTTCTTCACCGTCTTCGACAGCCTCCTCGGCATCTTTGGCTGTCTCGCGCTCGCCGTCGCCACGCTCGGCATCGTCAACACATTGGTCATGGCCATCCTCGAGCGCCGCCGCGAAATCGGTGTGCTCAAAGCCCTTGGCGCCGCCGATGCCGACGTGCAGCAACTGTTCTTCGTCGAAGCCGGCGTTATGGGTTTCTTCGGCGGCGTTTTCGGCGTGCTCCTTGGATGGATGCTGGGCCGCGCGGTCACCATTGGCACAAATCTTTATTTGCAGCGCCAGAACCTCAATCCCATTGAGCTTTCCTATGTTCCGTGGTGGCTGACCATCAGCGGCCTCGTCTTTGCCGTTCTTGTCAGCCTCGCCGCCGGACTCTATCCTGCTTCTCGTGCCGCCAAGCTCAATCCGGTCGACGCCCTCCGCTATGAGTAGCTCGAAAGTTTCCTGGGCATCCTTTATTCTTACGTCTCAACACGACGTACTTGAGGGTGCCTCACCCTCGGCTTGTGAGGGTGGGCTCTTACGATCGAACGGCAAGCTCTTCCGTCTTATCCTTTACCTGCTTTCCTTCCTTTCCCTCCTTAACTTCCCCGTCGCCGCGACCGGCCGCGTGGAGTGCAACTTGCTTCCCAGCAAAATCCTGGTTCGTAGCGTTCCGTACTGCGTCGTGCTTCCACAAGCATTTGACGTCGACAAGGCGAAGCATTTCCCGATCCTTTATTACCTGCACGGACTTGGCGACAACGAACAGTTCTTTATTCATTCCGGCGCTTGGAATCTGGCGGAAGATTTGCGGGCCAACAAGGAATTAAAGGATTTTCTGATTGCGACGCCGGACGGCGGGGCGGGCTTCTACATCAATGCGAAGGACGGCAAGAATCGCTTCGAGGATTTCCTGCTGCAGGAATTTTTCCCGTTCATCGAAAAGCGCTACCGCGTGGCGCCGGGCCGCGCCAACCGCGCCATTTCTGGGGTCTCCATGGGAGGCTTCGGTGCGCTGCATTTGGCCTTCCGCTATCCGCAGCTTTTCCGCTCCGTCAGCGCGCACAGCGCGGCCCTGATTGAAAAGCTGCCAGGCTTTCTCGGCCACTCGCCGTCAAGTTCGCCGCGGGTGCGTGTGCTTGGCGGCGTGTTCGGCAATCCGCCGGATCCCGTTTTCTGGGACGAGAATAGCCCCATCGTCCTTGCGCGCACCGCAAATCTGGCCGGCCTGAAAATCTATTTCGACTGCGGCGACAACGACGATTATGGCTTTTACGCCGGAGCCGAAGTGCTCGACAAAGCCCTCACCGCGCGTCACATCGCGCACGAATTTCATCTATATCCCGGGCGTCACGACCCCGCCTACTTCGCCGAGCATCTTCCCGCTTCACTGGAATTCCACTCGCGTCTTTTCCCGTGAGGCCATCTCGGAAGGCGTCCTAGAGCCGCCCTTGCACTTGGCTCTGCTTCATTGCTTTATTGCTGCTTTGTGGTATCTTCTTCCTCCTTTGGATGGTCCATGGAAAAAGTTACCGGCATTGGCGGATTCTTCTTTCGCGCTCACGACCCGAAAGCGCTCGCCGCGTGGTACGACAAGTATCTCGGCGTCGCTCCGATTCCAACCAACCACGATATGAAGCCTTGGCAACAAGAAGCCGGCTCCACCGCCTTCGCTCCTTTTCCCCAGGGCACCAATTACTGGGGCGACTCGACTTCGCCGCATCCGCAACAGTGGATGATCAACTTCCGCGTCAAGAATCTCGACGCGATGATTGCGCAACTCCGAGCCGCAGGCATCGAAGTGAAGCCCGACCCGGAAACGTACCCCAACGGCCGCTTCGCTCGCTTCCACGACCCCGAAGGCAATCCCATCGAACTCTGGCAACCTGCCTAGGTAGTCCCGCGGCCGGCGCGCAGCGCTACTTCTTTCTATTCCCCCTACCGGCCGATCCTGCTCAATTTCAAATCTTGCTCGGCTCCGCGGCCAGGATGGTCATAAACTCCCGGGGCGTCACCACCCTAATGTCCTGATACCTCGCCGGAAAGTGCCTCACATTTCCTGTCATCACATAATCAGCGGGTGCCTCCAGCGCGCACTCCAGCACCTTGTTGTCGTCCGGGTCTTTCGTTACCTTCACGGCCTTGCCTGGGTTCACCATTCGCGCACGCTTCCGCAATTCCCGCGTCCACCGAGTAATGCGCCTCGGTTCCAGCCCAAACCGCGGGCGCCTCAGCACTTCTTCACATTCCTCCATCAACTCTCGCGACTTCTTCTATACAATGCGTTCCGTCCGCTTCACATCCCGTTCCTGGTCGCTCAACTCCACAATCCGTTCCAAGAAGCGCGTCGTGTGCGGCAGCGTGGCATGCAGTTCGAACGCCGCCGAATCCTTCCATTCCGAATGGATGTAAAACACCCGCCTATCTTTAATCCCGCGGTACCCAGAAATCTCCACGCACCCGGCCTCTTCCCGCGAAGCTTCCACTACTTCGCGCAAAGCCTTCTCCGCCTCGCCCTCCATCCCCTCCCGCACATGAAACTTCGCAAATATGGAGATCTCCATCGTTCCCCCCGGCCCCTCTTCTCCGCGCCCGGAGTTTACCCCGACTCGGTCGGGGCGGCTCCTCTGCGTTCTCTGCGTAAATCTTCTGCTCGAACGACTACCTATGCGATTACTATAAACTATAGTAAATATAGTGCTGCAAATAGCGTGCAACCCGAACTTTATCCCAGTGCCCTCCGTCTCCGCCTATTTCTTTCCTGCTTTCCCCTACATGCGAAATCTCCTCCGCAACTTCCTTGTTTCTTCTACTTACGCAAAATCGCGGGTGACTCGCCCTCTAGCCTCTGCATCTCTCCTCTCCAATTCGCTCCACTCTTTCCTCCAATCCCCGCTCTCCGCATTCTTTATTTTCAGCCTTTTGCACACTCTTTTAGTTCTGGATCACACCCATCTTCTCTTGTCTTCAGCATTTGCGCACTCGTTCGAGAAAACGCCGGGATACACACCCTTCCAATTCCAAGCCAGAACTCTGGAGTGGTTTCCTGCTCGCCACTCGCCACCCGCCACTCGCCACTTCTGCCGGTGGCTGTTATCATGCCGCTTCCCGCATGGAGGAGGTGGCATGGGATTTGCCGAGCGATGGGCAGAGGTGCGGACGGGGTTCGAGCGGTCGTTCTGGGTGGCGAACGTCAGCGAACTGTTCGAGCGGTTTTCGTATTACGCGGCGTTCGCAGTGCTGGCGCGGTACTTGCACGAGGTGCTGCTGTTCCCCACGGAGCAGGCCACACAACTGACGGGGATGTTCGGCGGGCTCGTGTGGTTTCTGGCGATCCTGGGCGGGGCGACGGCGGACCGGTTGGGATTCCGGCGCGCGCTTTCGGTCGCGTACTTGATTTTGGCGATCGCGTATTTTTCGATGGGCTCGCTGAACGCGGCCTGGTTCGGGCCGCTGCGCGGCGCTCTGCCGCTGGTGACGGTGGTGCTGATCCTGCCGGCGCTGGGCGTTTCGATGGTGAAGCCGTGCGTGGTGGGAACAACAGCGCGCGCGGCTAACGAAAATGTTCGCTCGACGGGCTATTCCATCTACTACACGCTTGTGAACATCGGCGGATTCCTGGGGCCGATCATGGCGTCGCAGGTGAAGCAGCACATGAGCTCGGAGAACGTGTTTCGCGTTGCGGCGGGCAGCGTGTTCCTGATGTTTTTCGCGGTGCTGGCGTTTTTTCGGGAACCGCGGAAGTCGGGAGAGATGCAGACGGCGAGCTTCGCGGAGACGGGGCGCAATTTCCTGAAGGTGTGTGCAAATCCGAAGTTCATGATTTTCCTGCTTATTTTTTCCGGCTACTGGATCGTCTACTGGCAGGAGTTCATCACGCTGCCGATTTACGTGCACGATTACGTGGACGCGAAAGCCGACACGGAACGCATGCTGATGACCGGACCGATCATCGTCATCGCTTTTACCATGGCCTTCAGCGTGCTCACGCAGAAAATGGCGGCGTTCCGCGCGGTGCTGCTCGGCACGTTGGTTTCGATGGTCGCCTTCGCCGTGCTCGCGCTGCAGTCTACGCTGGTCGGCGCCTACGCGACGCTTGTGATTATCGCCCTCGGCGAACTCATCCAGCAGCCGCGCTACTACGACTACATCTCGCGCCTCGCGCCTCCCGGGCAGCAGGGCACGTACATGGGATTCGCGTTTCTGCCGCTAGGGATCGGCTCGTTTCTTGCCGGCCGCATCGGCGGCGCGCTGCTCCATCATTTCGGCGAAGTGCAGCATCGCCCGCAACTCTTCCTCTGGGCGCTGACGGCCATCGGCCTGGCCACCACGCTTCTGCTCTGGGTCTACGACCGCATGGTCAAGCCGTCCGAGCAGACCAGTTATTAGTTGCTGGTTGGTTTTAGGTTCTAAGTTCCAGGAACAGGA
>DATFSI010000201.1:0-3686 GCA_035262705.1 Candidatus Acidiferrum sp. | reverse complement strand
GCTACGCACTTTACCACTTGCATCTCGATTTCAGACTTCTTCTTATGGGGCACGTTTGTCGTATCTTCCGGCACTACAATCAATGATTGAGGCCCATCGCTCGCGTTAAAAGCGCACTGAAAATTCGTGTTCTCGACACCGCGCTGCTGGCACGAACTGTTTCTCAGTGCGCTCTCCAGGGCGTCCGGCCTGGCATGCAGTTGGTTCGCCACATTCGACGGCAGCATCGCCACGGCCATCGGTGCCGGCGCCTTAATCTTTATGCTCACCTGCGTCTGGTCGTGGTCCGCAACAAACCCACCATACACCTTCAAGAAAGATGTCAAATCGTATTTTTCCTTGACCTGTCGCATCCACTGAAATTCCGGCTGAATGCAATTCAGCACGCAGTCCCATCGGTAATATTGAATTTGAACGTCGTTTGGCGCGAAAAATTTCCGCTCCGCTAACCTTTCGCCGATTCGCGCGGCGTCTACGCCGGCTTCTAAGACATGGTCGGCTCTTTCTTCAGCCCTTATCACCGCCGCGAAACCCGCAAATGCCGCTCCTTCCGGGTTCCGCCGCTCATCGTGAATTACCAGAGTCATTGGCACTCCTGGCAAGGTGCAGACATATGTTGTCTGCATTATGTGTTCTTGTGTGCAGCTCGTCCGTAGACTGGGAATGTTTTCCGGATGTTGCACCGCCAGTTCCCAACTCATCGCATCAGTCATAAAGACCGTGACTGGCCTTTCCGCCGTAATTTCGACGTGGATGTTGCCCCCACTCGCAGCGGGACGATATGTTTGGGCCGCGTAATAGTTTGCCGGATCCATACGCACCTTCTCGTCATTCGCCGGTTGCCAATCAAAAATCTTGGGCTGTTGTGCCGCGCATGTGGCGCATGCTACACCAAGGGCCGAAATCACCAGGGCCAGTCTCAGGCTTTTCATGGCTTCTCCATCTAGGCCGACCTTCCGGTTCGGCGCGGCTAGAACGTTTCTGCTTCTCCATTGGAAGCTTTCACCTTGCAGCCCGCAAGCGAGTCGCGACGCGCTGTGCTATCCGGCGCACCTGTCCATTCGGGCAGTCGGTAAAGGAGAGCACTTTTCTCCCCTGAAACTCCTGCTTTTAAGCAGCAGGGGCTTGGACGATTCGGAATCCGTTCGTAGAACACTGCTCCTTGGTCGACGTATGTCATTCTGTAGCGCAGCATGCGAAGACCAAGCGGGCTAGCTTGGCAGCCGTCGCCTTGATCGCGATGGGAGCACCCATTACCAGGCGCTTGCCGCTTCGCGGCTGAGCCCAAGGGTCTTGACTCGATGGGCTTTTGCGTCAATGGGCTTGACCTGAGCCTTAGGGTTGCGTACCTTCTTTGCTACTGACGTAGGGGATGCTGCCTTGAAGATCTCACTTCGAGCGTTCCTGCCTGGTCGTATTTTACTCCTTGTATGCGGCTGCCTTTTCTACTTTTCTTCTTCTCCGCTTTCAGCTCAGAAACGCAATCCCAGCCCGGGTCCCACTTTGGGAGCACCGACCGTCAACCAAGGAAATCCGGTATCCGTCACACTTATCATCAATCTGCGAGACTCCCAGGGCACGCCGCTGGACGTGCCGGGTATCGTTAATCTTCAAGACAACGCGCAAGGCATTCGCAGGACGGCCACCATGCGAGACGCTTCCGCCGCGGTTTTCGACGGTGTCGCGCAAGGCGAGTATGACGCTGAGGCCATTGGCACAGGTTATCAGACGACCTGGGAACACATTACGGTTAACGGTTTCGGCTCCACCGTGCAGGCTTATATTTATCTTCCCCGGCAATCCGAGACGAAGCCGACGGCCAGAAAGCCAGGCGGCCCGGTGATGGCGCCCAAGCTGCAGGCCGAAGTAAACAAAGGATTGGAAGCCACGAGCCGGCGTCAATTTGAACTGGCCCGGACACATTTTGCGAAGGCCGTAGCGATGGCTCCCGGGAATCCGGATGTGATTTACCTGTTGGGCGCCGCAGAGCGGGCGTTAGATCATCCGGAACTGGCGCGGCAGAATTTCGAAAAGGCACTTTCTCTCGACCCGGGACACGAACGCTCGCTGTTGGCCCTTGGCGAATTGCAACTTCGCACGGGCGCAGCCGAACTGGCGATAACCACGCTGGAAAAGGCTTATCGCAACAACGGGGCGGGTTGGCGGGGGCAATTCCTACTGGCCACCGCCTATGCCAAGGCCGGCCGGTTTGCGGACGCGGAAGCTCGCGCCGAACACGCCGTAGCGCTCGCGCGCGAGAAGGCTGCGGAGCCGCTGCTGCTCCTCGGACAAATCCAGGCGGCGCAACGGAAAACGCAGCAGGCGCTGCACACCTTGGAAAAAGTGGAGAGAGATTTTCCCAATACGACCGCGGCTGAGACGGCCAAGCAATACCTTGCGGCTCTTTCGGAGACGCGCTCGGCGAAACTGCCCGAGCAGGCCGCCGCGCTACCTTTGCCTCCGCTGCCCAGCATCGATCTGACGCCTCCGCCGCACCGGCCCTGGGCTCCGCCGGATGTGGACAGCGTGGAGTTCCCAATGGCGCAAAATGCCCCGTGCGAAACCGAGGAGGTGCTGAACTTCGCGGCGGCGCGCCTTCGTTCGCAATTGCAAAACTTTGAAAAGTTCACGGCCACCGAACACATCGAGCACCAGGAAATTGACCGTTATGGACAACCCGGGCCAGTGCGCTCGAACGATTTCTCCTACATTGTTTTTGTCTCCCAGTACAAGGAGGATTCTTTTTTTCTGGACGAACAGCGCGACGCCCGGGAAAAGGACGCCGCCTTCCCTACCTCACTGGCGACGATAGGATTGAACAATCTGGGCGTGGCGATCCTGCAACCGGCTTCGCGGAAGGGCATGATTTTCCGCTGCGAAGGCTTAGCGAGCATCCGAGATCGAGCCGCCTGGCAAATCCGTTTTGAGGAAAAACCAGGGACGGCATTCCCGCTCCGCGTGTGGCGCCACAAGGACAAGCTCTACACGATCCCGGTAAAAGGCCGCATGTGGGTATCCGCGGCGAGCTTTGACCTGGTGCGGGTGGAAACGGACCTGAGCGGGCCGGTCGCCGCTCTGCAACTCACGCGAGACCATTTGCGCGTGGACTACGGCCCGGTGAAGTTCCGCAGCGAAGACATAACCTTGTGGCTCCCGTGGAGCGCGGAAATGTACATGGAGCTCCGCGGGCGACGCTACCATCACAAACACTACCTAAGCGACTACATGCTGTTCGAAGTGGACACCAACCACAAGCTCGGCCAGCCCAAGAACGCCCCGCACACGGACATCACTAGTTCCCAGCTTTTCGATCCTGATCGCACGCATCGTTTTCTGGTTTCCCGGCCGCAGCCTTGAAGCAACAAAAAAGGCCGCCTTGCGGCGCCCTTTTGGTTTGTTCTGCTAAAGTTTTTGCGTTACGGCTTGGCGGGGGTTGCCGGCTTCGTGCTGTCGGCGGGCTCGGCGGGCGGCGCCGACGAGGAGCCTTTGATTGGGACGCTAGTCCGTGCTGACTACTGCTTGAAGACCAGTGGAGGACCGCTAACTCGGTCGGCTATGAGGAAGACCGTCACCTCGACGCGGTCGGCAATTTTGATGAAAGGAATGCCACTATTCATGCCGTACTCTTTTCGGTCAAAGGCCATTGTTCCGGTAATCTCCCCGTGGCCTGTCCCCTTGCCTGAACC
>DATFSI010000200.1:0-55527 GCA_035262705.1 Candidatus Acidiferrum sp. | reverse complement strand
TCGCCACCGGCCTGCGGGGCCGCTTGCAAGACTCGCGAAAGCGCTTGCACACCGCTCGTCTACACGTCGCCTCGTTTGATTTTCGCGCGAAGATTGGCGCATTGCGCCTGCGCCTGCAAAAAGCCGCCCACGAATTGGGTGTGGGCGAAGAGCGCCTGCTCCGCCTGAAACGCGACCGCTGGGAGCGGCTCGCGCTACAGCTCCAGGAACGCAGCCCCCTGAAAGTCCTCGAACGTGGCTACGCCATCGCCACCGACGCCGCCGGAAAAGTCCTCACCGATGCCGCCCAAGTCCAAATCGGTGACGCCATCACCATCCGGTTTCACCGGGGGAAACTAGGCGCGGAAGTCACGAACAAAGGGTCCGGCTGATATGGCGGCAGACTCTATTTCTGTGGTATCGCCCTGCAAGCTTTTTTGCTTGATTCTTTTACTTTATCGAGCAGCTCATCTGCCTGTTGCACATAACTAGCTCGTTCGGTCGCGGTGCTGACCACGTCCCCCTTGCGCCGATATAACAGATTCAGGCAGACCATCGCGTCATCGTAATTTGGGTGTTGGAGAGAAAACGAGGAAGCTGGCGATCAGGAGTGAAACCAGAAAGCCAGAACCACGAACCAAGGGGTAGGCATCTAGGCGGTCATATCCCTGCGTACCCCATCCTACTTCTATTCGTCTTCGTTGGCGTCCACTTTGAGGACCGCGAGGAACGCTTCCTGGGGGATATCCACCTGGCCGACGCGCTTCATGCGCCGCTTGCCTTCTTTTTGCTTCTCAAGGAGCTTGCGCTTGCGCGTAATGTCGCCGCCGTAGCATTTGGCCAGCACGTTTTTGCGAATCGCGGACACCGTCTCGCGCGCAATGATGCGGCTGCCAATGGCCGCCTGAATAGGCACTTCAAACATCTGGCGCGGGATCAGCTTGCGCAGGCGCGTGACCAGTTCTCGCCCGCGTTCCACGGAAAATTCGCGATGAATAATCAGCGCCAGCGCATCCACGGGTTCACCGCCAACTAAAATGTCCAGCTTCACCAGATCCGATTCCTTGTAGCCGTCCAGGTGATAGTCGAGCGACGCGTAACCGCGCGAAATGCTCTTGAGGCGATCGTAGAAATCCAGCACGATTTCATTTAACGGCAGTTCATACGTAAGCATCACGCGCGTCGGCGAAAGATACTCGAAATTTTTCTGGATGCCGCGCTTGTCCTGGCAAAGCTGTAACAATCCGCCCACCGATTCATCGTTGCTGATGATCATCGCCTTGATGATAGGCTCTTCAATCTTGTCAATGTCGCTGGGATTCGGGAATTTCGCCGGACTGTCGACTTCAATCACTTCGCCGGTCACGCGCGTTATGCGGTATTGCACGCTGGGCGCGGTGGTAATCAGGTTCAGGCCGAACTCGCGCTCCAGGCGCTCCTGCACGATTTCCAGGTGCAACAGGCCGAGAAAACCGCAGCGGAAACCAAAGCCGAGCGCCACGGAATTTTCCGGCTCGTAGAAAAACGCCGCGTCGTTCAGTTGCAGCTTGCCCAGCGCATCGCGCAGCGGTTCGTATTCATCGGCGAGCACAGGAAAGATTCCCGCGAACACCATAGGCTTAATGGCCTCGAAGCCCGGCAGCGCCGGGGCGGGCCTTGCCGCCTCCGTCACCGTGTCGCCCATCTTCGCATCGGCCACGCGCTTTATATTGGCGACGATGAAGCCTACGTCGCCGGCTTCCAACTCTTCCAACGCCACCGGCTTGGGCGTCAGCGTGCCCAACTGCTCCACTTCATACACTTCGTTCGTGGCCACCAGGCGAATCTTCATATGCTGCGTCACGCGCCCTTCCGTTACGCGCACCAGCACTACCGCGCCGCGGTAAATGTCGAACCACGAATCAAACACCAGCGCCTGCAAGGGATTTTCCGCGCTGCCTTTCGGCGGAGGCACGCGCTTCACCACCTCTTCCAGCACGTCTTCCACGCCGATGCCGCTCTTCGCGCTGATCATCAGCGCGTCATCGGCGGGGATGGCCAGCACGCTTTCGATTTGTTCCTTCACGTAGTCAGGCTGCGCGGCGGGCAAATCAATTTTGTTGATCACCGGGATGATGGTGAGGTTGTGCCCGGCGGCGAGAAACGTGTTCGCGACGGTCTGCGCCTCCACGCCTTGGCTAGCGTCCACCACCAGCAACGCTCCTTCGCATGCGGAAAGCGCGCGCGAAACTTCGTAGGAAAAATCCACGTGGCCCGGCGTATCAATCAGGTTCAGGCGATAGGTGTTGCCGTCTTTTGCTTTGTAGTGCAGCCGGATGCTTTTCGCCTTGATGGTGATGCCGCGCTCGCGCTCGAGGTCCATCGAGTCGAGCACCTGCTCGTGCATCTCGCGCTCGGAAAGCGCCCCCGTCATCTCCAGCAGCCGGTCGGCCAGCGTGGATTTGCCGTGATCAATGTGCGCGATGATGCAGAAATTGCGTATGAACTTTGGGTCCATTCGTTTCCGTTACCGCCAGGATTTTTCCTGAGGGTGCTTCTGAGTGTCGCGGCGGGCCTTGGTGCCTGATGAGCGCCGCTCATCCTGCGCGAACCTTGCCGTGTAAACATCTAGTTTGCCACAACTGCCGCTACCCGTCAGCTTGCCCCTTCGTTACTCGGAGAAGCTACAGGTCGGCTAATCCGCTTCGGTAAACGCAATGATTTCCTTGATCAAAATGTCACGGCCATGCCCAGAGCGCTCCAGATGCACAAAATGGTTTGCGCCTGGGATGGTCACCAACTTTGTTTTCCGGGCGTGCACCAGGTCGTCCATCAGATTGTTGCGATCTTCAGGTCGCGACCAGAAATCTCGCTCTGAAGCGATGACCAGAGTGGGCACGGTAATCAGCGATGCATCCCAGAGTTGGCGTCCCGTTGCCAGATAAAAGCTGTCTTCCATTGCGCCGCACGGCGAACGAAATGCTGGCGGCGTTTGCGAAGCTGCTTTCGGATCGCTGGCCAACGCTTCATAAACGTACGCTTCCGCAACGGCTGGATCTCGCCACAGGCTCTTGTCCTCATCGGGGACACTGTGGTCCCAGGGACGGAGCAGAGAATTCGCGGGGTTCCAGCGATAAGCGCCGCACACTGCCGTGTTGAAGTGGCCCGGATGCGCCGGGTCTTCGAGATCGGAACCGCGACCGATCAGATCATGCTTGCCTGCGCCGCGATACAAGCTGTTCAGCACAATCAACGCGGATAGATTCTCCGGGCGACGGCTGGCGTAGTAGCTCGCCCATTGCCCACCGGTGGCCCAGCCGAAGACCACAATGCGCGCGGCGGGCCGCTGCTGGTGAATGGAATTCACAACAGCAGCAATGTCTCGGGCCACTTCTGCGGATCGGACCAGCGGGGCGTGCGTGTCCGGCGGAGCGTCCATTTCTGCGGGACGCGAGGACCGCCCGTAGCCACGCACATCCATGATAAAGACGTCCAGTCCACGCATAGCGAGGTCTGCCGCGAGCGAGCCTCCGGGAACTGGCAAGTCGAACGAGGCCACGCCCGGTACGCGCGCTCCGTGGACCAGGACAATCGCCGTGCGTGTTGGATTGGCGGGATCCGCGAAAACTTCACGCACGAAAATCTGTGTCCCGGGATCGCTCGCTACAAACAACTCGCGGCGCTGTACCTGTGGCTGTGCCGTTGTGTTTGCCGTTTGCAGCAGCCCGAGGAGGATACCGAAAAGTAGCGGAAACATAGCGTCGCCAAAAGGATACCGTAGCATCTAATCTGTGTACGCCGAAGGGGCAATGTATGGCCGAATTGACGGTTCTCTACGATGGCTCTTGCAGCCTTTGCCGCGCCAGCGTGACGCGCGTCGAGCGGTTTGATCATCGGCGGCGCATCGAATTCCTGAGCCTCCACGACCCTTCCGCACAAGTGCGTTTCCCGCAGATCGATCGCGAAGTGGCGATGCGCTGGATGCAGGCGGTAGACGCCCGGGGTCGAATCTCCAGCGGCGCCGACGCCTGGGCACGCATCGGTATGCTTCTTCCCGGATGGAATTTGCTGGCCAGGATTCTGCTGATTCCTGGCATCCACTGGATCGCCGCCAGAATCTACGCGTGGGTTGCACGCAACCGTTATCGCTGGAACCGCGATCTCTGTGCGGACGGCACCTGCTCTCTTCACCTTCCAGGGGATTCTTCCTCGAAGTAACGTGGCACAGTCACGCTTGACTTTGCAGCCGCCACCTTTGCTAAACGCCGCACCGGCAAGAGTGCCTGTGCTACTCGGAAAGTCAACCATTACCCAGCTCAAATGCGAACTTGGCGCGCTATCATCATTGCCGATGGATAGCGGGAAGCCATTTTTCCTCCTTTGGTATGCAGGCCCCGGCCCGGCCGGGCCGCCCGGCTACCTCCTTCCCCGCTGGCTCTTCCTGCGCGCCCTCGGCTTCATCTATTTTTCCGCGTTTTACTCGCTCGTCTTTCAGATCCGCGGCCTGCTCGGCCCTAACGGCTTGCTTCCCGCTGGTACCTACCTGCAGAAAATCGCCGACCTCGTCGGCCCCTCGGCGCGTTACTGGTATGCCCCGACGTTGCTGTGGCTCGACTCCAGCAATCACGCGCTCATGGCGCTTTGCTGGATCGGCATGATCGCCTCGCTCTTGCTGTTCCTGAATCTTTGGCCCCGCGCGACGCTGGTGATTTGCTTCGTTCTGTTTCTCTCATTCGTCACCGCCGCACAGGATTTTTCCGGCTACCAATCGGACGGCATGTTGCTTGCTGCCGGCTTCATCAGCTTTTTTTTCGTGCCGGACGGCCTGCGCCCCGGTTGGGGTAGTTCGGCTCCTCCCTCGCGCGCCAGCATTTGGTTGCTCCGCCTGCTGTGGTTCAGCATCTATTTCGAATCCGGCTTCGCCAAATATTTCGGCGGCGATCCCTCCTGGCGCGACCTCACCGCCATGGACGAATATTATCAAAATGGCCCGCTGCCCACGTGGCTCGGCTGGTACGCGCAGCAACTTCCGCATCGTTTCCACGCCGCCACCGCCCTGCTCACGTTGCTCGTCGAGCTTGTGCTCGTCTGGATGGTTTTTCTGCCGCGTCGATTTCGCATCACTTGCTTTTGCGTCGTCACCAGCCTGCAGATCGGCATCATCCTCACCGCCAACTACGCTTTCCTGAACTATCTCGTGCTGTCGCTCGGCTTTCTTTTGCTGGACGACCGCCTGCTCACACGATTCTTGCCTGCGCCCTGGGTCGGTGCGGTCCTGGAAAATCTCAAGCAATCCCCTGCGGCCGCCTCCAAAGAAGACCTAGTCGAGCTCGATCTTCACACGCCTTCCATTCTGTCTCCGGCTCCCGAGGCAGTGTCGTCCTCTTCGCCGCAGGAAGATCATCCACCCGCCTTTCCGATCACTGTCCAAATACGCGAGCTCGTTTCCGCCGCCGGCCTCTGGCTTTCCGCTTTCTTTCTCGCCTGGATGCTCTACGCCAACGTCTTCCTAATCTTGTCGGGCATTTTTCACGGCATCCCGTTGCCGGAAAAGCCCATCGCTGTGCTCGAACCGTTCCGCATCGCGGATCGCTACGGACTCTTCGGCCGCATGACCTGGAAGCGCTACGAAATTGAATTTCAGGGCTCCGACGACGGATTGAAATGGACGCCCTATCCGTTTCGCAACAAGCCCCAGGACCCCGCCCAGGCGCCGCGCATCTATGCGCCCTACCAGCCGCGCTTCGACTGGAACCTCTGGTTTGCCTCGCTCGATTACTGGCGGGAAAATCCTTGGGTGGTGCGCGCCGAGCAGCTCCTGCTTTCGAACGATCCGGATGTCCTCGCGCTCTTCTCGGCGAATCCTTTTCCGCAAAATCCTCCGAATCATGTCCGCGCGGTTCTGTGGCAATACTGGTTCACTGATTTGCCCACGAAGCGCGCCACACACCTGTGGTGGCGCCGCGAATCGATAGGCCTATATGCGCCCGCACTCCAGCGCCAGCCGGACGGCAGATTCTTTGTCACCGCCTGGCCCGATTCGGCTCCGCCCTTGCCTTGAACGCGGGCGTGCTACTTCTTGTTCAGCGCCTCGATCTGCTTCACCAGTGTGTTGATTTCCTCGGCACTGAGTTTTCCAGCGTACTTCGGCATATGGCCCTTGCCATCGCTGATGATCTTGCGCAGATCTTCCGCCGAAGCGGCTGCCGCTTTCGCGGAAGTGAGCGAAGGCCCGCCAAAGTGGTGTCCCTCCGCGGTTTTTCCGTGGCATTTCGCGCAGTTTTTGGTGTAGACGGGATTCGCGGTGAGACTTGCATCCGGCTGCGCCGTTTGCGCGTAGGCCAGCCCGAATGCAAGGAACGTACAAACCGCGGCGATCATGAGTCTCTGAATTTTCATGGAGAACCCTTTCGCGTTGAATTCGGGCGCGCAAAAATAGATGCCGCCGCTCGTAAAAGGGTCTCCCATCCGGATGGTTATTTCGACTGACTTGGATGTGTAAAGTTCATTGCGCCTGTCGGGTTTCCACGCCAATCGCGATCTCCTGCCCCAGAAAGTGCGGCTGTTTGTGGAACACATAGATGTCCAGCACCGCCTTCACTCTTGCGAACTGCTCGCGTGACCTCGTTTTCCACGCATATTCCGGTGCCACGTCCGGCGCATCGAAACCAATGGCGTCGATCCCGCGGTGCTCCGCCAGGAAAATAGCGCGCTGGTTGTGGAAGTGCTGCGAAATGATGGTGATTTTCGTCTGGCCAAAAATTTCCTTCACTCTCACCACGGAATCGAGCGTCCGGAAACCGGCGTAGTCCGGGTAGATGCGCTCCAGGGGAATGCCCTTTTCGAGCAACGCGTTCTTCATATCCGTGGGCTCGTCGTATTCGTGAACGTGATTGTCCCCGCTGACTACCAGGTAGTCCACTTTTCCGTTGTGATAGAGTTCCGCAGCGGCGGCGATGCGGTTTTCAAAAAAAGGATTCAGCCATCCGCCGGGAATCCGCCTGGGACACCCCAGCACCAGTCCGACGCGTCGGTAGGGAAGCTGGTCGACGCTGGCGTACGTTTTGTTGCGCGCCGCGCGCCCAATCAGCATCCGCGCTGCCAGCACGGAGGTCACGCTGACGATCAAAAATCCGCAAACCGCGATGAGCAGGATTCTCGGCACGGCCCCCACAGATTACCGCAACATGGCCCCTGCGCGAGCCTCGGCCGGGAAACGCCCTCTTGGCGGATTGCCCAACGCCCCGCCACGTGGATTTTCACGCGGCCCGAGCGCAGGTATATAGTGGAAAGGGTGCGCTTCGCCGCCTGCGTTGCCGCACGCACCACCAACGCCAGAAAGCCGGATCAATTACGGATGGCCGTAGACGTCAGCAAACACCTGGAGCGGGCGAAGAAGTTTCTCGAGAAAAATCGCCTCGAGGACGCCATTGAGGCCTACCTCGCTGCGCTCGATGGTGCCCCGCAGAACCTCGAGGCCGCTCAAGCACTCGGCGACCTCTACACGCGCTTGAATCAACCGGAACGCGCCGCGGTCTACTACGGCCACCTATTCGACCTGCTTATCGATCCCAAGGACGAAACCAAGGCCCTGGCCATCTACAACCGGTTTCTGCGCTCCACCTCGGTCCCGCAATCTCCAGAGCGCATCGCCCGCTACGCCTTCCTGCTGCAGAAACAGAATCGCGCCGAGGAGGCCATCGAGCAGTACACCAAAGCCGCCGAAATGTTCGCCGAAGCCGGCCGCTCCGAGGACGCGCTGTTTTGTTGGGAACGCACTGCGCAGCTCGAGCCCGACAAACTGCCGCGCCAGCTCAAGGTCGCGGAGATGGCTTCGCAGCTCGGGAAAAACGCGTTGGCCGCGCGCAGCTATCTTCGCTCCGCGCAGCTTTCCACCGCTTCCGGAGCCGCCGCCGAGGCTATGAAGCTGCTTGCGAAGGCGTACTCGCTGGCGCCGCAGGAACGGAGCGTGGCGCTGCTCTATGGCGAGGCAAAATTGCGCAGTGGCGCGGCCGCCGAAGCCGCCACCCTCCTGGAACCTTTCTCAGCCAAGGAAACCGACGCCGCTTTTCTGGATACCTTCGCCGACGCGCTGGTGCAGTCCGGACAACTCGACCGCGCGCGAGAGATTCTCGAGCGCCTGCTGAAGGAGAAAAACGAAGGCCAAACCCGCCTTTTCGATCTGCTGGATGCCTACGCGGATGCCAATCAGGACGCGAAATCCGTCGAAATTCTGCAAACGCTGAAGCGCCGCATGTTCGCGGACAAAAAATCGGCGGACTTTGTCACGCAAATGGAAGCCATCGGCGGCAAGCATCCGGAATCGATTCCCATTTTGGAGTACTGGTCAGGTCTTTACAGCGAACTGAACCGCGAATCGCAATACTTCGAAGTGCTCATCAAGCTGTTTGACGCCAATTTCAATTCCGGCTTATTCCCTAAGGCCTGCGAAACGCTCGACCGTCTGGTGGATATTGACGCCTACGACTATCGCAATCAGGAGCGCCTCGAACGTTTGCGCGGCCACGCTGATGAAGCTTTTCTCAGGCGCGTTGCCGGACGCATGGCGCGCACCGCCAATCTTCAGGCCAGCAATGCTCCTACGCGCAAGCTGGGAGCCGCCCCTGAGGCTGCCGCAGGCACCGAAGAGGCGAAGAAAGGCCAGGCGCTCGACGACCTGATCGTGCAGACCGAGATTTTTCTGCAGTACTCCCTCCAGAACAAAGCCATCGAGCGCTTGCAAAAAATCGCCGCCATGTTCCCCGGCGAAGAAGAACACAATCCGCGCCTGCAAAATCTTTACCAGATGGCCAACTGGTGGCCGAAGACTCCGACAAAGCCGCAACCTGGGGCGGGCATTAAGCAGGTACCGGCCGTTCCCGTTGCGCAGGAAAAGCCGCAGCCTCCCACCGGGCGCACCGGAAGCTACACCGTCGAGACGTTGCGCGACCTCACCAAAATCTCCGAAATCAATCAGAAGATCTTCCGCCAGCAGACCCCGCGTGCCATGCTAAACACCACCGCGAATGAAGTCGGCATGTACCTGAAAGCCACGCGCACGTTTGCTGTGATTGGCGCTCCGGGGCGTCCGCCGGAAATGGCCGCGGAGTATTGCACCTCCGGCGTGAAGGCCGCACCGGCAGCACAGATGGTTTTCCTGCTCGCGCAAGTCGAAAAAGCGGTTCCCGATGAACTGGGCGGGTTGGTCGTGGATGGCGCCGACGAGTCCAGCCTGAAAGACCTGGGCCTGGCCACGGCGCTAGGGGTGACCATCGCCGACAAGGAAACGCAGTCGCCCGCGGGCATGTTGATTGTCGCGTACGATCGTCCGCACCAGTGGAAGCCCAACCAGACCTATTTTTTGCAGGCCATCGGCGACCAGATGATGATGAGCGTTAGCCACACGCGCCTGCGCAGCCTGGTGCGGCGTATGGGCGTTTCCGACGAGCGCACTGGCCTGCTCAGCCGCAGTTCGTATGTAGGCTGCCTCCTCAACGAAGCTGATCGGGCCCGCACCCAGGGTACGCCGCTCTCACTGGCCGTACTTCAGATCGATCGCGGCGCGGACATGCTGCGCCAGCAGGGCGAGGCCCCTCTGGAAAAATTCCTCGAGCAGCTGGCGCGTTCCTTGCAGCCCATCGTGCGCCAAAACGATATGGCGGTAAAATATACGTCGTGGGCTTTGGCGTTTATTCTGCCGGATACCAGCCTCTCGGGAGCGCAGAATCTGGTGGAAAAACTAAAGCGCGCGGCCTTGGGCGTGCGTCCGCCGTGGGATTCCACGCAGATTACGCTCAGCGCGGGCATCGTGGAAGCCGCGGCGCGCCAGGAGTATGACAGCGAAGACATCGTGACGGACGTGATGAATCGCGCGGAGTTCAGTATCGAGGAAGCCCGCAAGCGCGGCGGCGACACTATCGTCCTCTCGGAAATCCCCAAGCTCTAGCGCTTCGCTCCAGGAAAGAGAACATTTCCGATACGCCGGCCACCATTCCCGGCGTTGTCATCCTGAGCGGTGCGGTGTTTGCGTCGCGAAGGATCTCAACGGACACATCGTGCAGGTTGTTCGCGGTGAGATCGTTCGGCTATCCTCATCGGATAGCCTCAGGATGACAAGGTTTTTGGTGTTGCACTGCGGATGCTCCGCGGCTTGATAATTCTGAAAATCACAAGAAAGGAAAAATCATGTTTCCAACGGATGTAGTCGTAGTGGCAGGCTCGCGTACGCCCATGGTGCGCTATACGGGAGCCTTCTCGGATGTTTCCGCGATTGCACTAGGCGCGCACGCAAGTAAAGCGGCCATGCAGCGCGCGGAGGTGGATCCGGCGGAATTCGACCACGTGATTTTCGGCAACGTGATGCAGACCAGCGCCGACGCTATTTACGGCGCACGGCACGTGGGACTAAAAGCGGGATTGAAGATCGAAACGCCAGCGGTCACCGTGAACCGTCTGTGCGGTTCTGGCATCGAGGCGATTGTGCAGGGCGCGCAGCGGCTGCTGCTCGGCGAATCGGGGATGGTGCTCGCAGGTGGCATGGAAAATATGACCCAGTGCCCGTTCGTGATTCGCGGCGCGCGCACAGGATTGAGACTCGGCGGCGGCGCGCTGGAGGATTCGCTCATGGCCGGGTTGACCGACTCTTATTGCAACCTGCCCATGGCGCTGACCGCCGAAAAGCTCGCGGGGCAGCACGGCATCACGCGAAAGGACGCCGATGCCTACGCCCTGCGCAGCCAGCAGGCCGCGGATGCCGCGTTTAAGGCCTGCCATCTGAAGGAAGAAATCTCGCCGGTGGAAGTGAAGCAGGGAAAAAAGAGCATTTTGGTGAGCGAAGACGATCATCGCCGTCCGGAAACCACCATGGAAATTCTTGAGAAGCTGCCGCCTTCGTTTCAGAAAGACGGCATGGTCACCGCGGGGAACGCCAGCGGCATCGTGGATGGCGCCGCGGCTGTGGTCCTCACGCGGGAAAAAACCGCGAAAGAGCGTGGCCTCAAGCCGCTTGGCCGCATTATTTCCTGGGGCGTGGCCGGTGTGGATCCCAGCATCATGGGCATCGGCCCGGTGCCATCTTCGCGCAAAGCATTGCAGGCCGCCGGGTTGAAACTCGAGCAGATGGATCGCATCGAAGTGAACGAAGCCTTCGCCGCGCAGTATCTCGCCGTCGAAAAAGAACTCGGCTTGAACCGGGACAAGACCAACGTCAATGGCGGCGCCATCGCCCTCGGTCACCCCCTCGGGGCATCCGGCACGCGCCTGGTCATTACCGTGCTCAACGAACTGCGCCGCAAGGGCTTGCGCTACGGCCTGGCCACCGCCTGCATCGGCGGCGGCCAGGGCATCGCGATCATCCTAGAATCGCTCGCAAATTAATTGAGGATGGGAAGTCCCGGGGCACGAAACTCACACGATGGGGAGGATCGGCCGCGTGGCATGCTCGGGGATGGGCACAAAGTCTGGCACACGGAATCGCGGTTTGTGCTTTCCGGTGAAATCCAGATATAGCTTGTGCTTGAGGATCCACTCCGGGAAATGTCCCAGCCGTAGCAGCGGATACTTCATCGCTTTGCCGAACAGCCGCCGCCCCAACAGGTAGTAATAAATCGGAATGCCCAGGTTGTAGACCAAGTGCGCGCTCTTTGCACGGTGAAAGAAATCCATGTTGTAGCGCCAGCAGGTAAAGAAAAACTCCCATTGCAGGTCGGTGAGCTTGTAGAGCTTGGCGCCTTCCTTTTTCTGCAGCCGCGTATCTTCCAGCGGCACGAACAGCGTCGGAATCACGCACCATTTTGCGTCTTTGAGCGCGTGCAGCAGGTCCAGCGACTGCCGCGTGTCGTCCGGCGTCTCTCCCGGCAGCCCCAGAATCCACGTGCAAAGCGGGAACCAGTTGTGACGATTCAGAATCTCCATGCCCTTCATAATCACGTCGGGCCACTGCTCCGGGCGGAAGGGATAACCCTTGCCCTTCATTAGTTGCGTGAACAGCCGCGGCGATCCCGTTTCAATTCCGATGAACAGGCTCTGGTAACGCTTTTCGGGGTTGGTCGACAACGGATGCGTAAACACGCTGTGATCCACCGCAATCTGCAGATCGCCAATCAGATTCGGCTCCGCCACAATCGGGGCCATAGTGCCGTGTGTCAGGCCCAGCCACTTGATACCTTCCACCGCCAGCACCGATTCAAATAATTTCTTAAGCGCCGGAGTATTCACTGCGAATTTTGGGCCATGCTCGTAAAGGAATAGATCTTCGGTCACCAGCAGCGCGAACTCCGCGCCCTCGGCCGCTTGCGTCTTCACATTGGTGATGATTTGCTCGAGCGGAAAGCTTTTCCCGGCACGCAAGGCCACGGAGCAGAACTGGCAACCCCGCCCGCAGCCCCGCGTAATTTCCACCGCGCCGTACGTCGAGCGGTGCCGCAGCGGAGGAATGCTTTCCATCTTCGGGCTGTGGCCTTCCACCTTGCGCGGCAGCGTTTCGCCCCGCAATGAGGTTTCAAACAGTTCCACCACGCCCTCTTCCGCTTCTCCATCGAAGAGGCAGTCGATCTGCCATTCGTCCTGCAGGTTTTTCTTTTCGATTTGCCAGGCGCCCGGTCCGCCAACGATGATCTTCAGGTGGTCTTTGTGTTTCCGCAGCACGGGATGCAGGATCAGCCGGCGGAATTCCTCGGCATTGATAGGTTCCACGTCCGAGCCGTAGAAATACGCGTAAACGTCCGTGGCAAACGTGATGCCCAGTGGATTGTGCGCGTGGATGCCCACCACGCGCGTATCCTCGCCTACAAATTTATCCAGTTCTCCTGCATAGCAAACCGCGATATCCTCTGTACCGAACCGCTGCGCCAACAGCGACTCCACCACGCGCAGCCCCTGTGGGACGTATTTGGCTTGCCCGTCCGGCCACACTTCTCCTGTGCCGGCCCAATCTACGTTGAAAACCGAGGCGTACTTCGAAGGTAGCGTCGCCAGCAGCATCTGCTTCCACGCGCTGTGATTGTGTTCGCTGGATTCGGAAGTACTGGCGGCAAGAACGATCTTTCGCCCGCGAATAGTCATGGGACACACTCACGAAAGGGAATCGGGCCAGAACAGCCCCCACTTACGGTTTAGATGAACTGCAAAAGGGACTGGGCACAACGGAAGTTGGGATTAGGCCTGGGTGTGCTACCCAGCATAAGGATACCCCTCTTGCAGCCCTTTTTCGAGCCTCAAGTCACATCCATAGACGTCATCAAAAAGGCGTTCACTGCCACGGTGCCGTAAACAATCAGCACGGGGATGCGCGTCCGGTTGACCCGCACGTTTTCCTTGTCACGGTTTCCATAAGGCCGCAGACCTGCTGCCTTGAGGGAGGCTTGCGTGATACTCTTTCGGCCAATCAGGAGGCGCTTCGCTAATTTTTAACGAATTGCGCGGAGTGGTTGACGTTCCGCGGAAAAGAGGGTCGCCATGGCGAGCGAGCGAAACGCAGAGAACGCCGCGGCCGAAGGGACTCTGGCGCGTTACGGCCTGGCCCTCGCCCGATGGAGCGAACGCTGGTTCCCCGATCCGCTCGTCTTCGCCCTGCTCGGCATTGTCTTTGTTTTCTTCACCGGCGTCGCCCTGCACGAACCCGCGCGCAACCTGGCCATCCAGGGCGGCAAAAGTTTTTGGGCGCTGATTCCGTTCACCATGCAGATGGTCATGGTCATCATCGGCGGCTATGTGCTCGCTTCCACGCCGGTTGTTTACAGACTCATTCGGTGGCTCGCGGGTGTTCCCAAAACGCCGCGCTCCGCAATCGCACTGGTCGCGCTTCTTTCCATGCTGACTTCCCTGATCTCCTGGGGGCTGAGCCTCATTTTCAGCGGCCTGTTTGTCCGCGAATTGACACAGCGCGTCAAAGGAATGGACTACCGCGCCGCCGGGGCCGCCGGCTATCTGGGACTTGGCGCCGTGTGGGCATTGGGTCTTTCTTCTTCCGCGGCGCTGCTGATGACTACCAAATCCGCGATACCGCCTGCATTGCTCGCCATCGCCGGCGTAGTTCCCCTGACGCAAACCATCTTCCTCTGGCAGAGCCTGGTCATGGCGGCGGTGCTGCTGCTGGCTTCGGTTTTCGTTTCTTATTTTTCGGCGCCCTCGGCGGAAAATGCGAAAACCGCCAAAGACTACGGCCTGGCGTTCGAGCCCATCGATATGACCCTCGAGCCGAAAGCCAAGCCCGGCGAATGGCTCGATTACAGTCCGCTGCTGACCATCGCCGTGGTTTTGCTGCTTGGCTGGTATCTGGTGGACGTGTTCCGCGCTTCGCCGCAAGGCGCGCTCGCCGCCCTTGACCTCAACACTTACAACCTCATCTTTATCGCCACCGGTCTGCTACTGCACTGGCGGCCGAAGCGTTTCCTGCGCGCCGTGTCCCAGGCCGTTCCGGCTACGGGCGGCGTGCTAATCCAGTTTCCGTTTTACGCCGTGATTTTCGGGATGATTACGAATACTTCGATCACTTCCTGGCTTGCCAATCTTTTTACGCGCATCACCACGCCGGGCAGCTTTCCGCTGCTGGTGGCTCTCTACTCCGCGGTCCTTGGCGTCTTCGTTCCTTCCGGCGGCAGCAAGTGGGTCATCGAAGCGCCGTATGTTTTGCAGGCGGCGAACATGCAACACGTGCATCTCGGCTGGGTGGTGCAGATCTATAACGCGGCGGAAGCGCTGCCCAATCTCATAAACCCTTTTTGGATGCTGCCGTTGCTTGGCATTCTGCGTATCAAGGCGCGCGACCTGGTCGGCTACGGTACCCTGCAACTGATCGTGCACCTCCCGATCATTTTCTTTCTGTGCTGGTTCTTTGCGCGCACCATCCCCTATATTCCGCCGGTGAAATGATGCGAACATCGAGAGCGCGGCCTGCTTCGACACAATGAGGAAAGCATCCCGGGATAGGTTCTGTCGTGTTTCAACCTTTTGCCGCAGGGGCATTTTTCAGATGAGGTTCATGAGAGCCGGTCGCAAGCTTCGATATCCCTCGAGCAGCTGCCGCGCCCATCCCCTGCGCGTTAATTGATTCGTTACGAAGAGGCAGAAACGCTCCAGCGCGGCTCCAAAACGCGGGCCTATACTTTCATCTTGCCGGGGGAGGCCTATGAAAAAACTGCGTATCGTTGTTTCCCTGCCCAACGACAACGCATATCAGCATGAGCAAGCCACGGCGGCGAAAGCCACGGCGCAGCTCCTCGGGCTCGAACTCCAGGTTCTCCAGGCCAACGACGATTCCATCACGCAAAGCCAACAACTGCTTGAAATCATTCAATCGCGTCCCGAAGATCGCCCCCACGCTCTTGTGGTCGAACCCGTGACCGCCACCGGCTTGCGTCGCGTCGCTGAGGCAGCCGTCGCCGAAGGTATCGCCTGGATCATCAGCAACAGCGATGTAGACTACATCCAGACGCTCTCCAAGGGCGCGCGGGCTCCCGTATTTGTGGTCACTCAGGGTCAAAACGAAATTGGCCGCCTGCAAGGCAAGCAGATGGCCGCGCTTCTTCAGGAAGGCGGCTCCGTCTTGATGATCGAAGGGCCGGGCATGAGTTCGGTGGCCGTGCAGCGTCATGAAGGTATGGAAAGCTCCCGGCCGCGCAACCTGCAGTTAACCACTCTTCGCTCTAAGTGGGGCGAGGAGTTTGCCTGCCAAACCGTTGCTTCCTGGCTGAAACTGGCAACTTCGCGCGCGGAGAAATTTCATCTCGTCGCCGGACAAACCCACGAACTGGCTCTGGGCGCCAGAAGGGCATTTCAAGGCATCGACAATCCCGAACAAACCCGCAAATGGCTGGAACTCCCCTTCCTAGGCATCGGCATCTCGGGCCAGGTGAAACCCCTGGTTGATCGCCGCGTCCTCACCGCCGCCGTTGTAAGTTCTCTCACCATGGAGTTGGTCCTGCGACTCTTGGTGCGCGCACTGGATTCCCAAATCCGCCCGCCCGACCGCAGTGTCGTGGACGTTTCCTCGTATCCCGCGCTGGAAAAACTGTATGGCAAGGTTTGAAGCGGTGCTGCTCCGGTTCCGCACGCACCATTGGAGCGTAGAAGTTTTTTGCTGAGCCTCTTGTTTCGAACATGAATGTCGACGTTACGCTTCTCTATGTCTTGGCCATTGTGTTTATCGCCACGCTGATCCGCTCGGCGTTCGGATTTGGCGAGGCCCTGGTAGCCGTCCCCCTGCTGGCCTTCCGGATTCCCCTCCCCGTGGCTGCGCCCCTTGCCGTGCTCGTTTCCATTACTGTCGCCGCGATCGTTGTCGTGCAGGATTGGAAAAAAATCCACGGGCAAAGCACCGGTTGGCTGGTGTTCTCCAGCCTGTTTGGTATTCCCCTGGGGCTTTTGCTTCTGGCGAGCCGCCATCAGACGGCGGTGAAGTCGGCCATGGCGTTCACGATCATTTTGTTCTCCCTCTATTCCTTGATCGGGCGCTCGCCGTTGCAGCTCAGCACGGATCATCGCGGCTGGCTTACCGCCTGCGGCTTCTGTTCCGGCGTGCTCGGCGGGGCTTACGGGATGAACGGTCCGCCGCTGGTGGTTTACGGGTCCATGCGCGGTTGGTCCCCGCAGCAATTCCGGGCCACGCTGCAGGGGTATTTTCTGCCAGCCAGCACCATCGGCATGGCAGGTTATTGGCTTGCTGGACTCTGGACTCGCGAAGTGACCCGCTATTTTGTGTTGACGCTGCCCTTTGCACTGCTTGGCGTTTTTTGGGGAAGGGTGATCAATCACAGATTTCACGGCACTGTCTTTTTCAAATACCTCTATTTCGGACTTATCGGTATCGGCGCGCTCTTGCTGATCCAGGCGCTTCGATGGCATTAGACCCGACGGCGTACGTGTGAGTTCTCTCCCGAGCTTTGGTACACTTTCCGAGGTGGCAATTTCCCGCCAGTAGTGCATTAACTGCACACGTGAGGAATTCATGGCGATTCAAAAAGTCGGCGTCGTGGGGTGTGGCTTGATGGGCTCGGGCATCGCGCAGGTGAGCGCGCAGGCTGGCTTTCCCACCATGGTGCGCGAAGTCAGCGCCGAGTTGGTCGAAAAAGGCCTGAAGGGCATTGAGAAAAATCTCGCGCGTTTGGTCGAGAAGGGTACGACAACCGATGCGGCGCGCAATGAAACGCGCGGTCGCCTGAAAGGCACCACCTCGATCGATGACCTGAAGGACTGCGACGTCATCATCGAAGCCATCATCGAGCAGGTGCCCATGAAGCGTGAGCTCTTCGGTGCGCTCGACAAGCTTTGCCCGCCGAACACGATTTTTGCCAGCAATACATCTTCGATCCCCATCATCGAAATCGCCGCGTCCACCAAGCGCCCTCAGCGCTTTGTCGGCCTGCACTTTTTTAATCCTGTTCCGGTGATGAAACTCGTGGAGGTGGTGAAGACCATCGCCACGGATCCCGCGGTCTATGAAGAGATATTCGAATTCGGCGGAAGACTCGGCAAGACGCCCGTGCGCGCCAACGATGGCGGAGGCTTCATCGTCAACCGCTTGTTGGTGCCGTATCTGCTCGACGCCATCCGCGCGCTTGAGGAAGGCGTCGGCTCCGTGGTGGACATCGATACCTCGATGAAACTCGGCTGTGGCCACCCGATGGGGCCCCTCACGCTGCTCGATTTCGTCGGCCTCGAAACCACCTATTACATTTCGCAGATCATGTTCGATGAGTTCAAAGAGAAGCGCTTTGCCGCCCCGCCGCTGCTGAAACGCATGGTGCTCGCCGGGTGGCACGGCCGCAAAACCGGCCGCGGATTTTACGACTACGCGGATCCCGCCAATCCCAAGCCGATGCAATTTTAAGGAACGCTTATGGCTTACGAAAATCTGCTCTGCGAAAAGAAAGACGGAATCGCCTACATCACGTTCAACCGTCCGAAGGTACTCAACGCGTTGAACCGCAAAACCATCGTGGAGCTCGAGCACGCGCTGCTTGACGCTCACGACGATGCCACCGTGCGCGTGTTGATTCTCACCGGCGCGGGCGAAAAGGCCTTTGTGGCAGGCGCGGACATCAACGAACTGGCGCAGCAGACCCCGGTCAACGGCAAGGAATTCTCTCTGTTCGGTCAGAGCGTGCTTCATTTGCTCGAAACCATGGGCAAGCCTTCCATCTGCGCTATCAATGGCTTCGCTCTCGGTGGCGGCTGCGAAGTGGCGCTGGCCTGCTCCATCCGCCTCGCCAGCAAAACCGCAAAACTCGGCCAGCCCGAAGTGAGGCTTGGCATCATTCCCGGTTACGGCGGCTCGCAGCGCCTCGCTCGCCTGTGCGGCAAAGGCATGGCCCACGAACTCTGCCTCACCGGCGAAATGATCACCGCCGAAGAGGCGCTGCGCATCGGCTTGGTCAACCATATTTACGAACCTGCGGAACTTTTGCCCGCTGCCGAAGCGCTGGCGAAAAAGATTATCGAGAAAGCGCCCTTGGCCGTGAAATACTGCATGGAAGCCATCGAACGCGGCATCGAAATGCCGCAGGAAGAAGGCCTCTTCTTGGAAGCAACGCTCTTCGGCTTGTGCTGTGCCACCGAAGACATGCGCGAGGGCACGAAAGCGTTTCTAGAGAAGCGTGCGGCGGCATTTCAAGGGAAATAAGACGATCGATGATTGAGCCGACAAAAATCGATGGAGCATTAAGCGGCGCGGGACTGCGCTTCGGCATCGCCGTGAGCCGCTTCAACAGCTTCATCACCGAGCGCCTGCTGCAAGGCGCGTTGGATGCCTTGGAGCGCGGCGGCGCCACGAGCAAACACGTGGACGTCATTCACGTGCCGGGATCCTTTGAACTGCCGCTGGCCTGCAAGAAACTCGCCGCTAGCGGCCGCTACGACGCGCTCATCGCCATCGGCTGCGTCCTGCGAGGCGAAACCGCCCATTACGATTACGTCTGCTCGGAAACGGCGCGCGGCCTGCAGCTCGCCCAGATGGACACCGGCATTCCCGTGATGTTCTGCGTGCTCACCTGCGACACGCTCGAGCAGGCCATCGACCGCGCTGGCCTCAAAGGCGGCAACAAAGGCTTCGAAGCCGGCCTCGGCGCCATTGAGATGGCACAGTTGTCACGCAAACTCCGCGGCTCAGCGGCCGCGCCCTCCTCCACCGGCAAAGGGCGGCGCAAATAACGTGTCGCTCCGCACAAAATCCCGCGAGTTCGCCATGCAGATGCTGTTTCAGTGGGACATGATCCAGCAGCCGCCCGCAAAACTCGAGCCCACCTTTTGGAAAAGCGCGAAAGCCGCCGAGCAGACGCGCGCGTTCGCCAATCAGCTGTTTGAAGGCGCGGCGCACGACGCCGCGGCGCTCGACGAATTGATCGTAAAGCACGCCGTAAACTGGAAGCTCGAGCGCGTAGCCGCCATCGATCGCGCCATCCTGCGCCTCGCGCTACACGAAATGCGCGCCACGGACACCCCGGTGAAAGTGGTCATAAACGAAGCCGTGGATCTGGCCAAGAAATATTCTTCCGACGATGCCAAGGGCTTCGTCAACGGCATCCTCGACGCCTACCACAAGTCCCTGCAAGCGAAATAACCGCAAAGATTGTCATTCTGAGGCCATCGGGGGGATGGCCAAAGAACCTCAACAACGTCAGCAAACTTGATTAGACAAACACGGTCTCGGTATTTGCCAGCACGCGGTTGCGGCCTTCGCGCTTGGCCTGAAAGAGCCGCTCATCCGCCCGCGCAAATAGTTTGACTGCATCCAGGCCGTCTTCCGGCAATCCAGCAAGTCCCGCGCTAACGGTGACCACCACGGTTTCGCCTCGTGAATTAAGCGCGATCGGTGTAGACGCAATCAGTTCGCGCAGGGTTTCCAGCTTCTGCGTCGCGGCGGCAATATTCGTTTCCGGCAGAATTACCACGAACTCTTCTCCGCCGTAGCGCCCGATAGTGTCGCTCTGGCGGAAAGCCCCCCGCAAAATACCGCCAATAGCTTCCAGCACGCGGTCTCCGGCCGTGTGGCCGTGCGTGTCGTTCAGCAATTTGAACCGGTCCACATCGATCACGGCTAGCGTCAGCTCCTGCCCGTGGCGCAATGCGCGGCTCAATTCGATGGCCAGGCGCTCATCTACATAGCCACGATTGAAGAGTCCCGTCAGCGGATCGCTAGTCGCCATGCGCAGCAGCTTCTGGCTGCGCGCCACCACTGCCAGGCTCAGCGCCGACGCGGTAATCATCATGATGAGGCGCGAAATCTGCGCCGACCAGCTGAACAGCCCGTACGGATACGGCGAGTAAGCCGCGCTGTTCAGGTCCCAGCGCGTCGCCGCGATGTACACAATGGCCAGGTATTCGCTGAACGCCAGCGCTCCCGCAGTTATGCACACCCGTTTGTCGTAACGCAGGCTGGTGCTCGCGATGGCTAGGAAATAGCCTTCAAACACCACCTTGCTGTTCACCGCCGTGTGCGGCTGCCGCAGCAGCAGAAATATCGCCAGCGCCGCGCTTACCAGGCTTACGTCGAAACTGCTGGTGGCGAAAGTCAGCCACCCGGGATTGAGCTCCCGCGAAACCATCGCGTAAACCGTCATCGAAAGCAGGAAAGTGCCGCTGGCCAGGCTGAGGCCCACCAGCCCTTCCTTCGGGTCCATGCGAAAGAACAGCGAATTCGTCACCGGAATCAGCAGCAGGATCGACGCCAGCAGCAGGCGCACCTTGGCCACCAGCAGTTCCCCCGCCAGGCCGGCATTCGCCAGCACCGGGTCTGGCCGCGACCAGAGCGATCCCAAGAGATTTCGCAAGCTGTGATTCATACCGTGTTCCGAGCGGGTCGTGAGCCGCTTGCATTCCTCACTGTAGACGATCAGGGTTCCGGGACCTAACCTGGGACGGGAATCGGGAATTTCGTTTCGGCCGGATATCCCGACTAGGATAGGGTTGGACCGCCACATACATAAGAACAATTCCGCACCAATGTGCGAAAAGGGAAACGCCACCTGGTTGCGGGCCGGGCTAGCGCAAATTCCTATCCCGCAAATAGTTGGAAAATTTCCAAAATCTCGAAACCTTTTTCCGGGGCCCGGGTTTTTTTGCCAGACCCCAGCTCCTCGCCAAATCTGCCTCGGGAGAAGAAAGCCATGTATGCAAAGAAGTGGTTCGTTCGTAGTGTGTTCGGACTCGGCCTGACGGCTGCGTCCTTGGGTGCACAAGCGCAAACGCCCGACCCCACGCCGCAGCAACAGGACATTCATCAGGACAAGAAAGACATTCGACAGGACAAGCGGGATTTGGCGCAGGACCGTGGCGACCGCAGCGCTGATCAGCGCGACATCAATCGCACAGGGCCGATTTGGCCAAGAATCGCATCGATCGCAATGCTGACCAGCGAGACATCAATCATGATAAGGCGGACTTGAGCACGGATCGTGCGGACCGCAACCAGGACCAGCGTGATATCAACCGCGACAAAAACCAGCTCGCCCGCGATGATCAGAAGTACGGCGCCAACAGCACTCAGGCCAAGGCTGACCGCAAAGACCTGCGCCAGGATCGCACCGACCGCAACTCTGATCAGCGCGACAGCAATCACGACAAGGCGGACTCGAGCAAGGATCGTGTGGGCCGCAACAAGGATCAACGCGACATCAACTACGACAAGGTGGCTTTGGCCAATGACCGTGTGGATCGCAACGCTGATCGGAAGGACGTCAACAACGACAAAAAGGATCTACACAAGGATAAAAAGGATCTGCGCAAAGATCGCAAGACCGCCGCAAAGCGCAAATAGAAAGCCGGCTAGTCGAGGACTGCATCCACAGGGCGTTGTCCGGCTTAGCGTGGGAAAACGTTATCGCTAGGTGCCGATGACGCCCTCAAACACCTTCACTGCAGCACCGCTTACCCGCGGCGTCAGCTTTTTCCCCGATTGCGAGACTTCCACTTCGATCTGGCTGGGGCGCCCCATCTCCACACCCTGCATCACCTGCAGCATATGCGCGGCGCCCAGCTTTCCGTGCTTGACCAGAAATGCTCCGAGCGATCCCGCGGCCGATCCCGTCGCCGCATCCTCGTAGAGTTCCCACGGCATCATGCCGCGCGCATACGCCGTGGAGTTACCGCCAACCGCGAAGCAATACGCCAACCCGCAATTCTTCCCCAGCAGTTTCGCCAGATCCACCATGTTCATCCGGATCTTTCCGAGCGCCTGGCGGTTGCGCAGAGGCACCATCAAATTAAAAATTCCCGTGGAAACATACTCCGGCTCCATCTTAGGGTCGAAATCCTTTGGCGACAGACCCAATGCCTCCGCCAACCTCTTTTTGTTGATACCCGATTTGCGGAATGCCGCCTCTTTTTGCGTCATGGTTACGCGCTGCGGCCGTCCGTCCTTGAAGCGAATTTCCACCGGCAGCACACCCGCGCCGGTTTCCTGCAATATGTGAACTCCGCCTTCCTGCGCCGGAACTACACCCAGTTCCGCCAGCAGGAACCACGTGCCGATCACCGGATGCCCTGCCAGCTTTAGTTCTTCCTTGGTGGTGAAGATGCGCAGCCGCGCCAGCGCGCGGTCGTCGGTTGGCTTTTGCACGAAGACAGTTTCCGAGAGATTCATTTCGCGCGCGATGGCCAGCATCTGGTCGCTGGAAAGGCCGTCGCCGTCGGTGATCACGGCAAGGGGGTTGCCATGGAAGCGTGTGGTGGTGAAAACATCGAGCGTGTGGAAGCGATGTTGCATGGCTGGTCGTGTCCTTCGGGCAGCGGAGCACCTATTCTATATCCGTTCGAGCTGCGTGATTGTCTTTTCGTTTCTTAGGTTACCTGTATTCAAAGTCGTTCGCGGTTCAATAAGAACAATATGTACCTCCTCGTCGGCTACCGGGCAATGCTCCACGCCGCGCGGCACGATCACGAACTCGCCTTCGCGCACCACCGCTTCGTGGTCTCGGAATTGCATGCGCAGAGCCCCGTGCACCACCAGGAACAATTCGTCCTCGTTGTCGTGGTGGTGCCACACGAATTCGCCCTTCAACTTGACCGCTTTCACCTGGCAGTCGTTTACGTCTCCGATTACGCGCGGATTGCAATAATCTTGAAACTTCCCAAATTTTTCTCGCAGATTCACGGTTTGCATGGTTACCCTCTAGAGCGCTTCCACCGCCGCGACCGTCGCTTTCAGCACGCTCTGCGTCGTTTCCGCCCGCGCGGTCTCCGCGTAGATCCGTAGCAGATTTTCTGTGCCCGACGCGCGCACCATCACCCAGCCGGTATCGCCGAGATATAATTTGATGCCGTCCATGCCTTCGCGTCGCGTCACGTCCCACTTTTCCAGCTGCTTCGTCCGTTCGTTTGCAAAATGTGCGATGGCCCTTTCCTTCTGCCCGCGGCGCACGTCGAGGTCAATTCGCCCGTAATGGTATTCGCCGAATTCCTTATGCAGCGCACCGAGCAGCTCGCCGAGCGATTTGCCGTGCCATGCCATCAGCTCCGCCAGCAGCAGCGCAGAAACCGTGGCGTCGCGTTCCGGCAGGTACAAGCTGGTCCCGATGCCCCCGCTTTCTTCTCCGCCGATCAAAATATTCTGCTCCAGCATCAGCTCGCAGATGTATTTGAACCCGACAGGCACTTCATGCAGCTTGCGCGAAAATTTCGCTGCCAACTTGTCAATTAGCTTGGTCACCGAAAACGTCTTGGCGATATCTCCCGGCAGTTGGCGCGTGCCCATCAGGTGCCACGCCAGCAGGGCGAAAATCTGGTGCGGAGTGACGAACGAGCCGTCGCGATCGATCGCCCCGATGCGGTCGCCGTCACCGTCTGCGGCAAACCCCGCGTCGTATTTGCCCGCGCGCACCGCCTGGCGCAGCGCGTCGACGTGCGGCTCGATGGGCTCAGGATTTACGCCCCCGAAGAGCGGGTCGCGCCGGCCGCGAATTTCGTCGCAGGGCACCCTGTTGCGGTCGAACAGCTCCTTTAACAGTCCCGCCGACGAGCCGTGCATGGGATCCACCACGAAACGAAATTTCGCATCGCGAAGGCGCTGCCAGTCGATCAGTTTTTCGATGGTGTCCAGATACGGCGCGCGCGGCTCCAGCCAGTAAATCAAATCTTTGCGGGGTGGCAATGGCGGCACGCCGTTCGCCAGCACGCCTTCGAGTTCCTTTTCGATCTGTGCCACGATCGAGGGCAACGCGCTGCTGCCATAGCTGGCCTTGTACTTGATACCGTTCCAGGAATAGGGATTATGGCTCGCCGTGATCACCAGCCCGCCGGCGGCACCGCGCTGGCGCACCAGCAACGAGATCGTGGGCGTTGGGCAAGGTTTGTCGGCCAGCCACACTGGTATTCCTGTGGAACTGATTACCTCCGCGACCGCTGCGGCTACCTTGTCCGAAGCGTAACGATGGTCGTAGCCGACCAGAACGCCCCTGCGCGCGTCCTCGCCGCGCACCACGTAGCGCGCTATCGCCGTTGCGACCGTCCGCGCGTTCGCAAACGTAAAATCCTCAGCAATGACGCCGCGCCATCCGTCGGTCCCAAATCGAATCTCAGCCATGACCTTCGAGTATAAGCGATAGGGAGACAACACCCACAACCACATTGGCACGGCCGGGTAGGGGTCCAGCATGCTGGACCCCATTCAAGCAGGATCGATCTTGCGGATTCAAGGGGCTGCGGTCCTGCGCCCCTACAAGCACTTCATTTCACCGGGATCGCGTAGTGCGAGACAATCACCTGCCAGCGTCCGTCGATCAGCATCCACACGTCTGTCATGCGGTCGTGGAATTCGTACGGCTTGTCTTTTAATGTGCCTTTTTCGTGATACGCCCCAGTCACCACCGCCGTATTTCCATGCACGCGCACCTTCAGATCCGTCATTTCGGAAACCAGCACGCGATTATCAGGATCGCCGCAATGTGCGATGTAGCCGGACTTGCTGAAAGTGGCGCCGTCTTCCGTGGTGATGACGAAATCGTCCGCCAGCAGGGAATTCATCGCCGCGACGTCGCCCCGCTTGTAGGCTTCGTTCCACTTGCCTTCGAGTGCCAGGATTTTCGACGTGGTTTCCGATATTTGCTGCGGCGGCCGGGAAAACGCCTCCGGTATCGCCAGGGAAAGCAGGAAAATCGCCAGAAGGGATTTGGCTTTCATGGTTGTTCTGCGACTTTATGCTTGCAGTATAGCCGCGCAGCCACTGCCGGGCTATACCGACACACTTTGCTGTTCTGCTTAGGAGCGGTCCAGCGTGCCGGACCCCATTCAAGCTCACACGCAGCGGGGGCAAGGCGAATCGCTCACGCGGACCTGGGTGCAGCATTGGTGCGCCCCTACAAGAGAATCTTATTTTACTGGTGGCGTTTTACTGTTGTGTTGGAGAACGCGTGGGGAGGTTCGGCGTCAGCTTCGGAACAAAGAACTCCTGGAAGATCGCGGCCACGGTGGTTTCGCCCAGCCGGATCAGCGCCGTGGAAAATACCAGGCTCGCTCCATGGTGGCTGCTCGACGGGTAATACAAGTTGGAGAATGCTCCGGCGGCGAGGTCCCCGCCGATATTCGAATAATTCGGCTGCCATTTCCCGTTGTCACCTTTGGCGATGAACTGGCTCGAAAGGGCATACAGGAGCCGCGACTTTTTGCTGCCCGTTCCCTTATAGAAATAGCGCGGGTCTTGTTTCAGGACCGAAGGCAATATGGCGCCGCCGATATACGTTCCGATAAAAACGTTGGCATATGTCGCGCCATAGCGCTTCGCGTAGCCATCCGCGCCCTGGCCGTAGCCCTTCCAACGGTTCCCGGCCTGATCAGCTCCTGCCAGCAATCCAACGCCAACGAACGTGATCGGATCCACCGACGACTTGTACGCCAGGTGGAACTTCTGCTTCACGGTCAACGGCACGGGATGCCGGTCGTAGGTCACATAAAAATTCGGAATGATGCCGAAGACGCGCTGTTTCTCTTGGTCATGGATCTGCTCCTGCGCGATCTCTTCCTGGGTGAGCGCCACTTGTACCTCCGCGTGCTGCGTGGCAACCATCAGCATCACGTCGGGAATCGCGTAGCCCTCGCCCGGCCCCACGGTGCCTTCCATATCTTGCGGCGCAAGACCTTCCGCAGCGATGGTGACATGGAACGCTCCCGGAGCCACCTGGGGCAGTGTGAATCTTCCGTTTACGTCAGTAGACACCTCTTGCTTTTCAGCCTGCCCCACGCGTGTCAGCGTCACTTGCGCCCCGCCGATAGGCGCTCCTGATTGGTCGACCACTCTTCCGGTAATGCTTCCCTGTGTTTGCGGAACGGTACTCTGGCTGTTTGTCGAGGTCTTTGTCGCTGTAACGGACTGCGGGGTCTGCGCGGGAGCGGCAAAACTCCAGAGCAGGGCAAAACAAATTACCCCAAGCAAACGAATGCGGTCGAGGGTTAAACGTTTCTTCACGGAACCTGAGGTCGGCATACGCACTTTCCAGACTTTAACTTTATCCCTACACCTTGGATGCCGGGTCCCGCCCGGATGATACACCCTAAGTGGCCGGCGGCGAAGCGCTTTGGGCGGCCTGCCCGAGAAACCCGCAAACTGATGTAGAGGTTTCGCAAGACGAAACCAGAATGGCATGTGAAAATGACGCAATGTTTCAAATTGAGAGCGGGTACTGGCTCTTTTTTGCTTAGAGCCTGTAACAAAGCCCTCCCCAGATTCGCAGTCGCGTAAATTGTCCGGCAAGACACTCGGATTGTTTCCCGGATGGCCAGTGATACGGCCAGAGCTTCTTAATACTCCCTTTGGCCTTGAAAGCCGGAAGGCATCGTGGTATTTACACAGGGTGCGCTCCAGGCGCCAGCAGGTTCGCGCGAAGGGCCAAGCCCACTGCCAATCCGAAGGTTGAATGCACGTCTAGATCCCGTGCTGCCTGATTGCGAACCCAGGCTAAAGCATGGAGGTCACTATGACGTTGCAGCAGCTACCCGAGCGAGCCAATTTAGAGCAGCTCAAAAAGCAAGCCAAGTCGTTACTCGCCGCAGCCCGAAGTCAACAGCCAAACGCAATTCAGAGGTTCGAAGCGGTCCTAATCAGGCGATCCCTTAAACCAGACGCGATTGCCTTACACGACGCGCAATTTGTGCTTGCGCGTGAGTATGGCTTTAAATCGTGGACTGAATTGAAGCAGGAAGTGGAGGAGCGATCGCTTTCGTTCGCAGCGGCAGTAGATGAATTTGTGCGGTGCGCCACCGGAAGCGCGCCCGAACAAGCGATGCGATTGCTCGCGAGGCACGCCGGCATCGCAAATGCCAATTTGTACACGGAGCTGGTGCTGGGCGATGCAGACGCGGTGGAAACGCGGCTGAAGGCGAATCCAGCGATAGCGCGGCAACGAGGCGGAGTCCAGAATTGGGAGCCGGTGCTGTACGTCTGCCACACATTTCTGCAGAAGGATTCGCCCGAGCGAGCAAAGGGGCTTGTGAAAATTGCACGGGAACTACTACGGATGGGCTCGAATCCAAACGCCGAATATGACTGGAATTGGCACCCGGAGCTGCCACGGACAGCTCTCTGGGGAGCGCTGATTGCGACGGGGCAGCCTGAGCTTGCAGAGTTGCTGCTCGAGAGCGGCGCAAATCCGACGGACGGGGTTTCCACGCACATTGCGGCGGGCAGTGGAAATGTTGCGGCGCTGGAATTGCTGAATCGATTCGGCGTCAATGTTAACGGAATTCCAGGAGGCGTTCCCGCGCTTGCGTACATTCTGGCTTGGATGAGGCCGGACGACATTTCGGGAGCGAAATGGTTATTGGAGCACGGAGCCGATCCGAACTTGGCATGGGCGCAATCGGGCGAGTCGCCGCTCCACGTTGCGGCGCAACGATTGGACGTTAAGACGGTGGAGTTGCTGGTCTCCCACGGAGCGGATGTAAATAAGCGCCGGCCCGATGGACGCGCGGCGCATACGCTCGCCGCGCTGCATGGGAATGACGAAGTGGCGGCCTGGTTGTTGCGACATGGCGCGAAGGACGAACTCTCGCGGATCGACCGTTTTGTTGCGGCGTGTACTTCCGGCAATAAGGCGCAAGCAGGCTCGCTGCTCGAGGAGCATCCGAATCTGCGCAACGAGCTTCGCCCAGAGCACCACTTGATGATGCACACTGCGGCCGAACGCGGCGATGCGAAAACTCTCGAAACAATGCTGCAATGTGGCTTCGATCCAAACGTAAAGGACAGCAACGGAGTGGAAGCACTCCATCGTGCCTCGATGGCCGGCCACGTGGAAGCAGTAAAGATTCTGCTGGCGAAGGGCGCGTCGGTGAATGCCGTAGATGGTATGTTCGCCGCGACACCGCTGGTGTGGGCATGTGAAGGCTGGCGACACACGTCGCAAAACGGCGCAGATCACCTTGAAGTGGCGCGCTTGCTGCTTGCTGCCGGCTCGCCGCGCGAATGGGTGGCGCCGGAGAAAGCTCCTGATCCCGAGGGAACGCAGGAGTGCTTGGCGGAGCTGTGCCGGGCAGCGGAGGCACCATGAATACTGCGTGGAGTCAAGTTCTCAACTTACGGTTTGCCCGTGACTCGGGTGCAATCGCGATTAGTGCCGTAGATTGTGCGTGCGTAGCATCACTTCCGTCGGATTTGGCCCAGTTAGCAGCCCCAAAAACTGCGCGCACCGAAACAGCTGTCCAAAAACAGCGCGCGACCAGTCGATTTAGCCATCACGTAAAAGCCAATCCAGCAGTACGAAATGGATCAAATCCCAAATTATTAATGCCCGCCGGGCAGACTCCATAATGTATCAGGAACGCTTACGGTAGCCATGTTTAAAGGTCTCCCAGCGAAATAGACTGCTGGATACGCTACCGCGGCGCAAGAGGGGTTTTGTTACACACTCTTAGTACCGGCTAGAGAAGTTTCTTCTGTTTGCGGTCTTCGAGCGTTTTGACGATTCTCCCCACATCCTGGGCGCGCTGCCGTGGACAAATGAGCAGGGCGTCGGGCGTTTCCACCACCACCAGGTCGCGCACACCAATCGCGGCCACAAACTTTGCCGGGCTCCACAGGAAATTGCCTTCGGCGTCCAGCGATTGTCCCGGCCCGGCAAATATGTTTTCGCCCGGATGCTTCGCCAGCAGTTCGTAAACTGCCGCCCACGATCCGATATCGCTCCAGCCGATCTCCGCGGGAATGACGAAAACGCGAGGGGCGCTGGGCTGTCGCGTGGCGCGTTCCAGAATCGCGTAGTCCACAGAAATATTTTCGAGCTTTGGATAGACGCGCTTCAGCTTTGCTTCGTAGCTTCGCTTGCCGATATGCTGCGCCAGTTCCTCGATCAGGGCGTGCGTCCCCGGCAGAAACTCCTTCAGCGCGTCCAGGTACGTGGAGACACGCCAGAAAAACATTCCCGCGTTCCAATGAAAATTTCCTGAAGCGACATATTCTTTCGCGACGTCAAGCTGGGGCTTCTCCTTGAAGCATCGCACCGCAAAAACCGGTTTGCCGGGTGCGCCGACGGATTCGCCTTGCCGCTCGACGTAGCCGAACCCCGTTTCCGGTCGCGCCGGCGGAATGCCCAGCACCACCATACGCCCGGGCGTGCGCGCCACGTCCAGCGCCGCGCGGACAATGTCGCGATATTTTTCCGGCTGTGCGATGTAATGATCAGCGGGCAGCACCGCAAGCAGGGCATCGCCCTTGGCCGCGCGCCGCACATGAATGGCCGCCAGCGCGATGGCCGCCGCCGTGTTACGTCCCATCGGTTCCGTCAGCACATGTTTGCGTGCGGCCGAGGGCAACTGCTTGCGCAGCGCCCCGGCTTGCTCCGCGTTCGTCACCGTCCACATGCGCTGCGCTGGAACCAGCGGCGCCAGCCGCTTCACCGTCTGCTGCATCATCGAGCCTTCGCCGGCGATATTCAAAAGCTGTTTGGGAGTGCGCATCCGGCTGCGCGGCCAGAAGCGCGTGCCGCGTCCGCCGGCCAGAATCACCGCATGCGTCGTCAGTGGTTTTTCACTCATGGTTCAGCGCCAAAAAGCACGCGCGAAATGGCCGCGTCTTCAAAACCCTGGTTGCGCAGTTGCTGCCGCAGTTTCCACGCATCCGGCACGGTGACACGCAGTGCAGAGCATGCCCCCTCCGGCTGCAGCGAAATCGAAGGCAGACTCGCCGGCAGGAACCACGCTTCACCCGGGCGAAACGCAAATCTCTGATCGGCATCGTAAAACGCGCCGGTGCCCTCGAGAATCACGAATAGTTGAAACTCTTCCGGGTCGCTTTCGACAGGCGTGGTTTTGTGACAGTCCCAGCGCTCGGTGGAGAAATACTCGCATGCCGCCAGCAGGTGTTTGTTTGCGTCGGGTGAGTGCAACGCCAGGGGCGCAACCTTCCCGCCGCGGGGCGCGCCGAAATTCGTCACCTCCAGCGCTTTCTGCACATGCAGCTCGCGCGGTTTGCCAGAAGAATCCACGCGTCCGAAATCGTAAACGCGATAGGTCAGGTCCGAATATTCCTGTATTTCGCAGACCACCAGCCCCGCGCCCATGGCGTGTTGCGTGCCCGCGGGAACGAAAAAGGTGTCGCCCGTCTGCACCGGCACGCGCGCCAGCAGGCTTTCCACGGTGTGCTGATCCAAAGCGCGCAGGAATTCCTCTTTGTTTACTCCGCGGTTCAGCCCCAGCAAGATTTCCGCGTCACGTTTTGCGCAAACCATGTGCCACATCTCGGTCTTGCCGCGTCCGCCGGCTTGTTTTTCATATTGAGAAGCGTACGCGTCGTCCGGGTGCACCTGAATGGACAGCTTGTCGTTCGGGAAAATGAATTTGATGAGTACTGGGAATTCCGCAAGAGAAGCATGCCGCCTACCGCGCCACTCCGCCGGCATGGCGTGCCAGCTCTCGCGCAATGTTTTCCCGGTAAACGGCCCCGTGGCCACGCGCGAATCAAAGGCCGTCAGCCAAGCCTCGCCCAGAGGTTCCGCGAGGTTCACCTTGTCGGGATACCACGGCGCAAGCGAGCGCTGACCCCAGATTCGCGGGCTGAAATACGGCTCAAGACGCGAGGGAACGGGAACCATCTCAGCTCAGGATGCGGCCTCCGCGCGCGCAAAAAATTTCTCCAGCCGCCGCAGACCCTCTTCAATGCGCTCGAGAGAAGTGGCATAGGACAGCCGCAGGTAACCCGGTGCGCCAAACGATTCGCCGCCGATCAGGGCCACATGCGCCTTTTCGAGCAACAGCCGCGAAAGCTCCGTGCAATCTCTTGCCACGGCCTGCTTGCCTTCGCCCAGCCGCGCCGAAACGTTGGGGAACGCGTAAAACGCGCCGCCCGGCCACTCGCAAGTTACGCCGGGAATCATGCGCAATCCCTCCACGATTCGCTTACGGCGCTTTGTGTACTCCGCCAGCATCGGCGGCACCGTGTCCATCGTGCCCCGCATCGCTTCCAGCGCCGCGTATTGCGCGATGGAAGTAGGGTTTGACGTGCACTGGCTCTGCACCTTGAGCATCGCCTGGATGAGCTCTTCCGGCGCCAGCGTGTAGCCGATGCGCCAGCCGGTCATGGCAAACGTTTTCGAAACGCTGCCGATGACGATGACGTGATTCTTGGCATCCTGGGCGCCGGCAATCGAGAACGGCTTGTGCGGCTCGTAAACAAAGTGCGAGTAGCATTCATCGGCCATCAGCCAGATATCGTGTTTCTTGCAGAGCGCCAGAATTTTTTCGTATTCGGGCGGGTTCACCACGCCGCCGCATGGATTGCTCGGCGAATTGATGATCACCAATCTGGTTTTCGGCGTGATGGCTTTCTCGATGTTGGCGGCCTTTGCGCCGAAGCCGTCTTCGGCGCGCGTAGGCACCACCACCGGCGTGCCACCCGCGAATTTGATGATATCCGGAAAGCTCACCCAGTAGGGAGCGGGCAAAATCACTTCGTCGCCGTTTTGAATCAGCGCGCAAACCGCGTTGAAAATGGCGTGTTTCCCGCCCACCGATACTAGGCATTCTTTCGCGGTGTAGCCGGAGCCCAGTTCGCGCTTGTGCCACGCGGCGATCGCTTCGCGCAGAGGCATGATGCCGCCCGTCGGCGTGTACTTGGTGCGGTTGTCCTCGATAGCCTTGATGGCGGCTTTCTTGATGTGATCGGGCGTTGGAAAATCCGGCTCGCCGGGGCCGAAGTCGGCGATGTCCACCCCTTTGGACTTCATTTGATCCGCGGCGCTGATCAGCGTGGCTGTCGCCGAAACATGAATGCGATTGACCCGATCGGTAAGTTCCACGTGCTCTCCTTGATGGGACGTTTAACTAGTTTTCAGGAAAATGGCAGGAAATTCAATGGCGGGGCCTATTTCACTTTTGCGCGGATACGCTGTTCGACGATCGGCGGCACGAGGTCCTTGAGCGGCCCGCCAAGCTGCGCGATCTCCCGGACCAGTTTCGCGCTGAGATAGCTGTAGGTTTCCCCGGGCAGCATGAACACGGTTTCAAGCCGCGGCTCTAGTTTCCGGTTCATCAGCGCCATCTGCAATTCGTATTCGTAATCGGAGATCGCGCGAATGCCGCGCAGGATCACAGCGGCGCCGCGCTTGCGAGCGTAATCCACCAGCAGGCCCTGGAAGACGTCCACCTCCACGGCCGGCCACTGCTTCGTGACCTCGCGTAGCATCTCCACACGCTCCGGCACACTGAACAGCGGCTCTTTCTCTACGTTTTTCAGCACCGCCACGATCAGGTGATCGAACATTTTCTCGCCGCGCATGATCAGGTCGAGATGCCCGTTGGTGACCGGATCGAACGAGCCGGGATAAATTGCGACGGAAGTTTTCATGTGGGTGGCATGCCGTGCCGCGGCACATTCTAACGCAATCCCGCCGCAAGAGAGAAGGAGTTGCCGCGTCCGGCTAAAGCGCGCCAGAGGAGAAGGGAATTGCTCTCCTGCCTGAGCTGTGCCACCCTTTTCTGCACCTGCTGAAGCGGTTGTCACTATTGAATCGTTTCAAGCGCCAGCCGGATGGTTAGGGAGAAACCGGATGAAACGCCTGGGGCGTAAGGTACGATGGAATTTGCTGGCACTATCCGCCCTGCTTGGGGCCCGCATGTTGCACGGGCAATCCACCGAAACCCTCAACCTGATGCCCTTGCCCGCTAAAGTGCAGCGCGGCGAAGGCGCTCTGAAGATTGACGGCGGCTTTACCCTTGTCTTTGCCGGATACCGCGAGGCGCGCCTGGAACGCGCGGGGCAACGCTTCCTTCGCCAGTTAAGCAGAGAGACGGGCATCCTGCTGCTTCCGATAAGCAAGAGCGCAGGCGCTGCCACGCTCACCGTCACCACCGATCACGAGGGCAAGCCCGTTCAGGAACTAGGCGAAGACGAATCCTACACGCTCGACGTCACCCCGGTGGGCGCAAGGCTGCATGCTACCAATCCTCTCGGCACACTACGCGGGCTGCAAACATTCTTGCAGTTGATTGCCATCACTCTGGACGGATTCGCAACTCCGGCCGTGCACATCCAAGACCAGCCGCGTTTCCCCTGGCGCGGCCTGCTGATTGACTCGGGCCGTCACTTCATCCCGCTCGATGTCCTCAAGCGCAACCTCGACGGTATGGAAGCCGTGAAGATGAACGTTTTTCACTGGCACATTTCCGACTATCAGGGCTTCCGCGCGGAGAGCCGCAAATTTCCCAAGCTGAACGAGCAAGGCTCCGACGGCCTCTACTACACGCAGGAGGAGATTCGCGACTTTGTCGAATATGCCCGCGACCGCGGCATCCGCGTAGTGCCGGAGTTCGACATGCCCGGCCACAGTACCTCGTGGTTTGTCGGTTACCCGGAACTCGCTAGCGGGAAGGGGCCTTACGCCATTGCACGCAAATGGGGCGTCCTCGATCCCGCAATGGACCCCACCGATGAAAAGACCTACAAGTTCCTGAATGAGTTCCTCGCCGAAATGGCGAGGCTTTTTCCCGACCCGTTTTTTCATATAGGCGGCGACGAAGTGAACGGTAAGGAGTGGGACGCCAATCCGAAAATTCAAGCCTTCAAGAAATCGCACAAAATAAAAGACAATGCCGAATTGCAGGCCTATTTCAGCGGGCGCGTGCAGGAAATTCTGGCCAGACATAAGAAGACGCCCGTGGGATGGGACGAGATCTTTGTTCCGGGTGTTTCGAAAACCATCGTGATCCAGTCCTGGCGCGGCACGGAGGCGCTGGTGGCCGCCGCGAAGATGGGCTACCGCGGCATTCTTTCCAATGGCTACTACCTGGACCTTGGCTCGACCGCCGCGCGCCACTACGCGGTTGACCCTGCGGGTGGTACGGCGGCTTTGCTGACGCCGGAACAGAAGAAGCTCATTTTGGGCGGCGAGTCGTGCATGTGGTCGGAATACGTAAATGGAGAAAACATCGATTCGCGCATCTGGCCCCGCAATGCCGCGATCGCCGAACGCTTCTGGTCACCGGAAGGCACCACGGAGGTGGCTTCGATGTACGAGCGCCTGGATGCGGAAGCGCAGCGCCTTGAATGGGTAGGCCTGACGCATCGCTCGTTTCAGCGCACCATGTTGCAGCGAATTGCGGGCCCGGCCTCACCCACGGAATTCGCCGCGTTGCATTCCCTTGCGCAGGCGCTCGAACATCAGAAGGAATACACGCGCGAAGACAGCATTGCGGTTCAGCAGACCAGTTTGTCCCCGCTGAACCGTTTGGTTGACGCCGTCTTTCCCGAAAGCGACATCTCGCGGCGATTCTCGCTCCTGGTGGATCAGTTCCTCGCTTCGGCTGGCAAAGACACCGCACTCGAGGCCCAAGTCCGCGCGCAACTGGCGGACTGGGCCACGATTGATGACCGCCTGCGCCCCCTGACGCTGCGTTCCCACTTGGCCAAGGACGCGGCTCCCCCTGCCGCGGCGTTTTCGCAAGCCGCAAAAGTTGCCCTAGACGCGCTCGATACAATTCGCAAAGACGCGTTGCTTTCCGACGAGGAAAAGAAAAAACAGCTCGCCGCGCTTCAGACTCTTGAGAAGCAAGCGAACCAATCCCAGGTCACCATTCCGGAACTTCCTGCATTTCAAAAACTGGTCGAGGCGGCTGGGAACGCTCCAAAAGGGAATTAATCGCTTTCCCTATCTGCCGCGAGCCGTCTAACGAGGTATGCCAGGAAACGTTGGGTGGTAAAACGGAGGTAGCTGATGCGAGCCTTCCTTCTCTATTTCGCAATTCTCCTTTTTCAGGACCCGCAAACGCCCACTCATCAGCAAGCTGTCGTGGAGCGCGGCGATCATGTGATGGGTTTCTCGCATGAAAAGACTACCCATCACTTCCTGCTCTACGCAAACGGCGGCGAAATTAATGTCGCCAGCAACGACGCAAGTGATAAAGGTAGCTTGGAGCAGATTCGCACGCACCTCGGGCACATCGTTAAGATGTTCTCGGCGGGCAATTTCAGCGCACCGATGCTGATTCACGACACGACTCCGCCCGGTGTGCCGACGATGCAGCGGCTAAAAGCGGACATCAGGTACGACTATTCAGAAACCCCAAAAGGCGCATGCATTCGCCTGATTACGGCAAATTCGCAAGCCGTGGATGCCATTCACGCGTTTTTGCTGTTCCAGATTATTGACCACCACACCGGCGATGCTCCCGCCATTACCGCCCAAGCGCGTATGTGACGTCTCGCGGCTTTTAAAAAGCCTCGCCCTACTTTCCGGGCCCACCGGCTTGGTTGTGGCAATTGCCTTCGCCTGAATCGCGGAATTTGCCGCCCGCGGCCGGAATGAATTCCCATTGATAGTTTCCCGGTGAAAGCGTCAGCTTCAGCACGCCGTAGGTGCGGTCGTCGCGCGCCTCGCTGTTGGGCTTGGCGTAGCCCAGCGGCGTGTGGCTGCGCCCCCCGGTTCCCACCACAATCTCGCGGATGCCATGGTCCGGGTCGGCATTGCCTTCCGGGTTTTGCGGGGCAAACCGCTCGTAGGAATGTTCGTGGCCGGCAAGGACAAGGTCGGCGTGTGCGTCATATAGGTCCTGCCAAAACACCCACAATTCCGGATGCTCTGCGTGTTTCGCGAACAGGCCGCTGCTGAATAGCGCATGGTGCCCGTAGGCAAGGATGCAGGCGTTCGGGTGCCCGGCCAGATCCTGTTTTAGCCACCTTTCTTCCGGTGATCCTTGGCCGCAACCGCCAAGTCCCTTTACCCCGCAGTTCGTATTGAGCACGACAATATGCCAAGCGCCCAGTTCGTAACTGTAATAGCCCTTCCCGGATTCCCCGGCCTGTTTGCCCCAATACCGGAAATACCCGTTCCCCGGTGAGCCGTACTCATGATTTCCCGGGGCAGGCCTAGTTCGCGCCTTAAATCGTCCCCAGGTTGGGTCATAACATTTCAGGAACTCTTCATACCTGCCGAGCTGGTAGGCGAGGTCGCCCGCAGCAAAGACTGTTCCCGGAATCTTCTCGATGAGTCTTGCGGTGGCTTCGGCCCCCGACAGATCGCTGCATCCGGCAATATCGCCCGCCCCTATCAGCGTGAAGGTGGTCTGCGGTGTCTTTGCGGCCCGCGTTGCAGCCGATTTCCCTGCGGGTCTGGCTGGCGCAAGGGCCTGCTGCCCTGACGCCGCGCCTCCCAGGAAAACCATGGCCAAGGAGCCCAGCAGCAGTTTTCTCACCAGTGGCAGCGATCGCATCTCGTTGTTCGCAGCCTCCCACCTAGCAAAGCAATCAGCATACATGGGAATCTACCCTGAAATGTGGAGCCGTTTAATCGGGGATGGCAACCATTCGAGCTGGAAAAGGCGCAGCTAAGTGGGAATTTCTCGAAAATGCGACCAAACGGGTCTTACTATAACTCACGGAAAAGGAAAGATTTGCCTGGCTGTTCTTCCAGGGCGTGGGTTGACAAGGGAGGACCCAAGACGTATAGTCTATATGCGACTGGTTCAGTCGTAATTGTGCTCGCTTCGCACAGTCCGGGTGGGGAACTGCGATGTTCAAACTGTCCAAGAAGGCGGATTATGGCCTGATCGCCATGAAGCATCTGGCCAATCACCGCCAGAAGCATGCATGCAGCGCCAGTGAGATCGCCGAGGACTACGGCATCTCTTCGATGCTAATGGCCAAAGTGCTGCAGAAGTTGGCCAAGCAGAACCTGGTGGTCGCCAAGCATGGTTCGAACGGGGGCTATCAGCTGGCCAAAGAAGCGTCCAAGATCAGCGCCCTCGAAGTGATTACGGCGATTGATGGGCCGGTACTCATCACGTCCTGTGTAACGAGCCACGGAAATTGTGACGCGACCGACCGCTGCTCCATCAAAGAACCGTTGCAGCGGGTCAACGAAAGCATTTTGGGAGTTTTGAGCACGGTGACGGTCGCGCAGTTGAGCGATGAGAAGCAGGATGCCGCGCTCGTGGAATTGAAAGGGATTGACCAGTTGGCGGCAAGCCGCTAGCCGGGAAGTCCGAAGGAAACAGGAGAATACGGAAATGGCTGTCAAGCTGCCGATTTACATGGACAATCACGCCACCACCCCCGTGGACCCGCGGGTGTTGGAGGCCATGCTGCCTTATTTCAACGACAAATTCGGCAACGCGGCCAGCCGCAATCACTCGTTTGGCTGGGCCGGCGAAGAAGCCGTGGAGAACGCGCGCCAGCAAGTGGCTTCGCTGGTCGGCGCCACCGCGAAAGAGATTATCTTCACCAGCGGCGCCACGGAATCCGACAACCTGATGATCAAAGGCGTCGCGGAAATGTATCGCGAAAAGGGCAACCACATCATCACCCAGGCCATCGAGCACAAGGCCGTGCTTGACACTTGCAAGAACCTGGAAAAGCACGGTTTTGAAGTCACCTACCTGCCGGTACAGCGCGACGGCCGTGTGGATCTTGAGGACCTACGCAAGGCCATCAAGCCAACCACCATCCTGATCTGCGTGATGTATGCCAACAACGAAATCGGCGTCATCAACCCCATTCAGGAGATCGGCAAGATTGCCAAGGAGCACGGCATCATCTTCGCAGTGGACGGCGTACAGGCCGCGGGTAAGGTTCCCGTGGACGTGCAGAGGGACAATATCGACCTGCTGGCGATCTCCGCGCACAAGATGTATGGCCCGAAGGGCGTGGGCGCGCTGTACGTTCGCCGGCGCAACCCGCGCGTGCAGCTTTCCGCCATTATTGACGGCGGCGGCCACGAACGCGGCATGCGCTCGGGCACGCTGAACGTGCCCGGCATTGTGGGTCTTGGAAAGGCCTGTGAGCTTTGCCAGCAGGAAATGGCCCAGGAATCAGAGAGAATCCGCGGCCTGCGCGAGCGCCTCCGCAAAGGCCTGGAAGCCAAACTCGACGAGGTATTCATCAACGGCTCGATGGAGCATCGTCTGCCGAATAACCTAAATATGAGCTTCGCTTACGTCGAAGGCGAATCGCTGTTGATGGGCATCAACGACGTGGCGGTTTCGAGCGGTTCGGCTTGTACCTCTGCAACCCTCGAGCCTAGTTACGTACTCAAAGCTTTGGGCGTGGGCGAGGATCTGGCGCATACCTCGATCCGCTTCGGCCTGGGGCGCTTTACGACTCAGGAAGAAGTGGATTACGTGATCGACAAGATGGTTCAGGTGGTCACCAAGCTGCGCGAACTTTCGCCCCTTTACGAAATGGCCAAGGAAGGCATCGACATTTCGAAGGTCAAGTGGCAGACCGCCTAATACGGATAGAAACGGAAGGACACAATGGCAAGCGTTATTGCAAGCGAAGGAACACTCAGGATTCACCGCTCGATTGCGGGCACTTCTGCGCCGTTCCGCGTGACTTATCAGGCCTACCAGGATGGTGACGAGCCGGCCCCAGCCGCGGAGCGTTCTTTCTATCACCTTCAGGATGTTCGCGCGTTTTTGAACGTGCTGGGCATCGGCGCGGAGTACGTCCGCGATGCGCTGCGCGAACTGACCGCGGGCCGCTCGGCGTTTTTGACCAACATTGCCCTGACGGAAAAGGCCATCAAGAACGCGGGTTTCGGCGCGTTGATGGCCGCGAAGGGCTGAGTATTACGGGAATCGAATCAAGCAAGGAGCAACCGGTCCATGGCATATAGCGAAAAGGTAGTCGATCACTACAACAATCCTCGCAATGTCGGCAGCCTGCCGAAGGAAGATCCCAATGTCGGGACCGGCCTGGTGGGCGCGCCGGAGTGTGGCGACGTGATGAAGCTGCAGATGAAGATCAACCCGGAAACCAGCGTCATTGAAGAAGCCAAGTTCAAGACGTTTGGCTGCGGGTCGGCCATTGCCAGTTCATCCCTGGCCACCGAATGGGTGAAGGGGAAGACGGTGGAAGAGGCGCTGGCGATCAAGAACACGGACATCGTCCGTGAACTGTCACTGCCGCCAGTGAAGATTCACTGCTCCGTCCTCGCCGAAGACGCCATCAAGGCGGCCATCGGCGATTGGAAGAAGAAGCACGGAATGGAAGTTCCCGCGCACGAAAAGGCTTCGCACTAAGCGAGGCGCGCGCGGGTAGTGGCGTCTTCCGGCGGCGGGATGTAGCCGTCGGAGGCCGCTGTCCAGTTTTTCAACAATCGCTCCTGACGACAATCGCTCCAGGAAGGTTCGGGAGTATGGCGACGGAAACAAGCACGCAGACGCAGGAAAAAGCCGGGCCGGTGATTCATCTGACCGAAAAGGCCGCGATGAAAATCCTCGCGCTGCTGGCCAAGGATGGCGTGTCTCCGGAAGTGGGTGGCCTGCGCGTGGGTGTGCAGGGCGGCGGATGCTCTGGATTGTCTTACGCCATGCGGCTGGACACCCAGGCGCGCGACCGCGACAAAATCTTTGAGGCGTTTGGCGCGCGGATTTTCGTGGATCCGAAGAGCCTGCTCTACCTGAACGGGACGACTTTGGAATACGAAGAGACTTTGATGCGCCAGGGTTTTGTGTTTCAGAACCCGAACGCGGCCCGCAATTGCGGCTGCGGCAGCAGCTTCACGGCGTAAACGGTCGTTCAGTCTGTTTGGCATTACCAGTGGCTGGTCCCCGTAAGCGCCAGCCACTTTTTTTACGTTTGGGGGCTTTAATAACTTGAGTTCGCGATTGCACATCACGAACCCACCACTGGTCTGTTGGAGCTGCCACGAGCGAACCATCGGAACGCACTTCTGTTCGTCGTGCGGCAAGATCCAGCAGGTGCCGGAACATAGCGACTACTTCGCCATGTTTGAGTTGCCGCGGAAACTTTGGATCGAAATGGGCGCTCTGGAGCAGAAATTCCTGCAACTGAGCTGGAAGGTGCATCCGGACAATTTTACGAACGCCGCGCCGGAAGAACGAGAGATCTCGCTGCGCCGCAGTTCGGAGCTGAACGACGCTTACCGCACGCTGCGCGATCCCGTCGCGCGGGTCGAGTATCTGCTGGCCATCGAAGGCGCGCGTGTGGAAGGGAAGAGCAAGCAGCAGGCCCCGCCGGAATTGCTCGAGGAGGTCTTCGAGCTAAACGAATCGCTCGACGAATTGCGCGAGGTGAAGGCGAGCGGCGGCGACACCGCCACGCTGAAACACCGCCTCGAATCCGCCGAAAAGAATTTCGAAAGCAAGCTTGCGGGAGTGGACGGGCAATTGCAGATCGTGGCGAAGGAGTGGGATGCAGCCGTTGAAGGCAAAGCAGACGAGGTTAAGCGCAAAAGCGTCATGGGCAAGCTGAATGAATTGCTGAACCGCCGCTCGTATATCCGGAATCTTGTGGTGAACGTTCAGAAAGAACTTTTGTAGTGGCCAGCCTTTAGGCCGGTGGATCGGTTGGAAGAAAAACGGGCACCCTGGAATGCGCAGGGTGCGGCCTCCAAAGAAAAGGCAGCTGCTACAAGAGTTTATGATTACTGATTACTATGGGACGCATCGTCGGCATCGATCTGGGAACCACGAACAGCCTAGTCGCGTATATCGAAGCGAAAACGGGAGCGCCGAAGTGTATTCCTGGCCCTTCGGGTAGCACGCTTTGCCCGTCAGTGGTGAGCCTGGATGCCGACGGCAGCATCATTGTGGGCGAACCGGCGCGTCGGCGATTGCTGACGCAGCCCGAGCGCACGATTTATTCCGTGAAGCGACTGATGGGCCGCGGTCCCGCCGACGTACAGAACGAGTTGAAACTTTTCCCGTTCCGCATCGATCCCAGCAGCAAGAATGTAATTCGCGTGCGCCTGGGCGACAAAATCTTTACGCCGCCGGAGATTTCCTCGTTCATTCTGCGAGAACTGCGCAACTGGGCGGAATCCTATTTCAACGAGCCCGTGGACCGTGCGGTCATTACCGTGCCCGCGTATTTCAACGACGCGCAACGGCAGGCCACGAAAGACGCCGGGAAAATCGCCGGCCTCGAAGTGCTGCGGTTAGTTAACGAACCCACGGCCGCGGCGCTGGCGTATGGCCTGCACGAAAAGCAGCGCGGCACGGTGGCCGTTTACGACCTGGGCGGTGGCACATTCGATATCTCCGTGCTGAAACTGATCTCGACCTCCGAAGGCGATATCTTCCAGGTGCTCTCGACCAATGGGGACACGCACCTGGGCGGCGACGACATTGACAACCTGCTGCAGGCGTTCGTGCACGAGCAGATCCTGCAGCACGACCAGATCGATTTTTCGCCGCACGGCGAACTCGCCCAGGAATTACGGAAGCAACTCATCGAATTGAAACATCGCCTTTCCGAAAACAACAAGGCCACGCTGCGGTTTCCCTTGCCTAATGGGAAATTGTTTGAACGCGAGTTTACCCGCGGTGCGTTTGAAGCGCTGATTTGGCCCGTAGTGGAACGCACCATGGCGCCGGCGCGCCAGGCGCTTGCCGATGCGCAATTGGGCCCGCAGCAGATGGAAGAGGTCGTGCTCGTGGGAGGCACCACGCGCACGCCGCTGATCCGCCGGACCGTGCAGGAATACTTCGGCCGCAAGCCGCACACCGAACTGAATCCCGATGAGGTGGTGGCGCTGGGCGCGGCGGTGCAGGCCAATATTCTCGATCGCGGTGTGCAAAATATGCTGCTGCTCGACGTCACGCCGCTTTCCCTTGGCATCGAGACCTACGGCGGTGCGGTGGCGAAAATCATTCCGCGCAACTCCACGATCCCCGCGAGCGCGCAAGAACTTTACACAACGGGCGTGGATAACCAGACCGGCATTGATATTCACGTGCTGCAAGGGGAACGCGAACTGGCTAAGGATTGCCGCTCATTGGCGCGTTTTACGCTGCGTATTCCGCCCGCTCCGGCTGGCTTGCCGCGCGTTGAGGTGAAATTCCTGATTGACGCCAACGGCATCCTGCAGGTGGGCGCGAAGGACGTGCGCACCGGCGAAGAGCATTCCATCGAAGTGCAACCCAGCTACGGCCTGAATGACTTAGACATCGAGCGAATGCTGGAAGAGTCCATCGAATACGCGGAGCAGGATTTTGCGGAGCGGCAGCTGATCGAGGCGCGCACGGAGGCGGAGTCGATTCTTACTGCCACGGCGAAGGCGCTCGCTAATCCCAAGGCCGCGGAATTGGCTGGTGGGGAGCGTGCAAGTGTGCAACAAAGCGTGACCGCATTGCAGGAAGCCGTGAAGGGCAGTGACTACAAGCTGATGCGCAAAAAGATTGATGAGCTGAACCACGCGACCGGTCCCCTGGCGGAGATCTTGATGAACACCGCGGTACAGACGGCGTTGCAGGGCAAGAAGGTAGCGGAAATTTAGGAGAGAAGTTATGGGCGGCACAAATCCGTACATCGAAGAAGTGAAATACAAGAAGGCCACGCGAAAATTCAAGGTTACCTTTCTGCCCAGCGGGAAAACCGTGGAAGTGGACCCGGAGAAGTTTCCCTACGGCCACAACGGTTTGCCGGGCAGCATTTTGGATATTTCCGAAGGCTTCAAAGTGGGCCTGGATCACGCTTGCGGTGGTGTGTGCGCCTGCTCGACCTGCCATGTGATCGTGAAGGAAGGCCTCGAGTCCTGCAATGAAGCGACTGACGCTGAGCTCGACGAACTCGACGAGGCGCCGGGCATTACGCCGAAGTCGCGCCTGGGCTGTCAGACGGTGCCCGACGGCACTACCGATATCGTGGTGGAAATTCCCGACTGGAATAAGAATTACGTCCGAGAAGCGGATCACTAAAGGTGACTGGTGATTGGTGACTCGTGACTGGCGAAAGGCATGCAGCCGCTTTCTGAGGCGGGCGCTTTGGAGGCTAATCGAAAATGCCGCGGACATTTGACTGGGACAACGTGGAAGACATCGCCATCGGGCTAACCGACAAGTTTCCAGATCTCGATCCTTACACGGTGCGTTTCACGGACATGCACAAGTGGATCACCGAACTGCCCGGCTTTGCGGGCGATCCCATGAAGTCCAACGAGAGCAAGCTCGAAGCGATTCAGACGGCGTGGCATGAGGAGTGGGAAGACCGGAAGGGATGAAGGCCGTATTCCGTGACTCATGTCCCGTGACCCGAAGACGAAGATCAGGTCGCTTTCCGGTGCCTCCGTTTTGCCACCGCGTACGCTTCCAGTCTTGGCTTTTCGGGACAAACAACACGAGCCACGGGTCACGTCTCCAACCGCGTAGCGGAACGGGCGTGATTCCCGTATAATAAAAAGATTGCAGTTTATCCAAGTGCCGCTATGGTGCAACGGTTAGCACGTAGCCCTTTCAAGGCTAAAATACGGGTTCGATTCCCGTTAGCGGTACCAAACTTGTTGCCCTCTAAATCGCTTCATACACTCCACAGTGCTATTCTTAAGGTTCAAGCAACGTAGTATCCACGGAGGCCAAAACCCATGGCTGATTTGCTGCGTTCCAACAATCCTGTTCTAAAAGAGAAAGCGTTTGCCGGAGCGATTGCGCCCGGCGAAACCATGACCATCCAGGGCACGGTCAATAAGACCGGCTTGCTGCTGCTGTTCGTGGTCGTAGCCGCGGCATGGACCTGGGGCATGGCCCATTCGGAAACCCCCGAGGCTGTGTATCCATGGGTCCTCGGTGGAGTGATCGGCGGATTAGTGGCCGCGCTGGTGACCATCTTCAAGCGAGAGTGGTCGCCCATCAGCGCGCCTGTCTACGCGCTGCTCGAGGGCCTGGTTCTCGGCGGCATCTCCGCATTTTTCGACAAGGCGTATCCGGGCATTGCGGTGCAAGCCATCAGCCTGACGTTTGGTGTGCTTTTCGTGTTGCTGCTGGCATACAAATTGCGCATCGTGCAGGCGACGCGCGGATTCAAGCTGGGCGTGATCGCGGCGACCGGCGGCATCGCCCTGGTTTATGCAGTCAACATGATGATGAACCTTTTCGGCCATGCCTCCATGTCGTTTCTGAATGCCGCCACGCCGCTCGGCATCGGCATCAGCCTGTTTGTAGTGATTATCGCGTCGCTTAACCTGATTATCGATTTCGACATGATCGAAACCGGGGCGCGCATGGGTGCGCCGAAATACATGGAATGGTACGGCGCGTTCGGGTTGATGGTCACGCTGATCTGGTTGTACATGGAAATTCTGCGCCTGCTGAGCAAGTTGCGCCGCCGCTAAGGTTTGACGAATAAGCAGAAAATTGCAACGAAGCGAAAGCCGCGGGTGTTTTCGAAGCGGTTCGCGCGGGCGCTGGCTTACGCGGAACGCCTGCACGCGCGCCAGCGGCGCAAGGCGACCAACAAGCCCTACATCGGCCACCTGATGAGCGTCACCTCGATCGTCATCGCCTATGGCGGCGACGAGGAGATGGCCATCGCCGGGTTGCTGCATGACGCGGTGGAAGATCAGGGTGGAGAGAAGCGCCTGCGCGAGATCCGCAGAAAATTTGGCAAACGGGTGGCGCACATCGTGGACGGTTGCACGGATTCATACGCCGAGCCGAAGCCGCCGTGGCTGGCGCGCAAGCAGGAATACATCGCGCGAGTTGCCGGCGAAGACAACGATGCGAGGTTTGTTTCCGCCGCCGACAAGCTTTCCAACGTGCGCGACATTTTGCAAGACGTGCGCGCGGAGGGCGACGCGGCGTTCGAGCGGTTTCAGGGAAAGAAAGAAGGTACGCTGTGGTATTACCGCACGCTGGTCGGTGAATTCCGCAAGGCGGGCACGAACCCTCTGCTGGACGAACTCGACCGCGTGGTGAAGGAACTCGAGCGTGAAGCGGACCCCCGAAAGCTGCTTCGCGAAGATTAGAAACTGACGCGCAATCGCGCGGAGACGCTGCGCGGTACGCCGATGGCGGTGCCGGAAAAGACGCTGGCGAAGTTGATGACGTTGAGGCGATCGGTGATATTGGCAGCATGCAGTTGCAACTGCACGGAGCGCGATTCCTTGCGGTAAAGTTCGGCGCCCGCTCCCAGCTCCAATGAAAAGTTAGGCTCCACGCGGTCTCTTGTGAAGTTCACGCGAGAGACAACCGCTGCGCCGAATTGGGCGATCAGCGTGGCTAGATCCGTGTTATCGCTGATGTCGGCCGGCAAGCCGCTGCCGTACTGTGCGCCGGCGGCGAACCAGACACCGTGGCCGGCATCAAAACGCCCCCGCGCACGCAACGTGTTGCGCTGGTCCTGCGAAATCGTGAATTTGCCGGTGCTGAGCGCGGCGCTAGCGTCGCTGCCGATGAAGAGTCCCCCGGTGAGTGGCCCCTGGCCCTGGCCCGTCTGATTGGAATAGCTCACAAAACCCGAAACGCGACCCCAGTGGGGCACCTCCACACGCAACTCTCCCCCGATGATTCGCGCTTTGGCATAGGAGATCGGAAAGCTCACGCCGGTCTGCAGCAGCACATCGTCATCGGAGTCGTTGTGAAAGTCGCGGCGGAACACGCTGGCGTCCAGGCGGAATTTGCCGAGGAAGGATTTGGTCAGACCACCTTCGTAGAAGTTGGCGCGCGCAACCGGAATGGGCAGCCGCAAAACGATTGGATTCACGGAATCGAACTGCGGAGAACTGGCGAGCAAAAGATTTTCCACTGCGGGTGTTTGGAACACGCGGTCGTAAGATGCGTGCAGCAGCAGGTTCAAAGAAGAGAAATAACGGGAAATGCCGACGCGCGGGCTGACGCCCCACTCGTGAACCACAAAACCATAATGATCGAAACGCAGTCCCGCGGTGAAATTCCAGGGCCCGTAGCGCATCTGGTCCTGGACATAAAACGCGGGTTCCGTGTCCCACTTGTGCGCCGAAAAATTCAGAGTTAGCTGCGTCCCGGGACTGAACTGCGACGGGTCGGTGATGTGATACTGCAGCGCCTCGTGCACCGGCGTGAAAAAGGAGTCGGCACCGGCTTTCCAGTCGTGATGCCCGCGATGGCCGGCAAGATCGCCGCGGACGTAGCCTTCGCGGTAGCCGCGATCCTGGTGGACGATCACCGGCGTGGAAAGCGGATTGGACTGGAGCAAAAAATTCGAATCGCGCGCGCCGCCGGAAAGGCTGAGCACCAAGGTGGGGGAAATGGAGCGCTGGAAATAGACCTGGCCGCTGGTTTCGGAACTTGCCGCGTCCTGCCGCTGCAAGGCGATTTGTTGCAAGTAATCATTGGGGACAATGTAGCGCAGGGAGCCGTGAACGATGGTCACGCGCAGGCGATCGTTGTCGGTGAAGTCTCGTTCGTAGGCCGCGGAGAAGCCGGCGGAGTTGCCGTTGTTGGTGAAATTGCTGGTCACCGGCGGATCGAGATAACGCGCCGAATGCAGGCCGAACGCGCGCACGGAGTAGCGTTCCTTTTCACGAGCATAGGAAACGGCCGCGTCGCCGCCGAGCTGGTCGAGGCTGCCGCCGGCGGCGTCGAAGCTTCCGTGCCACCCGAGGCGCGTGGTTTTGTCGGTGATGAGCTCGACGATACCGCCGAGTTTTCTGCCGTATTCGGCGGGATACCCGGAGGTCAGCACGCGCATGGATTCGACGCCGTCGGAATCCATATCCGGAGCAAACGCAGGAGAACGATTCTGCGTGAGTGGCTGGCCGTCCACCACGAACTGGACGTCGTATTCGGAGCCGCGGGGATGCAGCACACCGTTGCCTTCGTAAATCCATCCGGGCTCTTCGTTGACCAGATCAAAAAGATCGCGTCCGGGCTGCAGACTGAGCTCCTCTCGGATGGTTTGCTGGCCGATGGAAAAGAGCGTGGCGGTACGTGTGGGGTCGACGAGGGTGAGTTCGTCGGTGACCTGCACCTGCGTGGTCACGGGCGCGACGCCCAGCGTGACGCCAACCTTCAGCGGAACCTCCGAGTGCACCTCGACGACGTCGCTCCAGGCAGCAAAGCCTTCGGCGCTGAGGTTAAGTCGATAGACGCCAAAGGGCAAATCCTGTAGCACGTAGTGGCCATCATTGGGGATCTGAAAGCTGCGGCGGAAGGCATTTCCTTCGCTGAGAAGTTCACCGCGCGCCGAAACACTTGCGCCTTTCGGATCGCGCACCTCCAGATGCAGTTCGCCGCGCAGGCGCTGTGCAAGTGCCGGGCCAGATGCGGCCAGACAAAAAAGCGCCCCGAAAATCAGCAAAGCGCAACGAGAATAGGATGTCATAGACACGCGAACACGGTTCTTATTCCAAGATAGCATGCGACGCCGGGGCACCCAGAGGGGTTGCTTCAGAAGAGGCAAAAGGAGCATGGTCGATCAGGGGCGAATTGTATCCAGAAGGGACGCGCTTCGAAACCAATTGCGGGAAGCAGAAATCTCATGCACACTCTCCCAGCGCTCCGGCCACGAGACGTTTCGCGAAGTATTTTGTCTCGGGACTGGAAAAGAGTGCCGCTCTGCCTGATGATGGAAAAGCGCTTGTTGCTGATCCGGGGAACGGGGCGGATGAGACCGCAGGCCATCCAATAAAGGGGCTTTGCATTTGGACAATACGAATGTTTACCTGACCTCGGCCGCCAGCGCTTTTGGCTCGCGCCTGATCCCTTCCGAAGAAGTGGACCAGGCCTTTGGCATGCCAGAGGGGAAGCTCCGGACACGCGCGGGGATTTTGTCGGTGGCGTACGCTGCCCAAGATGAGACCGAAGAATCGCTGGCCGCGGACGCCTGCCGCAAGGCCTTGGAACAGGCCGGAGAAGATCCGCAAAATCTTGACGGAGTAATTGCCGCGAGTGAAACGCACCATGCGTATCCTTCGCTTTCCGCGAGCTTGCATGCGCGGTTGAAGCTTCGCGAATGGTGCACGGCGCTGGATGCGGGGAGCGGCTGCCTGGCGCTGCTGCAGGTGTTGTTTGTGGCGCAGGGATTGCTGGTTACCGGGCAGGCGGAAAAAATTCTGGTGACCACTTCCGACGTGCACAGCCGCACGCTGGGACCAGGGCGCAGCGCCGGAGAATTTGGCGGGCTTTTCGGCGACGGCGCGAGCGCGTTTCTACTGTCGAACCGCGCGCCGGGAAATGGAAAATTCGCGTACAAGCTGGGAGAGTTCTTTTTCGGCTGCGCGACGCAATATGCGGAAGCGATTGCAGTGAGCGACGCGGGCGGCGGCGGGCTGGACATCCAGTTTGACGGGGAAGCATTGTCGCGCGCGGCGGTGAACCGCATGGAGCGGGTGTTGAGCGAAGTGGAGCGGCGCAGCGGCATCAAGCGCGAAAATGTGGCGGCCTTTGCGACGCACCAGCCGAACCCGCGGCTCGTGAGGCTGCTGGCAAAACAACTGGGCGTGGCGGGCGGCGCGTTTCCGCCGATCGGCGCGACGAAGGGAAATCTGGGTTCTTCGATGTGCGGCGCGGCGCTGCAAGCTGCGTTTGAAGCGGCGGCAAAAAACGCCGCGGAGCGCGGGGCGGTATTTTTGGCGTCGCTGGCGCCGGGGTTGCTGTTTGGCGGCGGATGGATGGTGCCGGCGGGGGGATGAAATCATGCCTATCAGAAGAAGCTCGACGCGATGAATCTTACCCCTTGCCGCTTCGCGCTGCGCGAACGTAAGAAAGAAAATCGGCCACCCCGGTCGGGATGACAATCTTCCTTGGTTCGACAGTTCCTTGTTTAATTTACACAGAGACCCTTTGGGTATCCTCACCGGATGCGCTCAGGATGACAACTCGTTTGGCGAGAATCTGGCCGACACTGAGTACGAAGGTGAAAAGCGCAGAGGCGAAGCGGCGAGGGGAGCGCGGTGCTTGATGTTCCTGAGCTACGTCCCGAACTGGGAAGGGATGAATGGCCCGCCTCAGAAAGCGGCCTCTACTGCCTTAGGCCACATTGACATTCGTGGGGGCGGCTCGAATAATCGCGCCATGGCGAAGCCAGAGGCGGTGCGGCGAATCAAGAGTTATTCCGCGGCGAACGGGTACGTGTACCAATACTGCTTCTATGAAGTGAACCGCGTGCAGTTGGATGGGCAGGCGGCTGGCGAATTCGTGTATGCCATTTCCGCGGACCGGACAAAGAGTTTTGGGCTGCGGATCTTCGTGATGCAGAGCGCGCTCGAAGCATGGGCGCGGGCGAACGGGCGCGCGCTGACGAGCAGCGAGGAGTACGCGGTGGCGAAGATGCGGTTGTTTCAGGCATTTGATGAAGGCGATGCGCCGATGACGGCGGAGACGGCCGCGAAGATGCGTCTGATGGTGGACGAGACGAATCTCGAAGAGATGCTGCGATTACTGAATATTTAAGGGCCGTGATTCGTGGCGCGGAGAATCGGTGACTGGTGGAAGAGAATGGGCACCCTCGGGGCTAGATTGCGAGGGACGGCGTGTGGGAACCCGGCCTCTTGGCCCACACTAAGCGGTGAAAAGGTACCCGTCTTAGAAGGCGGCCGCTACAGGTTTCATGAACCAACAGGGCAGGGGTGACGTCTAGTTGGAGGGAACGGAGATTGCGGATGCGGGAGTTGGTCCTGATCCAGCCGGGGCGAATGCTTGAGGGACTGACGGCGCGGGAGGCGGGTGAAGCGCACGCGAACCGTGAGTTTGAAAGGCGCCTGGCGGAATGCGGACCGCTGGCGTTTCGCGTGGCGCAGGGCGTTTTGCGGAACGCGGCGGACGCGGAGGACGTGGCGCAAGAGGCGTTGCTGCGAGCGTACCGGAATTTTGCGCGGCTGCGGGAGCCTGCGCGATTTCGCGGCTGGCTCGTGCGCATTACCTTTCGCTTGGCGCTGGATCGCTGGCGTTCTGCGAAACGCCGGGAGAAGCGGGAGACGGAATGGATGCGGCCCGAGCAGCGGGCGGCGGGGCCGACGACGGAGGAAGTGGCGGCGTCGCATGAATTCCAGGAGCGGCTGGAAAGAGCGCTCGAAGAATTGCCGGAGAAATTCCGGATGGTGATGCTGCTGGCTGGAATTGAGGGATACACGCTGGAGGAAGTTGCCACGACGCTGGAGATCCCGATAGGCACGGTGAAGTCGCGGCTGTTTTTTGCACGAAAGAAGTTGGCGGAAAAGTTGCGATGAGTTGCAAACGGCATCAAGAAGAAATCAACGAGGCTTTGGCGGCCGTCCAAACTGCGCTGAGCGCACATCTCGCCGCGCACCTGCGGACTTGCGGGGAATGCTTGGAATACTATGAGGGACAACGACAGCTCCTTGCGTCGATTGATGCGGGAGTCCGCGCAATGGTGAGCGAAGAGGCTCCGGCATCGTTGCTGCCGCGCGTGCGAGCGTGCATGGAACCCGCAACGGCGGGCCTAAAGGGCTGGCGGCCGGCATGGTTCACGGCGGCAGCGACCGCGGCTTTGGCGATTACCTTTGGGGTGCTGCGACATAATTCAGAACAAAACCCCTTGCGGACAAATCCGGGTGGCGCTTCCTCGGACGATTCCGCTGCTGCTGTGCTCGCGCCTAACGCTCCGGATGCGGAACAGCACGCCGTGCAGAAGCAAACCGTTTGGAAAAAGGCGATTGCGCCAAGTCCTGAGCTGCCCGATCAGCGAGTTGAGGTAATCGTGTTGGCAGACCAGCGCGAGGCGTTTGCCAGGTTTGTGGCGGAGCTGCCGAACGAAAAAGAAGCGACTGCGGGACTCACGCGCCCAGCCTCGGAGCCAGAGGGCGTGCCGGTTGAGATTGCTTTGCTGCAAATCCATGAGCTCAAAGTGGAGCCGCTCGAGCCGAGTGAAGAGAAATAGTATTCGATTTTGATTGCCCGGTGGCCAGGTAGTCATCGGGGCAAGAGACACGGAGGAATGCATGAGAAAAGCACGTTTTGCAACAGCGGTCCTGAGTTTGGCGGCGTTGTTTGCGCCGGTCATGAGGGCGCAGGACAAGCCGGCGGAGAAAGTGCCTGCGAACACGCTCAAGATTCAGGTGACCTTCGTGGAAACCGCAGGAGAAAAGAAGGTGGCGAATTTGCCGTACACATTCTTCGTGCAAGCGGCAGACAGCATGATCCATGCGCCTTGGACCAAGGTGCGCATGGGCAGCCGCGTTCCGATTCCCGTCAGCAAAGAGGGAGCCACCCAGTACTTCGACGTGGGAACAAATATAGATGCGCGAAGTGCCGTCGCCGAGGGAGGAAAGTACGACATTGCTCTGAACCTGGAGCGTTCCTGGGTGGGCGACGATGCGGGGAGCGCAGGCGGCGCGGGTGAGGGACGGTCTTCCATCATCCGGCAATTCAAAACGGAGTTCACCTTGACGATGAAAGACGGACAAACCACCCAAGCGACGCAGGGCGCGGATCCCTTGAGCGGGCGAGTTTCGACGGTTGTAGTCACGATGAATGTATTGAAGTAATGAGGCTCACCTGAGAACGGCCACGCATGCGCTGCGCAGGTCGGGATGAAGGAAGGCGTAGTTGAGCTTTTGGAGTTGGACGGGGAGGACGCGCTGGCTCGAGAGGAGCAGCGCGTCGGCCATTTCGCCGAGGACGAGACGCAAGACGAAGGCAGGCGCGGGAAAAAGCGCAGGGCGGTGCAGGGCGGCGGCGAGGGTCTTGGTGAACTCGACGTTTGTCACGGGTTGTGGAGAGACGACGTTGAGCGGGCCGCGGATGCGTTCGTCTTCGAGCATGAGGCGGAGGATGGCGGTGGCGTCGTCGAGAGTGATCCAGCTCATCCATTGCTTGCCGCTGGCGATTTTTCCCCCAACTCCAAGTTGAAAAGGTCTCATCATTTGCGGGATCGCGCCGCCCTGCTTGGCGAGCACGACTCCGAAGCGTGCTAGCACGACGCGAATTCCGAGGGCCTCTGCTTTCACTGCTTCGGCTTCCCAGTCTTTGGCGATTCCACTCAGAAAATCAGTGCCTGGTGCGCTGGCTTCGGTAAGCGTTTCGTCGCCGCGGTTCCCGTAGTAGCCCGTGGCGGAGGCGGAAATGAGCACGCGAGGACGCACGGCCATTCTTGCGAGTGCGCTGACCAGGGCGCGGGTGGTTTCGGTACGGCTGGTGCGGAGGAGCTGTTTGCGTTGGAAGGTCCAGCGGCCATCGGCGATGGAGGCGCCAGCGAGGTTGACGACGGCGTCGGCGCCGACGGCGGCCCCGCCGAGCTCGCAGGTGGCGGGATTCCAGTTCACTTCGAAGCCTTGTGGTGAGCGATTCGCTGCCGCGGTCCCGGAGCGAACCAGTCGGCAGACGGTGTGGCCGGCGCGCAGGAGTTCCTGGGTGAGGGCGGTGCCCACAAGGCCGGAGGAGCCGGTGATGAGAATCTTCATCGCTGTTCTCAGTTGATTGATTATCACTCGGATTCGTGGTCCGTGGCTCGTGTACCGTGATCTGAAGGGAAGAGTTCACTAGATTCTTGCCGTTAGATCGTCAGAACCCACCCTTTCCGCAAACCCCGCGGTAAGGATGGCGCACTCTCAAGTTCTTTTGTGTGGGGCCCTAACCTGTGCAATCCCCAAACACACAGGCCCTTCCTTCGTCGGGGCAGGCTGAGGCCTGTGCTACCGGGTTGAGGTCGCGGTACAATTCCTGAATGGCTCAGGTTTCCACAAGGGTGCGAGTGAAGGTGCTGTTTTTCGGGCGGCTGCGGGAATTGATCGGCGTGGCCGAGGAAACCGGAGAACTGCCCGAAGAGATGACGCTGGCACAGGTGTTTGAGCGCTACGCAAAACGCCACCCGAAGCTGGCGGAATTCCGCAATTCGATGGTGGTTTCGCGGAACCAGGAATTCGCCGCGTGGGATACGCGGATTGCCGAGGGCGATGAGATTGCGTTTTTGCCGCCAGTGAGCGGCGGTTGAGCCGTATGCCCGCGATAATAGAAGAAGACAAGTTGGAGCTGGTGCGCGAGGCGATTGAGACGGCGTCGCTGATGCGGCATGTGCGCGGAGAGCAGGACGGGGCGATCGTTGCCTTTGACGGCTTTGTGCGTAACCAATCGCATGGACGCATGACCCGCTATCTGGAATACGAAGCTTACGAGCCCATGGCGCTGGGCAAGATGAAAGAGATTGCCACTTACATTCATGAGCGCTACAGGATTCACTGTGTGGCCATAGTGCACCGCCTGGGACATCTGGAGATCGGGGAAACCAGCGTGTTCATTGCCGTGAGCGCGCCGCACCGGGGAGCAGCGTTTGAAGCTTGCCGGTATGCGATCGATACGTTGAAGAAAACCGTGCCCATTTGGAAGAAGGAGTATTTCGCGGATGGAGCGGTATGGGCTGATGGGGAACTCCCTCCGACACCTCCCAGCGCAAAAAGTGCATCATAGCTACAGGATGAATCCCCGGGTTACCCGCATATTTGGTGCGATGTGTATTTCCCTGGCCTTGCTGGCCGGGGTCACAAGCGTTTTCGCACAGGACAAGCCGGATCGCCCTCCGTGGGCGCAGCCTTCCAGCAATCAGCCGTCGAACAGCACATCATCAAGTGGGCAGCCAAATGGGGCCGGGGGGGCCATTGTGCCGACGCCTCCGCCGGAGCCGGAAAAGGCACCGCCCCCGCAAACGCCCAAGGGAACCATCAAGGTCAACGTTAACCTGGTGAATGTGCTGGTAAGCGTGGTAGACGAGCAGAAGCGTCCTGCGCCGAATCTGCCGAAGGATGCCTTTCAGGTACTGGAAGAAGGCGTGCCGCAGAAGATCGAGTTTTTTGAAGCGGAGACCAAGTGGCCCCTGGACATCGCCCTGATGGTTGACGCGAGCCTGAGCGCGCACATGGACATTCAGTTCGAGCGGCAGGCGGCGGCGCATTTCATCCGGCAGGTGCTTCGGCCGGAAGACCGCATGTCTATATTTTCTTTTGACGAAACGGTGACCCAACGTACGACCTTCACGGAAAAGGTACAGGTGCTGCAGGACGCAGTGGCGAAGATTCCGGACGGGGCGGGAACTTCGATTTACGATGCGTTGTTGCTGGGTTCCCAATCACTGGTGAAGCGGGGCGAAGAGCGGCGGCGCGTGATTGTCCTAGTGACCGACGGCGGCGAAACGACGAGTCGCGCGGATTTTGAGGCGGCACGGCGGGCGGCGCTGCGCGGCGAAGTGTTGCTGTATACGATTCTGATTCGTCCGGTGAAAAATGAGAACGGACGGAACACCGCGGGCGAACACGCGTTGCAGACCATTACGGAGTCGACCGGTGGGGCCATGTTTTCTCCCGATGTGCCGCAGGAGTTGACGGACATTTTCGACCGCATCGATAACGAGCTACGCACGCAATACCGGTTGGGGTATTACCCGAACCCGCGCGGGCCGGCGAATACGTACCGCAGGATTGAGGTGCAGGTGTTGCCGGGATATGCGGCGCGGCACAGGACGTCGTATTTGACGCAGTGAGGCACACGGTTGTCAGTAACCGATAATCAGTAATCAGAAAAAGAGGAAAGGGTACCAACCTTCGCCACAAGGACCCCGTTTGCGGAAGTTGCAGGGGAAGGGCGAAAAGCGAACGCGTGTGAGGAGCGCTTTACCTTTGCTGGAGTTTGATAATTAAGTTAGCCTCGCAAATGGGAAACCTCGGGGCTAAATGCCGAAGTCTTTGGTTTTTTTCCGCACGGCTAAAGCAGACCTCCCGAAGACAAGGCGGAAACTCGAGTTTTATATCTTTGGCGATTTTGCTGCAGGCTTTTATCTGTCTTCTCGTCTCTGATAACTGATATTTGATTACTGATTAGTGGATTGCGAGATGGAATGACCAAGGAATATCTGCAAGCGGCGATACAAATTGCACGGGAGGCGGGCGAGGTGCTGCGCGAGGAAGCGCGGCGGCCGCCGGATATTGCGTACAAAGGCGATTACGACCTTGTGACACAGGCTGACAAACGCTCGGAGGCGGTGATTGTAAGCCGGTTGCAAAAAACATTTCCCGAGCACGCCGTTGCGGCCGAAGAGGGCTCGGGCAAAGAGACGGGGTCGGAATTTCGTTGGCATGTAGACCCGCTGGACGGAACAACCAATTTTGCACACGGCTATCCGTGCTTTTGCGTTTCGTTGGCGCTGGCGAAGAGCAACGAACTGTTGCTGGGCGTGATTTACAACCCGATCTTTGAGGAGATGTTCTGGGCTTCGCGGGGCGGAGGCGCGTTTTTCAACGGGAAACGGATTGCGTGCTCAAAGGTTCCCGCGTTGCGGACGAGTTTGCTGTGCACCGGCTTCCCGAACCATAAGCGGCATTCGCTGCCGAATATTCACTACTACTGGGACTTCACGTTACGGTCGCACGGGGTGCGGCGCGATGGGTCGGCGGCGCTGGATCTGGCGTACGTGGCGGCCGGGCGGTTCGACGGCTTCTGGGAGTTCGGGTTGAAGCCGTGGGATACGGCGGCCGGAGTGGTGCTGGTAGAAGAAGC
>DATFSI010000199.1:0-8918 GCA_035262705.1 Candidatus Acidiferrum sp. | reverse complement strand
TCCTCCGGCGTCCCCGTCCGCTGCAAAGGCGCTCGCCGGATAAAATTCCGTTGCCATTCCGGGGGATCACCCGGCATGGTGATCGTCCCCGGCACGATGGCGTTCACGCGCACCTTGGGCGCAAGCTCCTTCGCCAAAATCCGCGTCATTAGAATTACGCCGGCCTTCGAAACCGAGTGGGGCAAAAACTCACGCCACCCCAGCAAGCCGCCAATATCCGCGAAATTAACGATTACGCCATGCCCGCTCTTTGCCAGATGAGGAGCGGCCGCCTGCCCACAGAAAAACGGCGCCTTCAAATTCGTGTCCAGCGAAGCATCCCAACTGGCCTCAGACGTTTCGCCGAATTTCGTCTGCAGAAAATTTGCCGCGCAATTGATGAGAATATCCAGCCGCCCAAAATGTGTGGCGGCGTCCGTTACCAGCTTCCGAATCGCCGGCACACTTGTTAATTCGGCGGAGAACGCCGCGGCACGGCGGCCCAGCTTTTCAATCTCGCCAACCACTTCGCGCGCTTCGGCGGTCGATTTGCCGTAGTGTACCGCCACGTCCGCGCCTTCCGCGGCCAAACGCAAAGCCACCGCCCGCCCCAGGCGCTTCCCCGCGCCGGTCACCAGCGCCACGGCCCCCGCTAGCTTTTCCTCTCCGCTCATGCCGTCAACTTAACACAATCGCTTCCTCTTCCTCACCAGTCACCAATCACTAGTCACCAGTCACTTCCCGCGCGTACAATCCTCAAGCATCCGCGAGGCACAAATGAAACTCGACATCCTGGCCATCGCCGCCCACCCTGACGATGTGGAACTCACCTGCGGTGGCACATTGCTCAAAATGGCCAACAAAGGTTATCGGACTGGAATCCTTGATCTGACTGCGGGCGAAATGGGCACGCGCGGCACACCCGAAACCCGTGCCAAGGAATCCGCCCTCGCTGCGAAAATTCTCAAGGTCTCCTGGCGGGGTACACTGGGCGTCCCCGACTCCGATGTACAGGCCTCACGCCAGCATAAGATGCGCCTAGCGCAACTCATCCGCGATATGCGTCCGCGCACGGTCATTCTTCCCTACTGGCAGGCGCGCCACCCTGACCATTACCACGCATCCCTGCTCGGTTACGAAGGTTGCTTTCTCGCCGGCCTCAAGCAGCTCCCCCTCACCGGCGAGCCCCACCGCCCATTCAAAATTCTCTACGCCACTTCCTTCGAAGGCATGCCGCCCACCTTCATCGTGGACATCACCAAGGAATACGGTCAGCGCCGCAAGGCCATCCTCGCCTACGGCTCGCAATTTCGCCCTGCTAAAAGCGAACGCAAGCAGCGCGTTTTTCTCGCCATTGACGAACTCGACCACCGGATGGATCTGCTGGCCCGCCATCACGGCCAGCTTATTAACGTCAAATACGGCGAGCCCTTCCATCAAAAGGAGCCAATGGAGGTCAGCGACATCTTCACGCTTCCCGTGCGTTCGATTTAGGCAGATGTTTCGGGTGCTGGGTTATCCTTCGCCCGCGCTCTTTGCGGGCGAAGGATCGCAACCCCAAAGCCATGCAGCTTGGGCCTTACGTTCGTTCGTCCATTTCCCTTTTCAATCGTCTTCCACAGCCGGCACAAACCCCGGCAGCCCCTGCCCCTGAGGTGTACGCTCTACCTTCACGCGCACCAGGTTCTGGTCTTCCGCGCCGGATTTTCTCAGCACCGCGATCGTGCTGAGCGCCTCTGTATACACCCGGGTCACCAAGTAGGTTTCCCCGGTTCCATCTTTCTTCCAAAGCTGGCCAATCTGAATCTTCCGAGCGCTCATAGGGCTAGAGATTGACTGTAGAGAGCATGTCCTCCACTGTCAACTGCATAGAGGGTTCCGCCTGTCCTTACCTCCCAAACCTCGGGGAAACCTTCTTTGTTCCTTCCTCATCGTACAGAAGAACAGTTTTCGCGCCTTTTTGGGGTGTATACTCAGGATAGACCCGGGAGGTAGGCGCCATGCAGAAACGATTCCAAGTCTTTTTGACAATCCTTGCCAGCGCGGTTTTCTTCTCCTTCTCGCCGGGTGCTTTCGCGCAGTCCAGCAACTCCGGCTCACAACCGCAGGATCAATCGCAAGCGCCCTCCGGCCAGTCCCAGGACCCAAATAAGTCCGGGCAGACCCAGCAGGGCCAGACGCAGAATCCCGACAATACCCAAGTCTCGCGACCCATACCCATCGGCCAGACCACTCCGCCGCCTCCGCCGCCGGATCCCAATGCCGGTGCGCCGGCCTCCAACGGCAACTCGCAGCCGGCCGATTCCACCCCTGCGAGATCCGTGCATCCCAAAAATTCCAAGGAAGATGTAGAAGCCATAGGCAACCGCAACGTCGGCAAGGGCGTGAACTTCTTCTCCATCGAGAAGGAAATCGCCCTCGGAAAAGGGATGGCCCAGGAAGTCGAGCGCAGCTCCAAAATGATTGACGACCCCGTGGTCACCGAATACGTGAACCGCGTGGGGCAGAACCTCGTGCGCAATTCCGATGCCCAGGTTCCCTTCACCATCAAGGTCATCGACTCCGACGAAGTGAACGCCTTCGCCCTGCCCGGCGGCTTTTTCTACGTCAACAGCGGCCTGATTCTCCGCGCGCAGGAAGAGGACGAACTTGCCGGCGTGATGGCCCACGAAATTTCTCACGTCACCGCGCGCCACGGCACCAAACAAGCCACCAAGGCGGAACTCATTCAGCTCGGTGCCATGGCCGCGATGATCTTCGTACCCTACGGCTGGGCGGGTTATGGCATTTATGAAGGCATGAACCTCGCCATTCCGCTTACCTTCCTCAAGTTCTCCCGCGATGCGGAACGCGAGGCCGACTTCCTCGGCATCCAGTACATGTACAAGGCCGGCTACGACCCCAATGCCTACGTCACGTTCTTCGAGCGCATCCAGGCCGACGAAAAGCGCCGCCCTGGCAGCATCCCCAAGGTTTTCTCCACGCATCCTCCGACGCCGGAGCGTATCGAACTCGCGCAAAAGGAAATCGCGCGCATCCTCCCGGACAGGGACGAATACATTGTCACCACTTCCGAGTTCGACTCCGTAAAGTCCCGTCTCCGCAACGTGGTCTTCGCTCGCAAGGTGCAGGACAATCAGCCAGGCAAGCCCACTCTCCGGACCAAAACCGAGCAGACTGACAAACAGAAACAAGGTGATCCCAACGCCACCACCGGCGAGGGCTCCGACGACGATCGTCCAACGCTAAAGCGCCGCCCCGACGGCCAATAACCCCTCATTCTCTCCTAAGCAAAAGGGGCCGGGATTTTCCAGGCCCTCGCGTGCTGCACTCGGCGTTTAGCCATTTCCCATTTTCTGTTTTCTGTTGCTCCGATATTCCTGACTGGATCCAGCTCTTTGCCAACGCCGCTCCTTGGGCCACTCCCGCCCCTCCTTGGCACTAACTTCTTACAGGAATAAGTGCCTATGAGGGTTGCTCACGCACGCGTCCGCGAATCAGTGCCCGGCTGCTTCGCACTAGTATCCCGCAGCATCTCTTCGAGGTCCCCCATCTGCTCACCCAGCAGATTCAGCCTCCTCGACAATCCGTGAATCTCCGATTCCGCCCGCCGGTTTACGGCGAAGTCCAATTCACTGCGCAACCGGTCCTTCGCGTCCTGCCGGTTCTGGCTCATCATGATGATGGGCGCCTGAATGGCCGCCAGTAGCGAAAGCATCAGATTCAGCAGGATGAATGGATAGGGATCCCACGCCGCTCCTTTTAGCAGAACATTGGCCGCCGTATAGATTGTCGCCGCCAATCCAAATCCGATGATGAATGTCCAGGAACCGCCGAATTTCACCACTATGTCGGCCACGCGTTGCGGGAATGTCGCTTCCTCCTCGATAATCTCGTTGGCGTTGCGCACCGCGCGCACCCGCACCAGTTGCTGGGAAGCGTGAAATTGCCGCCCCAGCACCGTCAGCATATCCATGCCCGCCATCGGTTTCCGCTGCAGCAGCGTAGCGATGTCCTCCCGGCTCACCTCGATGCACACTGCTTCCTCCATCGCCGTGGCCGTCGTTTGGTGCGGCGTCTGCTCCAGCATGGAGGCGAACCCGAAAAACTCTCCGTGCGACGGCTCGTCCACCACCACTTCTTGCTGATCCTCGTCGATGGTCGTCACGCGCACTCTGCCCGTCACCATCACGTACGCTAGTCCACTAGCCTCCCCCGCCTTGTAGATCCGTTGCCGTGGCTGGAATTCACGCACCTCCACCTGCGCGGCCAGCAGCGCGAGTTCCTCGTCGTCCAGCAATGAGAATAAGGGAACGTGTTTCAGGACTTCGGGTTTGCACTCCATGGCGGACCTCCGCGGTGAGAATTCGGTCCCTCAATCTCCCGCGCAATCCGCCAAATCGCAAGCAAAAAATGCCCATCTTATGGCACAGGCACTTCTCCCTGTGCATGCGATCCGAAGCCACCAACCAAATGTAGTTGAGGGTTTATGCCGCCGAGTGGGCCTTTTCTCTTCTTTGCTTCTTCCTACTTTTCTCTTCGCTAGCCACTCACCCGCCACTGCTTCTTTCTTCTCGCTTCTCCTTCTTCATCCTGTACAGCCCCTCATCGGCGCTCTCCAGCAGCTGATGCAACGTCTTCCCGTCATTCGGATATGACGCCACTCCATAACTGAACGTAACCGGCACCTCATTATCGCCGTTAATCGCCAACTGGCCGCCGACGCGTCGTGCCAGGCTCTCCGACCCTTCCGCGTTGGCATCTGGCAGCACCACGGCAAACTCGTCCCCGCCATGGCGCACCGCAACGTCGATCGCCCGGCACTCACTGCGCAAGGCGTCCGCCACCCGGCACAGCGCCCGGCTCCCCACTAGGTGCCCGTGCGTATCGTTGATCCTCTTCAGGCCATCCAGATCCAGCAGCAACAGCCCAAAGGACCGCCCCACGCGCTGGTTCCATTTCGTCTCGGTCTCAAAGGCCTCCTGTAATCTCCGATAGTTCCCTAGCCCGGTCAGCGGATCGTCCAGCACCAGGTGTCGCATTTCGTCTTCGATGTGTTTTTGCACACTGACGTCGCGAATGACACACACGACAAAACGCCCCCGGTCCGTCTCCACCGGGCTCAGCATCACGTCCGCCGAAAATTCGCTTCGGTCTTTTTTCAGCGCGTAAAGCTCAAGGCCCGCTCCCATCGGGCGGGTGTTCGGTTCCAGTGCGTACGTTTTCAGATGTCTTGCATGCGCTGCGCGGAATCTCTCGGGAATCAACAGTTCCACCGGCTTGTCTTGCAATTCCTTGCGCGAGTATCCGAAAAGGCGGAAAAGCTGCGGATTGGCGCTAAGAATCTTCCCTGCGGAATCCAACACCGCGATGGCATCAGGGGAACACAGGAACACGATCTCGTAGAGTCCCGAAAGGTCTGGTTTCTTGGCTGGTTCAGGAACGGCGCTCATAACACATTACGTTCAGCAACGGGCCCCAGCGCCCCAGCTTGAAACGATTCTCTAACCCCAAGATAATACGAGCACTTGAACTGTCAATTCCTTAGGTCACTGCCCCGTGTGATATCCGGCAACCTCGGCAGCATCCTCTTGGCGGCGGCCCCCAGCCAGCACCAACCGGTGCACCAGCCTGATCGTTTGTGCACACCCTTTGCCATCCCGCGCCTCTGGGAGGAACGGCGGACCATTCTCTATTCTTGCTCCTCCCTTTAGCCCCCCATCATTTCTTGGCGCTTGGTGGAACGATGCCGTTCAGCCGTAGATACATCGCCGCTTCCGCGTAATGATCGGCCCAATTGCTGGCCAGCACCAGGCTGAACCACGCATGCGTCACCTGTTTGCCGCCGAACCCCTCCGTCATCTCCGACAGCTTTGAGTCATCCATTTTCGCCAGTGTTTCCGAGCAGAAGTCGAACGAGGACCTCAGCGCCGCCACCAGTTTCTCTTTCGAATCGCTGTCTTTCGCTTCCTCGGCGTTAGGTTTGGCAATGCCTGCGGCTTTGCTGCACAGAAGATAATTCGCCTCGATCATGTGCACCACTAGTTGGGCGAATGTCTTCTGCTCGGCAGTCGGTTTGAAGCTGAATTTTTCCGCGGGCATGGCTTCGACCGCAGCAATGGTGTTTTTCTGTCGCCCGGGCTGGATGTCGCGCAAGCCGCTGCTGACAGGATCCTTCGCCTGTGGTGCGCTCGTCTGCGCGCCCGCCGAAGTCCCGAGTACAGCCATCATAGAAACGACTAGTATCGATTTCATATTCCCCTCAGGCCAGTCATGGTTGGTGCCGCTGGCAAGGGGCCATACCACCCGGTTCCATCAGGAATCTGCCCCTCAAATTTCCTGAGCCCCGCTGCTCTTCTCCGCGCCGCCGCTGTTCGTCTGACTGGCTGCTGCCGCCTGTTTGGCGCGTTGCGGAGCTCCTTTCCGCGTGTCTTGCAAGGGCCCGTCTTCCCTCCGCACTTGCACCTTGCTGCGCAACGTCGCGCCGTCCTCTATAACGATGCGATTGGTTTCCATGTCACCGGTCACACTGCCCGAGCTCAGAATCTGCACGCGCTCGCCCTTCAATGCCCCCTTCACTTCCCCGTAAATGATGATTTCCCGAGCCTCAATTTCCGCGTAGACTCGCGCATTGCGCCCAACGGTAAAACTTCCGTCCGCAATTTGTATTTTTCCTTCCAGTACTCCATCCCAGAAGAGATCCCCGCGCCCGCTGATCTCCCCCTTGATTCGGATTCCGCTGCTGACGCTCTCCGACGCACTCGCCGACATCGCTCCGACGCCAGGAACCTGGTCCGTGGAGGAACTGCGGGCGGGCGGAAGATCAGCGGAAGATTGCGGTTGGTTCGATTCGTCTTTGCGCCACATTTGGACACCCCTTGAATTTGAACTCCGAAGCCGCGGAGCTGGGATGCCGCCGGACTGGGGAGAAGCCGTGGAGGACGATAGTACGCGGCGGAGTCCGTGTAAAGCAGAAAGGCCACGCCTAGGGGCGAATTTTGCGGAATAAGTCAACGCTGCGGAGAAAAAACTCGCGACTCACTCGGCCGCTTTGCTCCAAGCTGTTATCGCGCAAGGGACCGTGGCATGCAACGTACCTTAAATAACCGGTTTTTTCGACTCCCTGATTGTTCTCGGAAAAGACACTTTACATTGAACTCTAGCCGGTTATATACTCCGTTCCCTGTTCGTCCCGCCTCGTCCCCTGGGTGGACTTTGCGCCTTCGGGCGGTACCAGGCCGGCATTCAGCGCGCCTGCAGGCCCCGGGTCACAAACGTCGTCACGATGTTCAGCAACAAAGGAAAGACCCTATGCGCAGCAAGCGTTCCCCTCGCAATTCCCCTTTGCGACGCCGCCGCAAACAAACCCCGGCTGCAGATCTCCGCGTCCAGTTGGAGATCGAACACTTGAAGGCCATCCTGCAGGACCCTCTAAGCACCGCGCAACAGAAGGCTCTGGCGCTATCGCAGATTGCCGAGTGCCAGGAAAGCGCAGCCGTAGCGCTCGCACTGCCCGCCGACTGGCTGCGCCAGATGGATCTGCTCGCGGAATGAGCCACTGCTTTAGCGGAGTCAGAACCGGAAGATGATCCCGGTGGAAATCCTTGCGTTGTTCTGTGAAGCGCCGCCAAACTGTGTCAACAGGTAGTCGATTTGCACAAGGCGCCAGCGGATGTCCCGCACTACGGTCGCATCAATGCCGCCACCAATGGCCATCGAAAATGACGAATTTCCAAAACCCCCGGTGCTGTTGTGTGCACCGCCCAAAAGCAGGTGCCCGAACGGTGATACTCGCCCCGGATACGAAATCTGCGGCCCGAACAGATACGTGTGTGTGGACGTCCCGATTCCGACGATCGAGCCGTAGTGCCCGCTGAAATCAGCCACTCCGCCTATCCAATCCCTGAATTTGTACTGTGCGGAAGCCTCCCAGCCGTTCAGATTGACGTCCGGTGAAGGCCGGAAGCGCAAGTACGAATAGCCCCCGAACACTTCCACTTTGTCCTCTTCTTGCGCGCGCACCGGAAGCGCCGCAATGATGCACAGTCCCACCACCAGCAACAGTTTTCGCAGCATAAGAGTGTTCTCCTCTTCAGGGCCGATCTTTTTTGGATCACCAGGGGCCTGCTGGGTTGTTACTTGTTTTGGTGCTTGGCCTTGAAAATGGCTGGGGATTAACGCACGACTTTGGCTGGGCGCAGCGGGCGCAAGGTGCTCGCTCCGGTGCGGTAATTCTATTATACACGGCCCGTGGCACAGTCACTCCCGAGCGTGCACGCGAGCCAATCTCCAATGCTTCAGGACAGGCAAGAGCGTCTCTGCCACCCGGCTCTACTTTTCAACCTCTTCCACGGGATGAATTTCCCACCAATGCGTCCCGACTTTCGCATCGTACCTCGTAATCCCCCTCACCGTCACCGGTTTGCCTACCGCCGGCACGTCGCAGGGCAATTTCGGAATGCACTTTGCCATCACGCAACGCGCACGGTCCATGCCCTCGATCTTTGGGTTTTCGCAGATGCGAATATCCGTATCCCCGTCGTCGCCCTTGGCCACTTGTGTGACGAACCCGCCCACCGCCGCTCGAGTCGACATCTTGTCCGACCACCGGTTCGCGTCTTCGGCAATCAACTCCCCGATGGTCAATTCGGCATAAGCAGGCTTTGCTGAAACCGGTTTGTTCGCCGTGCTGACGGCCACCTTCGCGGATGAGCCGGACGTCTTCTTCGATACCGTTTTCGGCTGCGGGGTTTGCGCAGCGCTCATCAGCGGAAAAACCAGCAGGGCACCCCAAACGATCGCAAGGCGTCGCTCCATGTTGCACCTCGTCAGAAAAATTGTGAGGCCGAAGATGAGAACATCTTAACGGTTGGGTGCGCCCGCGCTACAGGATTGAGGGACGGGCAGGTTGCAAACGCCACCTGCCCCTCCGGACAGGG
>DATFSI010000198.1:0-24767 GCA_035262705.1 Candidatus Acidiferrum sp. | reverse complement strand
CCGGGAAGTTCCGAGGGAAAAAATCTCATGACCGTCCTCAACCGCCTCAGCGGTTGCCGGGCGGGTTTTCCAGATGGGGTGGTTTTCCAGTTTCGCGCAGAGGCAAGCGTACAACAAGGAGGAGTCTCGGCGGGAGATCCTTTTGTGATTGTGGGATGCGAATGCGGGAGAAATTCTTGAAGGCGTTTAACGATAATTCAAATTCGATGCGCAAGCGTTCAATTTCCGCCGATACTCATGGCGTCGCTACTCTGCATTCGCTGCACGGCCACGCGCCGCGAGACCAGACCCGCATCGCGAATCTTGTAGATAAGCGCGCGATAGCTGATCTTCAGCGCCAGCGCCGTTTTCCGGCGGTTCCACTGATTGGCGCGCAGCGTCTCCAGGATGACGTTCTTCTCCATCTCCTTGATGGCGTCTTTCGACATGCGCTTCAGCGGGACGTTTCCATGGCCGTTCCCTAAATGCAAAACACCCGTGCGGCTGCGCCGCGCGGTGGTTTCCTGATGGACGGCTGCTTCCGGCCCCAAAAGCACATAACGCGCGATACCATTAGAAAGCTCGCGGATGTTTCCTGCCCAGGCCAGATTTTTCAAATACTCTAGCATTTCCGGGGGAAAACTATCCGTTTTCATCTCAAATTGCCGTTCAAACTGTTTCCGGAAAAATTCCGCGAGCAACGGTATATCTTCCCGGCGCTCGCGCAGCGCCGGCATCTTCAGCCGAAAGACATGGATACGGTAGTAGAGATCTTCGCGGAATCTGCCCGCCTGAGTTTCCTGGTCGATATCTTTGTTGGTGGCGCAAATCAGCCGGGCGTCGACCTTTCTTTCCGAGTGATCGCCAATGCGGGAGAAGGTGCCATCCTGCAGGAAATGTAAAAGCTTGCTTTGCAGATTGAGGTCGAGGTCCGCGATTTCGTCGAGAAACAGGGTGCCGCGGTGGGCCATCTCCACACGGCCGGGTTTCACGTTGTTGGCGCCGGTGAAGGCTCCCTTTTCATAACCGAACAACTCGCTCTCGAGCAGAGTGCCGGGAATCGCTGCGCAATTCACTTTCACGAATTCCCCGGAGGCATATTCCGAGTTGGCATGCACCCAGCGCGCCAGGGATTCTTTTCCGGTGCCGCCCTCGCCGCAAATCAGGATCGGGATATTGGTGCGGCAGATTCGCAAGGCGCGCGCCTGAATCTCCGCCATCGCGGAGGACCGGCCAAACAGCGCTTCCTCCGGAATCAGCCCCGTCCGGTGCATGGCCGCAAGTTTGCTAGCGCCTTCTGGCATATCAGTTGACCGGAACACGTAGCACATGGCCAACCACAACTGGCTGGGGACACAAAGCCCTATTCGCGGCTTTCCATATTTCATATGGTTTATTTTCAATAGTTTATGGAGATTATAAAGAGGGTAGTTGTAGTACTTTTCAGGGGCGCTCAGTCAACGGCTTGGGCATCTTCGGGAAAATTCCGGGCACTTCCAAGGGAAGGTTTGTTCTCTTGCACCGTTCGAGCAGCCAAAGGATAGGCCCATCTTTCCTTCGCTACCGATTTGGGAACATGTACGATTCAAGCAAATCGGCACGGGCTTTCTGGTCCGACGCAATGACGCGCAACAGGTCGCTGACCGACACCATGCCCAGGTAGCGATTCGCCTCCCCGATCACCAGCAAGTGATAGACGCTGTTTTGCTCCATGAGTTTCAAGCACTCCTCAAAGCTGGCTTCCGGTGTGACGGTCAATAGGCCGGTGCTCATGATTTCGGAGACTTTCATCCAGGCAGGGCATTTATTTTCGGCCGCTACTTTGTCCGAAACGTCGGCCTGCGAGATTACACCACGCAGTTTTCCGGCTTCGTCGACAACGCCCACGGAGCGCACCTTTTTTTCACGCAGGTATTTCGCGGCATCAAGGACGCTGAAGGTTTCCGGAATGGAATAGACGTTCTTGCGATACCCGATTAGATCCGACACTTTCATGGGACCCTCCGGGGCATGGGTTTTGGCCTAATCCTAGGCCCGCCAACGCCTGTTTGCAATCGAAAAAATGCTGGTCTTCTGGGGGGATTCGGCCGCTGCCCTCACCGATTTTGGCTAGCGGCTGGGGAGCTGCCGCGGATGATGTCGTAACGTTCGATGATGGCGGCCACGCCCATGCGCTTTTCGCCTTCTTCGGAGCGGGATTCGACGCGCACGACTTTACCCTGGGCGCGCACGAAAACGTCGGAACCATGCGTGATTTCGCCGGGGAGGGTGAGCGTCAAATCGAGTTCGCTTCCCGCTTCAAGGTCGCGTTCCACCAGAAAGTAGAGACCCTTGGTCGAAATATCGCGGGTCTTGCCTTCCTGGCGAACCACCAACTTCTCAACGGCAGACCGAATGCTGACGGGCAGGGTCAAGTCATAACGCCGGGCCAACCGGCGTTCCATCATAGACGACATGCTGGGCGCTCCATCCCTGGCTGTAGTGACAAAGCCAAGCGAAATCCGTAATCCGTGAAAATTGGATTCGACCGCAAAAGAATGCCGCGACCTTTTTTCTTGTCCGTATCGACACGCCCATCAGACGCGAATCGCTGAGCAACTCTCTCTTCTTTCAGTGAAGAGAATGCCTTAAATTCAAGAAACATCCGGAGGGGCGGCAACCGGTCTTAAACCTCGTCATCTTCCCAAGAATTCTAAGGGTGTTTACTAAACGGCATGGTTCGTTGCGCAAGATACCTTGCCTGCGGCTAAGTGGCAAGCTCTCTTTTTAGGCAAGGGCCTGAGGGGATGGCTTCGTACTAGATCTTGCCTGCGGATTGCTACTTCGCAGCCAAAGGAGCGGGGCTTCCCTCTTCCGCTTTCCCTGTTGTGGCCGAGGAGCGCCGCGAACGCGGCGTGTCTAGATTGAACTGGCGCATCTTGTAGAGCAGCGCTTTGTAGCTGATGCCCAGCATCTTGGCGGCGTCCTTGCGGCACCAACGCGTCTTTTCTAGAGCGTCGGCGATGGCCTCCATTTCCGCTTCATCCTTTAGCCCGCGGACCAATGCTTTCAAGCCTTGTTCACGGGCGACCGGCACCTCTTCGCGTGGCGATGTTCTATGGCGCGTTGCGGACATTTCCACCAACTCGCGCAAGCTGCCTTCGTCGTCTTCCAGAATCACGTAGCGCTTGACGAAGTTTTCCAGCTCGCGCAGGTTACCGGGCCAGGGATAGTTAACGGCCGCATCCATGAGGTGCTTGGAAGGCGCCTGCGCGGCCTTACCGAATTTTTCGCTGTATTTCTCGAGAAAATGCCGGAACAGGAGCGGGATTTCGGAGGCTCTTTCCCGCAACGGTGGCACATTGATGGAAAGCACGTTCAAGCGGTAATACAAATCTTCGCGGAACCTTCCGGTCTTCATCGCTTCGTGGACGTCCACGTTGGTGGCCGCTAGCACGCGCACATCGGTTTCCACGAGATGGCGGCCGCCGAGCCGCGAATACTGGTGGTCCTGCAGGACGTGCAGCAGCTTGGCTTGCAGGTGCACGGACATCTCGGCAATCTCGTCGAGAAAAATCGTGCCCTTGTTGGCCAATTCAAACTTGCCGGGCTTCGCGCGCACCGCGCCGGTGAACGCGCCCTGTTCGAAGCCAAACAGCTCCGATTCCAGGAGTTCGCCGGGAAGCGCCGCGCAATTCACCTTGACGAAGGCCTGATTGCGTCGCTTGGAGCGCAGATGGATCATGCGGGCGACAACTTCCTTGCCCACACCACTTTCGCCGCAAATGAACACGGGGACATCCACGGGCGCGATTTGCAGAATTTGCTGGCGGATGCGCACCATTTGCGGGCTGGCCGCCAGAAAACTCAAATCCTCGGTGACTTGATCGCAGTAGTCGCGTAGGGCCTGGTTCTCCTGGCTCAGCTGCCGTTTCTGGCGCGACTTCAGCATCGCGGCTTCCAGTTCGGTTTTTTCGAACGGCTTGGTGAGGTAATCGTGCGCGCCCAGGCGGATGGCCTCCACGACCGTGCCCACCTCATTGGAGCAGGAGAGCATGATGACATTGAGGCTGCGGTCGAGGTGCATGAGTTCCTGAAGCGTTTCAAGACCGCCCATCTCGGCCATCAGCACGTCGAGAATGATGAAGTCGGGACGCTGGCCCTCGCTCACGCGCTTGATGGCTTCCTTGCCACTGCTGAGGGCCTCGACTTCATAGCCTTCGACCTCCAGCAGGGTCTGCAGATATTTGCGAATGCTCGGTTCATCATCCACCACGAGAATTTTTTCTTTCGCGGACATAATTCTTCCCCTTTTCCCAAACAACTGCGGCTCAGCTTTGATCCATCGGCAGCAAAAACGCAAAGGTGCTACCGCGCAATGCTTCGCTTTCAACCCAGATCTTTCCGCGGTGCGCCTGAATCAGGCGCTTGGCTATCGCCAGGCCCAGACCCATTCCGGAAGTATTGCGATCCACGCGGACGAAATCCTCAAAAATCTCCTGATGATGCTCGGGCGCAATGCCCGACCCGGAATCGGTGACGCTGACCTCGACGCTGTTTGGCCGCGGCAAGCGGAAGCGCCGGCGCTCTTCGACGGGCGCGATTTCCGCAACGCGGCGCTCCCAGAAATGCGGCCTGGCTCGCAGGATCACGTTGCCCCCGTTGGGAGTGTGCTTCAGCGCGTTATCGAGCAGGTTCGCGGCCGCCTGCTGCACCTTCTGATAATCGAATTTGAAAGTTGGAATCGAGGGATCGAGATGCGTTTCGAGTTTCACAGCCTTGCGCTGAAACGCTTCCGACCAGCGGCTGGCCATCTCCTCGAGGCAATCGCGCAAATCGTTTTCGCGCAACTGCAACACGAGTTTCCCGCTTTCCAGGGCGGAATAATTCAAGAACATGGAAACCAGGCGCACCAGGCGTTCGCAGCTTTCTTTCGACTCTTCCAGAATGTCTTTTTGTTTTTCGGTGAGCTTTCCCAGCGAACTGGTGAGCAGGAGATCGTAGTAACCCTTGATCACCGCAAGAGGCGTCTTCAATTCATGGGCGGCGGATGCCAGGAAGACGGTCTTCTGGCGGTTCACTTCCTGCAATTTCAGATAGGCCGCTAGAAGGTTACGATAGGTAATTTCGCGTTCCTGCAACAGTTCCTGCACGGTGGGCTGCAACGCGGCGTTTCCATCCTGGCCGGGCGCATCGTTGGCGAACTGCACGGCCACCCAGTCCGATTCGGGAATCCATTTCACGCAGGCTTGAAAACTGCGGATGGCTGTTCTTCCGGTGATTTCGATTTCGTGCTCGCCGCTTTCGATGCGGCGGGAAATTTCGCGGGGGGAAACGTTGAGCAGATCGGCAAAAATATTCAGCGAGCTTAGATCGTTCTTGCCCTGTTCTTCCAGGCACTTCCTGGCCCGCGCGTTCACCATTAAGACTTGGCCTTCGCGATTGGCCACCACTAGACCTTTGTCCACGGTGTCCAGCAAAGCGCGCACAGTCTCAGCAGGAAAATTATTTCCCGCGTGCGCAAACTTTCCCGTGGTGGCGGTAATGCCGCTTCCCATGTCCCCTTCGAGGCTCCTTTGCGGAGTGGTAAAAATTTTCCTGTGGCGCTATGGTTTCAAAGTGGTCCTGGTTCTGTCAATGGTAAAAGCGTTCCATTTGCACATTATGGGAAAAGGGCTGCTCAATCCTAGCCATTGCTTACTTGTGGTGGCAGTTTCCCAACTTTTTCCCATCCCTATACCTATTGAAAATATGGACTTAGTTCCGTTTCTCGTTCTCTTTCACTGGCAAGCAACCTGCTAGTGTCCTGTACTAGGTCTCGAGTACTATTTCTGTGCCCATGGCCCTACGCGTCGACCATCCGAAGGAGGGAATTCGCGTGGAATCGCAGCGGACGCGATCGTCCCCTCGAATCCGCCTGCAAGTGCCCGTCTTTTTGCGGGCGGCGGATGCATCTGGAACCGAATTCATTGAGCTTACCCGGACCCTCAATATCAGCGCCACAGGGGCCTGTATTCTGTCCACACACCTGCTGCGGCCTGAGCAGACTGTATTGCTGACGATTCCGGCTCCTTCCCCCTCTTCTTCTAGCCTCATTCCCAGCGAAACGCCTCCGATCCAGGCAAAAGTGCGGCGCCTTGAAACGCTCGGCGACCAACGGCTATTCGGATTGGAATTTCTTCGCCCTCTCGAATAATTTACCAATCTTGGTACCAGAACTCCTAGGTAATTAAGGCCCGGAGAAAAAGGGATACTCTCTCGCTTATCTTATAGTTTTGTAATAGGATAGGCGGCCAAAGAGTAGCTCTGGAGCAGCCCGGAAGAGGATCGCTTCCCCTATTGGATTGGCATCCGGCTTGCTTGCTATTTGATCGAGCTCTCAAAACGACGTGCTTGCCCCAACCCCCGCGGGGATAGGCAGATTTATAGGATCAACCCAGCTATGCCTAATCCCGGAGGCCCAGCGGCCCCGCGTTTGCCTGTGGAAGATGCCTACCTCGAGCTTTTGGCAGACACACTCGAGGGTCTCGAGCATTCCGCCCGCGCGCATTTTCTGCAGCGCTATTTTCTCGCTACCACCCGTCTTGAACTCCGCGAATCGCAAGCCCTTCAGTTGTGGGATGAAATGCTCACGCGGCGCCGGGAATTTTCCGAAGCACTGGGGCGTCCGGTTTCTCTGAAGACCGCGCTCCTCGATGTGCTCTCCTCCGCCGGCCTGGTTCGGGTGCCCGCGCTTCTCGAATACGATGAGTTGAAAAGAATTCAGTTGAACGCGGTCACCGATCCGCTCACCGGTTTATACAACCGGCGGCTATTCGCGGAGTCGTTTGAAAAAGAGCTCACGCGAGCGCGGCGCTATGGCCTTCCCTTGGGCATCGTGATTCTGGACCTGCACCGTTTCAAGGAAGTCAACGACAAATACGGCCACCCGCGCGGCGATGATGTCCTGCGCGCTGCTGCAACCACGTTGCAAAAAGCGTTGCGTACCTCAGACTCCGCATTTCGTATCGGGGGCGATGAATTTGCGTTGCTGCTTCCGCAGACCGATGCCGCGCAAGCGATCGGGCTTTCGCGCCGCGTCGAAACGGTTTTCGCCGACACCTTGCGCCCGCTACAACTTACTTTCGCGGTCACCATGGATCATGGCGTGGCCACATTTCCGCAAGATGGGGATCAAGCCGAACAATTAATCCAGGTTGCCGACGAGCGGCTCTATCGCTTCAAGCACGCCAACCATGAACAACGCGCCGCCGACACTTCCCTACCCTCCACTCCTGCCGCTGAGCCCCCAGCTACACCAGAAGCTCCCATCTCCATTGATGCCGGGCGTGGCGCGCAAAGATTTCCCGCAAATTTTGCGGTGGCCTCTTCCGCTGCCGCGGGCGCCATGGCGGAACAACCCCCGGTACCGCAAACCCCGGCGACTTACACCATTCAGCGGAAGGCCGAGCGTGTTTCCATGGCAGGCACCAATGCGTACGCCATCATCGGCGAACAAGGCAGCCGCCGGGCGCGCGTCCTCGATCTGGGTTTCGGTGGCGTGTCATTGGAATTCGAGCAGCCCGAGGAATTCCCTGAAAGCATTCTGGCCATCCTTCACGTTCCAATCCTTCCCCCGGTCCGTGTCTATCTGCGGCCGGTGTGGAGCCGCCGTACTGCGGAAGGCGCGTTCAGGCTAGGCTGCCACTTCGTTTCTTAGAAAAATTCCCTTCCTTCATCCCTGTTTCACGGCTTCCCTGGAAGGACAACTCTGCAAAAGCTTTCCACTCATGGGAAAGAAGTGCTCCTCGAGGGAGTGCGAAAGTCTCCTGCTCCCCGGCCTCATGCCTGTTCTCTAGTACAGGTTTCCTCCAAGTCTTTGGTGTCCCACAACTGTACTCGCGAACAGATTGTGATCGGTAATCCCGAGACAGTACTTTATAACTTCGTAACCTGAGGGGGTTCGATCTAGCGTGCTGTCTCCGCACTCCGTATCTGCCTTTGTCTTTGCGCGTGAGCGTTTCGCGGCGGTATTCATTCCGCTGGCCGTTTCTCTATTTCTTTCCGGTTGCATCGGCGTCGCTTCGCGCACTCCGCCCGCTGCCCCGGCGCTGGCACTTTCGACTACCAGTTTTAATTTCAGCAACGTGGTTATCGGAAAAACGGCGACGCAAACGCTTCATATCAACAATACCGGCTCCTCCGCGTTGACGATTGAATCGCTGTCGTTAGAGAGCCAGCAATTTTCCTTCACCGGCCCGGCCGTGCCGCGGACCATCCTCCCTGCTCAGAGTGCGTCCTACGCGATCTCGTTTGTGCCCACCATCTCTGGAAGTCTATCGGCTTCTCTGCAAATCACGACGAATGCGTCAAGCGCGCCGGTAGAGGTTTCCCTTGCGGGCGTCGGCGAAAAAGCATTCACCGCACTTCAGGTTTCTCCACCCTCCGTTGCCTTTGGAAATCACACGTTGCAGAGCACCCACACGCAAACGGTGACATTGAAAAACACCGGCGATATCAACCTGAATATCAGTGGAGTTACGGTAACTGGCGCAGGTTTCGGTTTTTCCAACTTATCCCCGGGTGTATCCGTTTCGCCCAATCAGTCAGTGAGCTTTCAAGTCTGGTTTAGCCCCGCGGTGGTGGGATCGGCTTCGGGTAGGGTTTCTATTTTGAGTGCCAGCCTGCCTTCCCCTACCAGCATCAGCCTCTCGGGGGAGGGCGTGAATTCCACGTCGACCTCGCCCGAGACACCACATGCCGTGTCCTTGTCGTGGGATGCGAGCGGCAGTTCGATCACGGGCTATCGGGTGTATCGCAGCAGCGTTTCTGGGGCAGATTTTGCGTTGCTGACGGCGACCATTCCGGATGTTGGCTACATCGATTCCACGGTCGCCTCGGGCCACACCTACTACTACGTAGTGACGGCCGTGGATCCGGTGGGAGTCGAGAGCCCTTTTTCCAACCAGGTTACCGCGGTTATTCCTTAACCGCGGTTTCCCCGCAGCTGTCAAATATCCCCACATTTTGCGGCTTCGATCATATGGTCCGCGGCGCGATAGGCCAGGGCCTGAATTGTGCAAGTGGGCTGATTGCGGCCGCTGGTGACGAAACTACTTCCATCCACGACAAACAAATTGCGCACATCGTGAGCGCGATGATATTTGTCCACGACGGAGTGCTGGGGAGAATCACCCATACGGCAAGTGCCGAGCAGATGTCCGGCGGCAGTTGCGTCTCCAATTGGCACGGCCCATTTTCTCACCGCGCCAGCAGCTTCGAGGAGTTCCATGCAGCGGTCGCTGAAGAATTTCATGGTCTGGAAATCATCGGGGTGACTCTTGTAGGTAACCCGGAGGGCCGGCAGGCCCCAGGCGTCTTTCAGCTCGGGATCAAGGCTGATGCTGTTCGATTCGAGGGGAAGACACGCGTTGTGAGTGAATATGGTGACGGTACGGTTAAAATTCTCCATCAGGGCCTGCTTGAATCCTGCGCCCCACCGCGGTGTGTCGGGAGGCAGGCCGTTCAGCGCAAAACTGATCGGGTAAAACTCGAATCGCGCATCGATTCCCCCTCCCCCAAAGAACCCGCGCTTCGGATCGGAATCGTAGAAATCATGGATAACTCGGGTCACCCGCACGCTTTTATATTCATTCAGGGGATGCTCGAAAGTTCCCAGGCACATGCTACCCAGATCAACCATGAAGTTCTTCCCGACAAGCCCGCTGGAATTCGCAAGTCCATGGGGAAACTGATTGGATTCCGACATCAACAGAAGCCGCGGCGTTTCGGCTCCGTTGCAGCACACGACAACCGCCTTTGCCCTTTGCAAATGCTCTCTTTTTTGTGAGTCGAAATAAATTGCGCCGTCTACACGTCCGCGCGGATCTGTCGAGATTTTCCGCACGTAGGAATTCGGACGAATTTCGCAGCGTCCAGTCTTTTCAGCCAACGGGATGACGGCGGCCAGGCTGCTCGATTTCGCGCCCCACTCACACCCGAACTGATCGCAGAATCCGCAATGCGCACAGGCCGAACGGCCTTTATAGGGTTGCGATAAAATTGCCATAGGCGCCGGGTAGGCATGCCAGCCCAACTTTCGCGCACCGCGTTCCAGGAGCGCGCCGGAAGACTTAACAGGCATCGGAGGCAGAGGGTATGGTTTCGATCGCGGTGGGTCAAAAGGGCTCGCGCCGGCCAAGCCCGACACACCCAATTCCCATTCGGCCTTGGTGTAATAGGGCTCAAGATCCTGATAGGCGATGGGCCAGTCAGCCAGGGAGGCGCCCGGCACGTCTCCCCAGCGGCTCCGTTCGTGAAAATCAATCTCGTGAAAGCGCCAGTAGTTGCCGGTGAAATGCACGGTTCCGCCACCGATGCAGCGTCCGTACTGTACGAACGCGGCGCGGACCGCTTTTTCGTTTGCCGCTTTGCGAAACGTGTTGGGCTGCAGGCTGTGATTGTTCGTGAGCACTTCCTGGCCGATATTGCCCGGAGGCTCCCAGATGTCCTTGAATTTCAATTCGTCGTGTTCGAAATCGCTTTCATGCAGGTAGGGGCCCTGCTCCAGAATCACTACTTGAAAGCCGGCCGCGGAAAGTTCCTTGGCCACGATTGCGCCGGCGCCGCCGCCGCCGATAACCACGAAATCGACTTCCGTTTTCTCAGGATAGCGGACCATCACTTTTGGTCCTTCTGGTATTCGGCGTCATAGTAGCCAAAAGGAGGTTTGTAGCTCATGCGATCCTCGAAGCCAATCGCTTTCCAACCGAGTTGATCGCGGTTGCCGCCGTAACTCGGCTTGGCAAGAAAGCCCATGATGGTGTGGATGCGGACCAGTTCGAAGAATTCGGTATCCTGGATAGCCGTCAGCAGCTGAACCTGTTGCTGGGAATTCAATTTTGAGAATCTGTCGATTCCGCCAAAGAGCTCACGGACCTTGCTCTCTAAGGCGGGTAATCCTTCCGTGTAAATCCGTTGTTTGTCATGGTCGAAAGAATTCAGGGCCCGATCGATGAAATAAACTGCCTGGGCATCCTGCGCGCCAGGTTTATCGCCGGAAGGAATGATCTGGGCCGCGACGGCTTCCACTTCCGCTGCTTGTTCCAGAGTAAAAAATTCAAATACTGCCTGCCCAGACTTGGCCGCTTGTTGTGCTTCAGCCGCGGCGGCCAGAATCGCCGGCCAACGCAGTTCCAGCCAAGCCGCGCCCACGCCGGTGGCCGAACCCAGCAGGAATCGCCGCCGGGAAGCCGCTCCGTCAGTCATCGCTCCCCCTCCGTAACTTCTTGACCCGCGTTTTAGTGGCCAGATTCTACACCGTTTTGGTCATGATTTTGCTTTCGGTTCCGATTCCCGTATAATTAATGTTTGTCTTGTGACCTAGCGACGCGGCTGTAGCCTCCTCTCCGGAGGTTCGCCGTGCAGACCGGCCACAATAGAATGGAGACCCATGAAGCCCGGTATTCACCCCGATTATCATCCCGTGACCGTGCACTGCGCCTGCGGGAACACCTTTCAGACGCGCTCGACCACCAAGGGCGATATGTTGCGCGTGGAAATCTGCTCGAGTTGCCACCCCTTCTTTACCGGCAAGCAGAAGCTGGTTGACACCGCTGGCCGCGTCGAGCGTTTTCAGAAGAAATACGCTAACGTGCCCGCTGCCGCCGCTAAGAAGTAACGACGAAGAGCGTTTCCGGCAAGAAACGGGAGACCTCAGGTAAAGATCAGGCCGGCCAAAAGCCGGCCTTTTTCTTTTCCAGTTTCTGTTTTCCACCATTGGCTTTCTAAACTTTTTGTCCGCTCCGTTTTCTGCGTGTAGAATCATCTTCCAACGTGGCCACACAATCGCGAATGTTCGGGGGCGCACCGGACGCCGGCCTGGTGGAAACCGGCGCACCCCGGGTGACACTGCGTAATGCCTTCCTGCACCCGTTTGATTCCGCCATTGCCGCCGCGCGCACGTGCTACGCGCCGCGCCTGATCAATCCCGACGAAATCACCGACAAGCAGAGGCTCAACATCGGCGCGGCCACCTTCTATAGCGGGCATCACACGGTTTACCAGCACGCGCATTTTGAATTTGGTCTCGAAAACATCAGCCGGCAATTCGTGTGGTCTTTTTTGCACGCGCATCCTTTTTACAATTCGGAGCAGCAGAGCCAGCGGTATGTGCGCCTGGATCGTGCGCAGGCCTATGTTCCGGCGCAGTTCTTGTTTTTTGATGAAGCTTCGCGGCAGATCTACGAAAATGCGATCGCGCAGGCGTGGGCCTACTATCGCGAGTTGTGCGCGCTGCTGGTCTCCGACGCGCGCACGATTCTCAACGACATCTGGCATATCGGGCCAATGTCGCATCCGAAGCGCATCCAGAAAATCGAACGGTCGGCCGAAAAGCGCTCCATCGAAATCGCGCGTTATGTCTTACCCGTGGCCGCCTTCACCACCATGGTGCACACCGTATCGGGTATTGTGCTGCACCGACTGTGGCGGATGTGCTCCGCTTCGGACACGTCGAGTGAAGCGCGGGCCATCATTGGAGAGATGGTCGCGCAGGTGCGGCAGCTTGATCCGCAGTTTTTCGACCGGTTTGGCACTGCTCCGCTGGAAGAACTACCAGAATGGAAGGATGTTGCGCCGGCAAAATCGGAAGCCGACGCTTTTGCGCGGGAATTCGATGCGCGTCTCGCGGGCAAGACATCGCGACTTGTCGATTATCCACCAAATGCGCCACGTGTTATGGCCGAATCGTACCGCGGTGTTCTCGGCCTGCCGGAATCCGCCTGCACCGACACGGAAGCCATTGACCGCCTGCTGAATCCGGCACGGAATCTTTATCGCCTAGAAACCTTGAACATCGGTGTCCATGCGCCGATGATGAGGGCGCTGCAGCATGCCAACTACACTTTCGCCAAAAAAATCAGCCATACGGCCGATTCGCAGGACCAGCGCCATCGCATGGTCCCCGGCTCGCGGCCGCTGTTAACTCTTGCCGATACCCGAGAGCCCGACTACATCACGCCTATGTTGCTGAACGAAAATCCCCGCGCCAAGGAGCTCTACCACCGCGCGATGCACGACGCCTGGACCGCCAAAAACCAGCTTCTTGACCGGGGCGTGCCGCCTGAAATCGCTCTTTATCTTTTGCCCAATGCGAAAGCCATCCGCTTGGTCGAAACCGGCTCGCTCTTGCACCTCCTCCATAAATGGACCATGCGCACCTGCTTCAACGCCCAAGAAGAGATTTACAACGCTTCCATGGAGGAAATCGCGCAGCTTCGCGAAGTCCATCCGCAACTCTCCCGCTATATCGGCCCGCCTTGCCATCTGCGTGCCGGCATCACCACTCCCATCTGTACGGAAGGCTCGCACTTCTGCGGGGTCAAGGTCTGGCTTGACTTCCCCAACACCCCTCGCCGCATCTGAGGACCTGCGCCCAATTTGCCCGGTTGGCTTGAAACGGGAGAATAAGAACGCACGTCTAAGTACATAGTTGGGAATTTCGCCAGTCGGGCATACGCGCCGGTGCCTGGTGGGACGGTGGGCTGTTCTACCACGAGTTAAAACCCATGAAACTGTTCTGCTCGCTCCTTATGCTGCTCCTTTTCACCATTCCCGCGGTCGCGCAATCCCCGAACCTGGAGCAAGCCGCCGCTCCCGGCTGCGGAAAAGACAACACCAAGTTCGACGTGCAAACCACAAAATCCAAACATCCGTTCCTGAAACCCGAAGCCGGTAAGGCGCTGGTTTATTTCCTGCAGGATGACACGGATTTTGCCTCCCGCCCGCGGCCTTCGACGCGCTTTGGCCTGGGCGGCGCTTGGATCGGAGCCACCAACAGCAATTCCTACTTCTATGTTTCGGTAGATCCCGGTGAACATCATCTTTGTGCCGCCTGGCAATCCTTTGTGGGTTTCCCAACCGGGCACAAGAGCAGCGCAGCAAGTTTCATGGCGGCGGAAGGAAGCAGCTATTTTTTCCTGGTGAGGAATCGCTCGAATCACGATAATTTTCCGGCGTCCATGAGATTTGAGACCCTGAATCCCGACGAGGCCTAACTGCTCATGAGCAAGTTTGCATGGAGTACGTCGCATCCAAACAATAGTTCGACAGCTTCGCATAAAACTCCTGGGAAGGAAGACTTCATGCCTTTACAACTGCGGCCCGTGGCAGCGCTTTTCTGTGGCCTGCTTCTACTCGCGCAGCCTGGTATCGCTTTTGACACGCCGCTCTCGGACCACGCCGTCCGCGAAGCGTACTTTCTCGGCCAGCGGCACGACGATTCTCTCGCCGAGTTTCTCAACAAATTCACGCAATACTTGCAGGTTCCGCAGAGCGGACCCCACATCGAATCGGTGAGTTTTTTCACGCCTTATGCACTAACGGCCATCAATTCGAGCGAGCGCCTGGGGTACAGCGCGCAACAAGCGCAGATTGACCATCAAAAAACGCCAGAAGTCGTGCGCATTACGGTGCAAATCTGGCTCACTGCCTCCTACGGCGAATACATCGTGCGGCCTGTCGATTCCCGTGCCGGCTCGCCTAAAGGCTACCAACCCCGCCCGGCCAACTTCTGGCGCGAATTTCGTGTTCACGTCCTACAAAGAAACCAGATGGTAATCCCGGGAAGCGCTCACGGCGAACCGGTCTATCATTGCGGTGAAGATGCCTGCGACCTAACGGGCGCTGTCCTTACCTTTGAATTTCCCGCGGAAGCTTTTACTGCTGACACCGTGACGGTGCTGGTCACGCCGCCTGAAGGCGGCGAAGTCTCCGTCGACTTCGCGCCAACTGCGTTGCGCTAGTTTTTGTCCCCGAACCCGTGCATCTGGCGACAGAGGGGGCAATACGTCGGCGGCTCGGAATTATCCACGTGGTGCCTCACCGGCGGCACGCTCCGCAAGTAAGCGAAGATCGCTTTCAAATCATCATCATTCATGTTCCGGAAGTACCGATAAGGCATGAAAGTATTCAGTTCGCGCACTCCGCCCGAAGCATGCCCGGTGCGAATCGTTTTGACGAACATCGCCTCGTCGTAATGTGAAATGCCCGACGGGTCCGAGGTAATGTTGGGGGTCACAACATCTCCCCACGGCCCCTGGCTGCGCATTCCGCCGCCAAACATCATCTCCGTTTTCGCACTGCCGTCTTGGTTGGCCGGCGTATGGCAATCGTTGCACTGGGCGATGCGCACCAGATACCAGCCGTGCTTCACCTGTTCGGTGGCATCGGGAGGCAGCTTTGGTTCCATCTCCGGATGAAAGTTCACTTTTACTTCATACGGAAGATTCCTTTTCGGCAAGGGATTGCGCACCGCGGGGATCGAGCGGATGTATACGATTACCGACGCCACATCTTCGTCCGTCATGCTTCGGAAAAAGGATAGGGCATATAGTCCGACAATTGCCTGCCATCATGGCCGATGCCATGCCGGATGGCGCGTTCAAATTGTGCATCGGTCCACGTCCCCGCGCCGGTCTCTTTGTCCGGCGTGATATTCGGGCATACGAGTCCCTCGGGCGAGAAGACCCCGTCGTAAAGCTCTCCCTGGAGAGCCTTACCCACACCTTTTCGTCCCGGCAACGGCAGGCTGCTCGCATGGGCATAATCCTGTTCGCCATGGCACATGAAGCAATGCGCTGCTCCCTCCACCAGGTAACGCCCGCGCTCCAGGTGTTCGGGCGAAGGCTCAGCTCGAAACTCTTTGCCACTTTCCCGGAGTCGTCCGCGCTCGTTTTGTTGAAAACGATTACAATTTGCAAAACAACGGCAAGCACAAGGAGAGAAACGGACACGCAAACGCGCAGCCATAGGGACCTGGGCCCATGGAGCACCTCCGTCTTTGTCAGAGATCATCCACCGCGGGGAATTGCTGCGAGTATACACCGGAACGATTTGCGGGGCGGGATGTTCTTCCTTCTTTGCTTCTTTGCTTCCTTGCTTCGTTGCTACCTTCTTCTAGCTTCGCCACCGCAGGGTGACCGGCCCGTCCATCGGATGCGCCATGGGGAGGCCGCTTTTGCGCGATTCCAGGAGTCCCTGCTTCAACGCGAAATACCACTTCGCGGGCCGGTCGGCGTCGTCAATGAGCATGAGCTTTGGATTGTGCTTCAATCCTTCAGACTGCCGGATCATGGTCTCCTGGTCCTGCCGTAGGAAAATCTTGGCAAAAATGCGGAACAGCGAAACCGGGAACGGCAGGTTCCACGCGGCCACAAAGTCGATGCGGCACAGATCTCGGCGCACCGGTGTCACTGTCGCGCGGCTTGAAAACCACAGCTTGCCGCTGCGGTCTATTTCCGTGCGGATGTTGGGCAAGACGAAATCAATGGTTGTTGTCACGGTTTCACCGGTCATTTTCGCCAGCAATTTATAGGGTGCGCTGTTGGCGCTGGGCTGGTGCGGGCTCATGCGAAAGCCGTTCGGAATCGGCTCAAACTGCTTGGCCTTTTCGTGAATGCTCGCCTTGCTGCGCCAGAACCAGGATTGGTGCACGAACGGTCCATGGGCAGGATCCATCAATCCGATGATGCCGTGGTCAATGTGTGAAGGGAGTTCGCAGTTCAGCCGCGTGATGCGGTAGCGTGTACCGAATTTTGCCAGTTCCGGCACCGGCGGCAATTTTTCCGGAAGGCGCGTGGCGGGCGCGTTCATATAAACCCAGACGTACCCGTCGCGCTCCTCGCAGGGAAAATGACCTGCAGCGATGCGATCCACCTTTAGTTTGTCGCGACCCGTAAGCGACGGAATCGCAACGCAGCGTCCGCTGCAGGCGTCAAATTCCCACCCATGATAGCTGCACTGGAGATTCGTTCCGTCGAAATGGCCATAGGAAAGCGGGATCCCACGGTGCGGACAGGCGTCGCGCATGGCGAACACTTTTCCTTCGCTGGTGCGGCCGAGCACCAGCGGCACCTCCAGCACCATCGCGGTTGCCAGGTTCTTTCGATAGATCTCATCGCTGCGCAGCGCCGGATACCAGAAGTCCCACAAAAATCCGGCGTCGCCCTTAGCCTGGCTCTCCGCCAGACCGTCTACGGAACTTTCCAACGCCGCTCGCACCGCTTCGCTCATCGCTTCCGCTCGCAATCCTTGGCATCACCGCCAAATCGCATCCTAGCTCAGCCGCCCACCTCGCACAATGCAGTCGTTTTCCTTCTTTTCGCCTGCAGTGAGTTCGGAAGTTCCGCCACCTGACGCGAAACAAGGCTTGAAACCCGAGCCTACTTTGTGACATAAAGTACTATGCGCCTGCGCCTCCTCGCCACTGCCGAGCTCCTGCTGATCTCCCCGGCCGCGCTCTTCATGAGCGCTACGGTCATCCGCAGGCTTCAGCCGCTGCAATACGGACTGGCGCAGAGCGCAGAGCAGTTGGTTATGTGGTACGCGGTGCGAATCTGGACTCTCTGGGTGTTTTTGCTGGGTCTCCCGCTGATCGCGCTGGTTACCGGCTGCGCGACACTGCTATACGGTTGGAACCATGACTTGGCCTTATCGCATACCGTAAGGCAGTCGCTCGGGCTGATTCGCACGCACTTGGCAACGCTTTTCATCGCCGCCACTACGCTGGCCGCCGCAGGCATCCTCGCAATTGTCGCCCTGCACATGCTCGCGAATTGATCCTCTTGGCCACCCAACATTTAAATCCACCTTATTCCTGCTATAATGTGTTTAGCAATGTACGCTTTCTTTCATTAGCTGCCTCCGGCTTCGCGCCCGCCCGGGCGCCGCTCTCGTTTTCACCAGTCACGAGTCACCAATCACCCGTCACCTTTCCCTGACTGCTTGTTTTCAAAAAGGATTCGAAAATGTCCGTACTAACACTTACCGAAAAACTCGACCAGCTCGACGCCCGCTACCAGGAAATGACCCAAGAACTTTCCACGCCCGAAGTTGTTTCTGATTCCGCGCGCTTCCAGAAGCTCGCCAAACAGCATGCCGATCTTGAAGGCATCGTCAACAAGCACCGCGAGTTCAAGCAAATTGAAAAAGACCTCGCCGGCGCGCGCCAGATGGTGGTGGAATCCGAAGATGCGGAGATGCGCCACATGGCTCAGGAAGAGGAAAAAGTCCTCGCCGTGCGCAAAGATGAAGTCGAGCGCGAACTAAAGCTGCTTCTCCTCCCCAAAGACCCCAACGACGAGAAGAACATCATCCTCGAAATCCGCGCCGGCACCGGCGGCGACGAAGCCGGTATCTTCGCCGGCGACCTCTTCCGTATGTATTCACGCTACGCCGAATCGCAGAGCTGGAAAGTGGAAGTAATGGAAAGCTCGCCCGCTTCCATGGGCGGCGTGAAAGAAATTGTGGCCGCCATTCAGGGCAACAAGGTTTACTCCAAACTTAAATACGAAAGCGGCGTACACCGCGTGCAGCGCGTTCCGGCCACGGAAACCCAGGGACGCATCCACACCTCCGCCGCCACGGTCGCCGTCCTTCCTGAAGCCGATGAAATCGACATCAAAATTGAAGCCAAGGACCTGCGCATTGATACGTTTTGCTCCTCGGGTCCCGGCGGGCAATCCGTGAACACGACTTATTCGGCCGTGCGCATCACGCATTTGCCCACGGGACTGGTGGTTTCTCAGCAGGACGAAAAATCGCAAATCAAAAACCGCGCCAAGGCCATGCGCGTGTTGCGTTCCCGGCTGTATGAAATGGAACTGGAAAAGCAGCAGGCCGCCATCACCGCCGAGCGCCGCGGCCAGATCAAAACCGGTGACCGCTCCGAAAAAATCCGTACCTACAACTATCCACAAAACCGCGTTACGGACCACCGCATCGGCTTGACCGTGCATCAGCTCACCGAAGTGATGGACGGCAAGCTCGCCCCCATTGTCGACGCGCTTGTCTCCCATTACGAAGCCGAGCGCCTCAAAGCCGAACTTGCCGAAGCGTGATGTCTGTAACCCGCATGTCCAACTCTGTTGACGTACGAACTACACTGAAGCAGGGCATCCATCTGCTTCGGGACGCGCATGTCCCTGGGTACACGCTCGCTGCAGAGCTTCTTCTTCTCCACGTCACCGGCCGCGACCGTACCTGGCTTTACGCGCACCCGGAGGAGCGGCTCGACGCTTCTATCACTGAAAAATATTTCGCACTGATTGGCCGCCGCGCGGCCGGCGAACCTACACAACATCTCACAGGCCATCAGGAATTCTGGGGACTCGATTTCGAAGTTACGGCAGACGTTCTCATTCCTCGCCCCGAAACCGAACATCTTCTTGAAGTGGCCCTCGATCGTCTCGCGGTCCGCGAACTCCGCGCAGGACGGCAGCCCAAGCTTGCCGGCGAAAATCTCTCGCTCATCGACATCGGCACCGGCTCCGGCTGCATCGCCATCGCCCTCGCGAAAGAACTTCCAGCGGCGCAAACTTACGCCACCGATATTTCGCCCGCTGCCCTGGCCGTGGCAAAGCGCAACGCCGCCCGCCTCGGCTTCTCCAATCGCATCACCTTTCTCGAATCCAATCTTTTCGAGGCATTTTCTTCCTCTTCCCACCAGCCTGCCCTGAGCGGAAGCGCAGGGTCAGCAGTCACTAATCATCCGTCACCTCAATTTGATCTAGTTATTTCCAATCCCCCCTACATCTCCCGCCGCGAAGCCCACACTATTCCCGTCGAAGTCCGCGCTCATGAGCCGGAAGCTGCTTTATATGGTGGAGAGGAGGGCTACGAACTTTACGGGTTGCTAATTCCCGAGGCGGCTCGCCATCTTAAGCCCGGCGGCCTGCTGGTCCTTGAACTCGGCCATGACTCGCTTGCTGCCGTGCGCCCTCTTTTCGACACGTCCGGCTGGGCGAACATCTTGGTCACCAACGATCTTGCCGGCATCCCGCGAGTGCTTTCCGCCGAACGCACTTAATCTGTGATTTTGATTTTTATTTTTGTGTGCGCGCCATCTCGCGGATTTGATTGAGGTATCCCACATACACGGGAATCGGAATATCTGGCGAATCGCCGTCATTCAGAAAATGCTCCAGCCGGATTTCCGGGGGGATGCGCGAAATCACGTCGCGGAATCGCACCATCTCCAGATATTTCACTTTCCAAATCTCAAGCATTAGCGAGCGAAACTCCTCGCTGATGAATCCCATCTTCTGGTCACCCAGATAAATTCCGTCGAAATGCTTCGAGGCCAGGATTCTCCGGATCGAATCGTCGCCAGGCGAAAACACATAAACCATATGAAATACGTCCGCCAGGTCTCCCCACAAGACCTTCTCTTCTAACGCGCGGAAACGAAACGATGAATCGCCGCGCTGCTGCGCGATCCGTGCATGTTCGCTCGCCTGCAGCCCATGCTTGCCTAACTCCTCGGCGAACCAATGCAACTTTTCCGTCTTCAGATTCGTCCGCAAAAACTCTACCGCGTACGTATTGCTCAAATAAATTTTCGGGTCGTCGTCCAGACGCTTCAGCCAGGCCCTCCAGTCCCGGGCTTCCAGCACGGCAATCAATTCCTGTAATTCGCCCACGGTCACATCCGGATGAAACTTCACTGCCTGCCAGAAGTGCTCCGTAGAATCGTAGGTTGCCCCGTACAACCGGATTCCTTCTTCGATCGGATACCAGTTCGACAGCACGCGCGCAGCTATCATAGGAGAAGCGCTCCAGCAGTTCCATGCATGCTTCCACTTTTCCTGCACCGCCAGAAATGCTTCGGCGTAGCCCGGCGGGGCGGGCTCTTTGCTTTGCGCAATCGCCTCGCGCAGCTCCGCTCTTGTATGCGTCATGAGCGCTTCGAGCGGCCGCTCATCCACCATAGACACCACGCGGCTCTCCACCGCTTCCCGGAGCAAGACATTCCCCAGCGTGCGCAACTGCTCCTGGCTGATTTTCCCCTTCCAGCGCTCCTTCTGCGATTCGACGTACACGAACGCCTCTTTCAGCGACGAAAACTCGAGGTATCCATGAATCGCGAACGGTACCGTGCGCCCGTCCTTCACGATCACTGCCGAAGGTGTCACGACATCCCTTAACGCAAGGGGTTCTGCCCGCAGCCGCCACGTTCCCAAAATTACTAATAGAAATGCAACGAGCACCGCCCTCTTTTTCATCCCGGCCATCCTCAAACGTCAGGCCAAATCATTCCACAAACCGATACATCTCGCGCGCACTTTCTCTCCGTTGCCTGCCTCATCGGAACGCCGTACCCTGTTGCCATGCCCGACTTCGCCCGTTTCCGCGCGAAACACGATGCCTCGCCGGAGGCCGAGGTTCCCCTCCACTGCGCGATCCTCCACGTGGACATGGACGCTTTCTTCGTCTCGGTGGAACTCCTCGACCGCCCCGACCTTCGCGGCAAACCCGTAGTTGTCGGCGGACGCGCCGACCAGCGCGGCGTCGTCTCTGCAGCCAGCTACGAAGCCCGCAAGTACGGCATCCACTCCGCGATGCCGCTGCGCACCGCGGGGCGCCTGTGCCCCCACGCCGTCTTTCTCGACGGCCATCACGACAAATACGGCATCTGGAGCGATCGCGTCGCCTCCATCCTGGCGCGCTTTTCACCGATCGTCGAAATGGTCTCCATCGACGAAGCGTATCTCGATTTATCGGGCACGGAACGCCTCCATGGCCCGCCGCTCGCCGCAGCGGATAAACTTCTGCGCGCCATCACGCAGGAAACATCGCTGCCCTGCTCCGGCGGCCTCGCCACCACGCGCCTGACCGCGAAAGTGGCATCTGATCAGGGCAAGCCGCGAGGCCTCGTGTGGGTCGCGCCAGGCATGGAAGCACGCTTCCTTGCGCCCCTGCCCATCCGCAAAATTCCCGGCATCGGCGAAGTTACCGAACGCGCCCTGCGTGCCTTGAGCATTGAAACTGTGGAGGAGCTAGCCGCGCACTCCCAGGAAAAACTCGAAAAAATCTTCGGCCAATGGGGCACGGCGCTATATCGCAAGGCACGCGGCGGCGACGCCTACGAATTCCTGATCGACGCAGAACCCAAATCCATCTCCCACAATCACACTTTCGGCGAAGACACCGCGGATGTCGCGGAAATGGAATCCCTGCTGAGTCATCTTTCACAGAAAGCCTGTAAGCGCCTGCGCGAAGCAGGCCTTTCCGCGCGCACCCTGACGCTTACCATCCGTTACGCGGGATTTGACACCTATACTCGTGCGAAAACGCTGACCGAGCCTGCCCAACTCGACGCCGACATTTTTGCTGTTTTCCTGGAACTGTTCCGCCACCACCGCGACCCCAAACGCAAAGTACGCTTGCTTGGCGTCGCTCTCTCTTCCCTCTGCCATGGCGGGCAACAGCTGGACCTGCTCGAAGCCGACCGACGCGAAAAACTCGAAAAGCTCACGCAGGCCGCCGACCGCCTCCGCGACAAATTCGGCTTCGGCTCGGTGCAATTCGGCGGCTCCCTCCGCCGTGACGATTAACGCTTCGTCGCCACTGAATTCTGTTTCCTAATCGCCTATACTTTCCCCATGTCCTCCACGGCTCCCCCTCGTCCCGAATCCCCCTCCACGCGCATGGCTACGTTCTGGCAGCGCGTCAGCGAAGGACGCCGCATCGACGATCTCTGGTCGCAGTTCGCCGCCGACGCCCGCTCCAGCTACGGTTTCTATGGCAAAGACCTCGACTGGGACGAAATCAACAAGCTCCCCTCCTGGAAGCGGCCCTTCCGCATCGCCTGGGACCTTCTCTTGGCAATGCTGTACAAGCTCACGCCTGCGCGCCGCATTATTCTCATCATCGCTCTGGTTTTCCTGGTTCTTTCCGGCATTCAGTTCCAGGCCGGCGGCGAAACGGTCGAGGTCCATGGCGAAACGTTCTCCATACTGCTCCTGATCCTTCTTCTTTCTTTGGAACTCGCTGACAAAATCACTATGAAGCGCGACCTGGAAATCGCGCGTGAAATCCAGGCCTGGCTGGTGCCCTCCATGCCGCCCTCCATTCCCAATGCGGATGTGGCCTTCTATACGCGACCGCAAAATTCCGTTGCCGGCGATTACTACGACGCCTTCTATCCTACCGGCGACGCCTCCACAGGCGGAAAACTGATGCTGGTGATGGCCGACGTAGCCGGCAAAAGTGTCCCCGCCGCGCTGTTAATGGCCACGCTGCAAGCCAGCCTTCACACCATCGCCTCCGAAGGGCTGCGTCTAACAGAATTGACCGCGCGCTTGAATCAGTACGCCTGCGCGCACAGCCTCGGCGGCCAGCGCTTTACGACAGCAGTTCTTGCCGAATACGATCCCGCCACGCGCCTCCTCACCTACGTCAACGCCGGCCACAACTCCCCCGTGATTCGCCGCGCGGATTCCACCACGGAGCGCCTGGAATCCGGCGGCCTTCCTCTGGGCATCACCGGCGAGACTGTTTACCCGTCCGCGGAAGTGCGGTTGCAATCCGGCGACATGCTTATTCTCTTTACCGACGGAGTTGTCGAAGCCTTCAACGCGGCAAACCAGGAATTTTCGGATGCACGCTGGGTCAATCTCATTCATGGTCTTTCTCCAATGAATGCGCAGCAGACCCTGCAATACCTCATGAAGAGTGTCGAAGACTTCGTCGGCGCAACCCGCCAGTCCGACGACATCACCTGCCTCGTCCTCCGTTCGTTCTAAGTGAACCTGCGATTTTCCGGCGTGCCGGTGTTCTTCTCTTTTCCGCGAGCTTTGCGCTTCTCAGCGAACTCTGCGTTATTCCGATTCTTTCTTTGCTTCGTTGCTTCTTTGCTTCATTGCCTCCCTCTTCCTGTCGCATAATCATCCCGTGAACCCTCGCGAGCTCGCCAATTCGGTTTGCGATACGCTCGAACGCCGGGGCTACCAAGCCTTCCTCGTGGGGGGCTGCGTTCGCGATCTTCTTCTTGGCCGCGAGCCCGCCGATTACGACGTGGCCACCAACGCCACTCCCGTCGAAGCTTTGCAACTTTTCCCCCAGGGCCTCGATGTCGGCGCGCATTTCGGGGTCATCCTTCTTCATCATGACGCCTGGAAAGTCGAGATTGCTACCTTCCGCTCCGATGTCGGCTATTCCGATGGGCGGCATCCTGACCAAGTGGTTTACTCGAAGACACCTCGGGAAGACGTGCAACGCAGGGACTTCACCATCAACGGCCTGCTGATGCGCCACGACACTGGTGAGGTCCTCGATTTCGTCGGCGGCCGCGCCGATCTCGACGCGCACATTATTCGCGCCATTGGTAAACCATCTCTACGCTTCGCTGAAGACAAGCTGCGCATGCTGCGCGCCGTGCGTTTCGCGGCACGCTTCGCCTACCGCATCGAACCGTTCACATTTAAAGCAATTCGGCAGCATGCCCACGAAGTTCATGTCGTTTCCGCCGAGCGCGTCCGTGGCGAACTCACGCGGTTCCTCACCGAAGGCGCCGCACGCCGCGCTTTTGAACTTCTCGACGAACTCGCCCTGCTCCCGCAACTGTTGCCCGAGATTGCGGCAATGAAAAACGTTCCTCAGCCGCCGCAATTTCATCCCGAGGGCGACGTCTGGATTCATACCCGGCTCATGCTCGAGAGCCTTCCCGCGCGCGTTTCTCCGACGCTCGCATGGGGCACCCTGCTTCACGACGTGGGCAAACCGCCCACGTTCCGGCCGGCAGCGGAAACCGGCGACCGCATCCGCTTCGACGGTCACGTCGAAGTGGGCGTTCGCATGGCGCAGGCGATCTGCCAGCGTCTGCGCTTCTCCAATGACGACACCGAGCAGGTGCTGGCGCTGGTCGCCAATCACATGAAGTTCAAGGACGTCGCCCAGATGCGTGCGGCGACACTGAAGCGCTTTGTGCGCCTGCCCCAGTTTGACGAGCACCTCGAACTGCACCGCCTCGATTGCCTCTCCAGCCACGG
>DATFSI010000197.1:0-35418 GCA_035262705.1 Candidatus Acidiferrum sp. | reverse complement strand
GGAATCTCGCCGCCAGGCAGGGACCGAAATAGCTTCAGCGCCGATAGCCAGTCGATCGAGCCGTCATACGGCGGCAGGTGCGCATCTTTGTCTCCCAGATTGTCGTGAATGTGCGCGCTGACGATCTGTTCCCGCATGGTTTCGAAACTCGTGGCCACGCGTTCGTCTTCCGGCCCGTCGGCCAGATGCGCGTGGCCGATATCGAAATTGAAACGCAACCCGGTCAGCCGCGTCTCCTCCACAAACGATCGCAAATAAGCCGGCTCACCCATTTCGCTGGTGGTGTTCTCCACGCAAATCGTCACGCCCGCGTGCTTCGCGTGCAGGATCAGGTGTTCCAGCGAACTGAACGCTGCATCGCGTTTGCGAGGATCGGGCATATCTCGGTGGCTACCTAGGTGCAAAATCATTCGGTCGAAGGCCAAGTCCTCGGCCACGTCAATGGCCCGCTTCAATTCGTCCATCGCCTCGATCCGCCGCACGCGTTCCACTTCCGTGATGGAGAGTGGCGAACCGCCTTCGCGGTTAGGGCCGAAATCGCGGCTTGTTGGTGCGTGCACCGAAGTCAGCCGCAGGCGATTGTCGGTCAGAATCAGCCCCAGCGCCCGGACATCTGCCTTGTTGATGTAATCGAAGTGGCCGCGATTCGCAAAAAGCTCAATGGCCTGAAACCTTGCGTTGTGAATTTCTTTTACCAGCTCGGGCGTGAGCTTCTTGGCTACAAAGAAGTAGGTCGAGAGGATTCTTTGCATACGCTAAGAGTTTAACCACAGGCGGGGGCAATTGGCGAAGAGGGGCGCGAGCGACTTCGGGGCATGAGTTAACAGCGATGATGCGCAGCGTGCTGTTGTTTTTGGTCTATACTTTCGGCGCTGTATGGTGGAGCGTTGGGCGCCGCATCCGAGGAGGAATTGCATCATGAAAAATATTCTGACCAGGGCCATCGGCGTGTCGCTGTTACTGGCCGCGCCCGTATTCGCGCAGAAAATGCCCGAGGGAATCTGGCAGGGTTACGACGGGGAATGGCTGCACGTTTCGCAACAGCTCGTTGCCTTGGCCGAAGCCACGCCGCCGGAAAAATTCGCCTGGCGGCCCGCGCCGGGCGTCCGCTCCACCAGCGAAGTTTATATGCACATCGTGATAGCCAATTTTTACCTGCTCAGCGTGACCGGCCCCAAGCTACCCGCTGACCTGAAAGAAGACATGGACAAGACGGCCACTTCGAAAGCTGAAGTCGTCTCCTGGCTAAAGCGCTCCCTCGAAGCGGTGAAACAGGCGCATTTGGCGGAGAAGCCCGACGACCTGCGTCGTAAAGTGCGTATCTATGATCGCGATGCCACTGTGGATGGAATGTATTTGCGCATTATCGTGCACGCCAACGAGCACATGGGCCAACTCATCGCCTACGCGCGCATGACCGGCGTCGTCCCGCCCTGGGCCAAGGAATGAAAAGGTAGCTGCCGCTAATAGCCGATGGCGGAGCCATTGTCGCGCGGATCTGCGGCGCCGCAGCGCTCACCGGTTTTCGGGTCAATGCCGATGGCATTGACCAATCCGATGTGGCCGCGCCGCTTCACTTCATATCCGCGCGCCTTCATCTGATCTTCCATGCCCGCGGAAAACAGCTGTTCCATCACCACTACATCTGGCAGCCATTGATGGTGGAAGCGTGGCGCATTGATGGCCGATTGCGCGTCCATGCCCAGGCGCATCCAGTTGATCACGGTGAGCAGCGTAGCGGAAATGATAGTTGGCCCGCCAGGCGAGCCGGTGACGAAGCTGAGCTGTCCGTTGCGTAGCACAATCGTCGGCGTCATCGAACTCAACGGCCGTTTCCCCGGCGCGATGGTGTTGCCCTCCGATTGAATCAGGCCGAACAGCGCGTTGGGCACGCCCGGCTGCGTGGTGAAATCGTCCATCTCGTCGTTCAGCAGAAAACCCGCGGACGAAGTAACGTGCGAGCCATAACTGTCGTTGAGCGTGGTGGTGCTGGCCACCGCATTGCCCGCAGTGTCCACCACGGAGAAGTGCGTCGTGTGCGGGCCTTCGCCCAGGCTGATGATGGTATTCGGCGCGGCGCTCGCGTTCACACCGTGGTCGCAGGGATGCGGATTACCTGCGTGCACGTCCTTGCTTGGCGTGGCGCGCTGCAAATCAATGCCGGCCAGCAGTTCTTGGGCATAGCACCTATCGGTCAGGCCGGCGATGGGCACGTTGTTAAAATCCGGGTCCGCCAGATATGCCGCGCGGTCCGCGAAAACACGGCGCATCACTTCCACCACCATGTGCACGCTTTGCGGGTCGTCCCAGCCTTCCAGCGGCACATTCTGCAGCATATTTAGGGCTTCGATTGCTGCCACACCGCCGGAACTTGGAGGCGGAGCGGAAAGCACTTCCCAACGCTGCCCGCCGGAAGTGTAACTGCCATGCAAAACCTCGCGGATCTTCGGTTGGTAATGAGCGAGGTCTTCCAGCGTAATCAGGCCACCGGAAGCGGCCATATCCCGCGCCAGCATGCGCGCAGTTTCGCCTCGATAAAACTCGGCGGGCCCGTTTTTCGCAATACGCTTCAGCGTCGCGGCAAGCTCCGGCTGTCGCAGCGTGTCGCCGGGGCGATACATTTTTCCGCCGTTCAGAAAAATGCGGCCGCTCATCGGGAACTTTTGCAAGTCGGCGCGTTCGTCCGCAAATTCACGCGCGAGTTTTTCGCTTACGGGAAAGCCATCCTCGGCCAGACGAATGGCCGGTTGCATCACGTCGGCCAGCTTCATCGTTCCGTGCGTTTTCAAGGCCAGCGCCAGCCCCGCCACCGTGCCGGGCACGCCCACAGAGCGGTAGCCAATCACCGAGGCCTGCTCGTCCAGCTTGCCGTCCGGCTTGATGTACATTTCCCGAGTGGCTTTGCCGGGCGCCGTTTCGCGATAGTCAAAGAACGTCGTCTTCCCGTCTACCAGGCGCACCAGCATGAATCCGCCGCCGCCAATGTTGCCGGCCGCGGGCTCCACTACCGCCAGCGCAAAAGCCGTTGCCACCGCCGCGTCCAACGCATTGCCGCCGCGTCTCAAGATGTCGGCGCCCACTTGTGAAGCAAGCGGTTCGTCCGTCGCCACCATGCCGTGCATGCCGCGCACTGGTTCCCGCGGCCACTCTTTCGGAATTTCGGGATGATCGCGGAACTCCGCGGCGGCCTGGGCGCAGGTCCGCGAAGAAAATGTGGTTACTAGGAAAAGGAACGCAAGTAGCAAGAAAAGTTTTCGACGCATGGCGGCAACTCGAAATTACGGGAATCAATCCGTTGCGTCAAGCCGCCGGAATGCAAACAGATGTCGCTAAAAGGGCGAGTTTGTGGAGGTATTACCGACCATCGTCCATTGCCGGCTTCGCCGTTGCCCAGAATCACCTTGAAACTTCCCGAATTCAACACGTCGCTCAATTTAGCCACGTAAACCGGCGTCAGGTTTTGTTCTGCAAGGGGCCCCTTGTACGGGATAAAGCCGCGCCGTTGCGCAGCCTGCAAGCATGGAAACACAGAACACGACAAAGAGGGGCCGAAAGCCTCATCGAACAACCTCCAGAGATATGAGTCTAGGAAATACTAATTATGTTATCTAAAGCGTAATCTAATGAGTCTTGGTCTCGTTAGATTGTGATGATGTGAGGGAGAAAGAGGAGCTGGTATCCTACTCCTCGAGGAATTCCACGGTAGCCGGGCCGGCGAGCAGGCCGGCGGTGGTGCCGCGCTCGATCAGTTCGCGCACCGCTTTCTTGCCCTTTTCGCCGTAGCCCAGGGTCCATTTGTTGACGTACATGCCGACAAATTTGTCGGCCAGCTCAGTGTCCATCTCGCGCGCGAACTGCATGGCGTAGTTCAACGCCTCTTCGCGGTGTTCCAATCCGTAAGAAACGCTGTCGCGGATGGTGCGGGAAATCAGGCGACCGACTTCAGGTCCCAATGCGCGACGCACGGCATTTCCGCCCAGCGGCAAAGGCAGGTTTGTCAGTTCCTGCCACCAGATCCCCAGATCCACCACCTTGTGCAGTCCCAGGGACGGAAAAAAAAGTTGTCCTTCATGGATCAGCAATCCCGCTTCGACCACTTCGTTCTTCACCGCTTCAATGATTTTGTCGAAGGGCATCACCACGGCTTCGAAATCCGGCTGGTACAGTTTCAGCGAGAGATACGCGGAAGTCTTCAGGCCAGGCACGCCCACGCGCTTGCCTTTCAGGTCCTGCGGCTTCATCGATTTGGTGGAGACCACGATGGGGCCATAACCTTCGCCGAAACTGGCTCCGCAATCGAGCAGGATGTATTTGTCGCGCAATGAGGGATACGCGGCGAAGCTGACCGCAGTCACGTCGTAGGTTTCCGTCAGCGCAGCTTCGTTGAGGCTCTGGATGTCGGAAAGAATGTGCGTGTACTTGTAGCCCGGCGTGGCCAGTTTGTGCGTGGCCAGGGCGTAAAACATGAACGCGTCGTCGGAATCCGGGGAATGCGCCAGCTTGATTTCGCGTGCCTCTTTTTCGGTTTTGGATGCCACTTGTCGTGCGGCCATGGGCTCTGGTCCTCTTACCCGGAATAAGGCCAGCGGGGGAAGACTCGACCACCGGTTCATTCTTCGGGGACGAATGAAAGAAGAGTCGAGGAGCTTCGGAACGTGCGTGGCTTGCGGCCGGGCTTACAATCGCAAAAAACAGCCTAACATACCCTCTTCCGCCGGACAAACGCCCGAGCAATCCTAGAAGAAAGCGGATTGGTCCTTTTTGCTAATATCCTGTGGGTGCGCCCGTCTAATTCTTCTGACGGGGAGCCCAAAATGCGACAGGTCAACCACTTCGCCGGTTGCATACGCGCGATCTTTTGCTTGCTGGCCGGGGCGTCTTTCTTATCCGTGGGCCTCGTTCGCGCGCAATCGCAGTCATCAGGCCAGGAATCGCAACCCAGCTTTCTGATCTTCAAGTATCAGCACATTGTCGGCAAAGAAATCGATGACTGCGGGCAAAGACTGCCGACGCGGTGCCGCGCACATTTCCAACTCGACTTTACCGGCTCCTCGATCGCGCTCGATGCCGAAATCCAGACCGGACCCGCTTTCCGCCCCGTTTCTTACTCAGCCAAGGGCTCGAATTCCACGCGGTCGTTTCTCGATGTGAAAGTAAATGTCGAGGGAAATCAGGCAACGGTCCGGGACAATGGCGTTACCCGCACCGTGCAATTGCCCGCCAAGTTTTTCACGCTCCAGGAGGACGTGCCGTTCCTGGCGCAGCAGTTGCTGTTCTCTTATTGGCAACACAACGGGAAACCGGCCATCATCGCGCTGCTCCCGGAGGGTCAGGCGTGCATCCGCTATCGCGGTCACGACAAATTTCTGGAGTACGATGCTGAGGCCCTGACGCGCTACACCTTTCATGGAGTCACCTGGGGCAATGAAACCGTTTGGGTGAATGGCCGCGCCGAGATCGTCGCCATCGTCGGTGCCGATGCCGAAGAAGACCGCATTGAAGTTGTCCGGCCGCGATACGAACCCTTTCTCAAAGATCTTGCGCGCCGGGCCGCGGCTGATGCGGTCGCAGATCTCGAACAAGCCGCGCAGGATGTCCAACCGGTAGCTTCCGGCACGTTTGCCCTGGTTCACGCCACGATAATTCAACTGGCAACCGGCGATTTGCAGTGCGACGTGACCGTGCTCATCAGCAATGGCAAAATCGCTGCTGTTGGCGCGAACCTGAAGATTCCCGCCGGCACGAAGACCGTCTACGCCGCCGGCAAATTCGTGCTGCCCGGTTTGTGGGACACGCATGCGCACTTCGAGCAGTGGGAATGGGGTCCCGCGTATCTCGCCTCGGGAATCACTACCGTGCGTGACGTGGGCAACGAAATCGAATTCCTGATGCCGATTCGCGAATCACTCAACAATGGCCGTGGGCTTGGCCCGCGTATGCATGCCGCCGGCTTAATCGATTCTGATCCCGGTTCGCTCACCAGCGAGCATGCGGAAGATTCCGAGAGCGCCCGCGCCATCGTTGGCCGCTATCACCGCCTTGGCTACGAGGAGATCAAGATTTACCAGTCGCTGAAGCCGGAACTTATCCCCGCGGTCACCGCGGAGGCGCACCGCCTTGGCATGCGCGTCACCGGCCACATCCCGAGTGGCACAGATGCCCTGTCTGCCGTGCGCGACGGCATGGACCAGATCAACCACGTCGGATTCCTAACGCGCGTGATGCGCCCGCAGGGAGCCACCACCGTGCAGGCCGATTCACAAGAAGCGCAGGCCGCGGTTCGCCTGCTGCTGGAGCATCACACGGTGGTCGAGCCGACACTCGCCCGCGGCGAATTCAATGGTCATCCTCGTCGTGCGCCGTTCAGCCAACTTGAGCCCAGCGTGGCATTCTTGCCGCCGGAGTTAGCCGTCATTCTTAACAACGCCGGCGTAGACGAGGATCGGGAAGTGCCGACAGCGGCGGGCCTGCAGGCCGCGCTGGACACGACGAAAATCCTTCATGACGCTGGTGTGCCGATTCTTGCGGGCAGCGATCAGGTCGTTCCCGGTTTCAGCCTGCACCGCGAATTGGAATTGCTGGTGCGCGCGGGTTTGTCTCCGCTGGAAGCAATTCGCGCGGCAACCACGGTCCCCGCGAAAATCTTTGGCATCGCCGATACGGGCGAAATCGCCTCGGGCCAGCGGGCCGACCTGGTGATTCTCGACGCCAATCCGTTGGACGATATCCGCAACATTCGCCGCGTCCACCTGACCGTGACCGCCGGCAAAGCCTACGACCCAAATCTGCTGCGCCAGATGGTGGACATCCGTCCTCCCGCCCCGAACCAATAGTAGAGGGCTGCTCGAAGGCAGGGAACAAAACGGAACACCCCTGCGTACTGAAGGAAAGATTCTGGACGGGTGTGTCCTTCGTGATCAAAAAAGATCCCGAAATACCTGGCTCTCGCCATTGTTTCCCTGCTCGTTCTTGTACTCCTATCGGCCTTGTCCTACCGAAAATTCCTGCAATACAAAGCCGCGCAAAAGGAAATCGTATGGTTCGAAGGTCCCGGCCATTTTCCGTTTTATGAAGACCCACAGAAAATTCGCCGGGGAATTGGCCCGCACACTTTTGCCGCTGGCTCAGCCGAATGGCACTTCTCCCGAATGAAGACACAAGCTGGCGCCGTAACGTCTTTTTCCTGTGAATTTTCAACTTCGAACAAAAAGGTTAATAGAAGCACGGCGCGATGGCTTCGCATTCCGCCCAGCGGCGCACCAGCAGTCTCTTTTCAGGTTCAGAGCATGGACGCTTCAGCGCTTCGCGGAAAAGCCTGGCCGCCTCGTCCCGTTCTCCCATTTGCAGCAGCAGGCTGGCTTCCGCCGCGGGCAACAAATAATAATTTCGCAACGATTTCTCCTCAGCCAGCGAACGCAGCTCAGCCAGCCCGTCCGCGATTCCTTTTACTTTCACCACCACCACGGCGCGATTTAGAGCCACCACCGGCGAAGGTCCCACTTCCATCAATTCGTCGTAAAGCTGCAGCATATGCTCCCAATCGGTGTCGGCTTCGGATGACGCGCTCGCATGGATCGCCGCAATGGCCGCTTGCAGATGATAGGGAGAAATCTCCTCGCCCTCAGCGCTCAACCCGAAGTGGCGAAATCCTAATGCCAGCAATGCCTGATCCCACAGGCCGCGGTCCTGTTCTTCCAGCAAAACCATTTCGCCCTGGGAGTCCACCCGCGCCGGCAGCCGTGCCGCCTGAAATGCCAGCAGCGCCACCAGCGCGTGCGCCTGTGGCGTGCCCACGGAAGAATCCGCCAGCAATTGCGCAAGCCGCAGCGCCTCGTCGCACAAATCCTTGCGGAACAGTTCCGGCCCGGATTGCGCGGCGTATCCTTCGTTGAACATCAGGTAGACCACTTCCAGCGCCGAATCCAGGCGCTGCGCCAGTTCTTTCCCGCTCGGCAGCTCCAGGCCGATTCCTTCCTCGCGCATCTGGCGTTTGGCGCGCACCAGCCGCTGCGCGATGGCGGTTTCTTCGCTTAGGAACGCCTTGGCAATTTCGCGTGCGCTGAATCCGCCAACGGTTTTCAGGCTCAAAGCCACGCGTGCATCTTGCGAGAGCACGGGATGGCAGCACATCAGCACCATCCGCAATTCATCGTCGCGGAGCTTCTCTTCAAAATCCGAATCTCCTGACGATCCGGCGCTACTCCCCATTTCCGCGGTGGCGACAAACTCCGCGGTCTTCTGGCTCACCAGCTTGCGGTGGCGCAACACATCGAGCGCCGCATTTCGTGCCACGCGAAAGAGCCACCCGGCGGGATTGTCGGGGACGCCGTTATATGGCCAGGTCTGCAGCGCTTTCAGCAACGCTTCCTGCACAGCCTCTTCGGCGATGTCGAGATGTTCCGCTCCGAGCACCCGCGTCAAGTAGGCGACCATCTGTCCCGCGCGGTTGCGGAACAGATGGTCCACCAGTTCATTGGAGAGTTGCGGATGGGAAGCGGCAGACATGGCTCAGAACGACCTCAGGTGCCGGGAACCGGCTCCACTTCGCGCACCTCGATGGTGCCGCCGTATTCCAGATGCGGGCAATCGCGGCAATGCGCTAGGGCGGCGTCGTAGTTCTGGGCCTCGATGGTGAAATACCCGCCGACGACTTCCTTGGTTTCGCTGTACGGGCCGTCGGTCACGCGCGGCTGACTCGATCCGCGAATCACCTTGCCGGCCTCGTCTTTCAGTTTGGCACTGCCGACCAGGATTTTCTGCGAGCGAAGCTTTTCCCGCCAGGCCAGAAACTTCTGGAGCGCCTTCTGCCCCTCTTCGGGGCTCATAGTCTTGTAGGTCGTGGGATCACCGTGAAGAAGCAACATGTAGTTCGGCATAGTTCCTCCTAGCGCACGCGCGTGTATTGCAGGGATTCGGCAAACTTCTGCTTGCCGTTTTCGAAAAATTGCCACTCCTGGCTGATGTGGTCGGCATCGATGAAATGAATGGTGGCATTGTGCATGTGTCCGGCCTGCGGGTTGGGCAATCCGGTGGCGTCCACAAACGCAAAGCGCACTTCGTTCGATGCGGCGTCGAACGATTCGGCCTTCATGCGCGGCTGGTTCTTGGCCATGCAGTAGTGCTGCATTAATAGCCGTCCGCCGTCCAGATAATATACGGTAACCATGGCGTTTTCCGCTCCCATCCTGTCATTCACGAAGCGTTCAACCACCGCCGAATTGCCGGCAATCACCTCGTATTGCACGCGGGACTTACTGCCGTCGCTCGCCGTGCCTTCCCAGATGCCCGCCAGGCTTTGCAGTTTGGCGAACGCCGATTGCGCGTCTGCCGGTGCGCTCCGGGAAAGACACGGCAGCAATATCAGGGATGCCGCGAAAATCAGGGCCTTGGACCACAGATTCGTAAGTCTCATTTTTCCTCCCGTGGGGAGATCGTTTAGGATTTGTTTTCTCTGGATCTCCCTGTTCATTTCAAAGACGAGCGAGCGCCCGCCGTTTCGACACAAATAGGGCGAAAAGGAGGCTGACGACTTAACTCTTTATTTTTATGTCATTTACCGTGAGTGGGAAGGTTTTAAGTCATTCGAGGTGCTTTTGCTTGTGAAGCTTGCGGCGGAAATCTGGCCAGAATTCCTTGGCCATATTGCACAGGGAGTTTAACAGCATATCGGTGCCCCAGACGCGGAAGGTGTTGGCCGGTGTTCGCTCGCTCTGAGGCCGATACGTGTTCGAGATACCCGCCGCGACAGCGTTCCCCAGAACCTCGCTGTAATTAAATTGCCTTTCGCCGCTATCGCTGCGCGTGAAGAAGATCTGTCCCGCGGAATACCACAACCGGCGCCACTTGCCGCCTGTTCCCAACTGAAAATACCGGGGGTCCTGGCGCAGGAGCGTCGGGAAGACCGAGGTCGTCATCAAGGTGCCGATGCCGGCGTCGGCGTAAAGCTTCCCAAAACGTTTCGCGTATCCCTGGAGCTCCTGCCCGTACGACGAATCCGTGTTGCGCGCCTGCCCAATCAGCGCGAGCGTTCCAAGGAAGGAAATCGTGACTGGATCGGACATGGTTTTCGCGGAGAGCTTGAATTTGGACTTTGCGGAAAGCGGCGGCGGCTGGAAGCGGCCGGAATTTTCCACCGTCGAGTAGTTCGGCATCACGAAGAAAAGACGATCGTTTTTCGGCGCGTTTGCCGGTCGCAGCGGCACGGCAGGCTCAATGGCAGAATTGTCTTCCGGGCTAGCCGGAGGTTCCAAGGCAGCCGTTACCAGCGGAGTTGGGCTAGTGGGTAATGGTTCCTGGCCGAGAGCCGGAATTGCATACAGAAGCGCCGCCGGGACGATCGAGAGGACAAAGCCCCTCACTCCTGGCGAGAGAAAAGCGGGTTCCCTGTATGGTGGCACGCCATAAATGATGTTGCCCTGTTTTGCGCGGCGAAACTGGTCTGAAGTTCAGTTGTTCCGGGCAGTAAAAAGCAACACGGAACCCGGCCATGGGGACGTGAGGAAAATCGGACGCCCGGAAGTTATCAATCACCGGGTTTCAGGGCGATACGCACGTTCTTTCGGTCTCTCTGAAAGGTGAGCTTTTCTTAGCGGGCCAGTCATCCGGCGGCCAGCACGACCGAATTCTCCTGCAACTTCAGGAATTTCGCCGCGTCTTCCATCGTCGAAGCCGGATTTTCTTCCAAGAATTGCCACAACTTTCCGGCATTGTTGTCTATGTCGTGAACCATCACTTCTTTCTCCTTTTGAAGTAAACGAAATGAGCGCGTGGCTTGGCCAATTGTTTCCTGAGAGTGATGGCTCCACCAAAAGTTACATTCACGTTGCCCGGCGGGAAAGCTCCAGGCGCCCGTCGAGTGCTTTGCGCAACTGTTTGCGGGCCCTGTGAACATTGGATTTGGAAGCAGCGATCGAGCATCCGAGAATCCCGGCAATCTCTGCGTGCTGGTAGCCTTGCACATCGTGCAGAAGGAAGTTCGCGCGATGGGATTCGGAGAGTTGGAGGATGGCAGCCTCAAGATCAGCGCGCTCGAAAAGCCCGCACAACCGCAAGTCCTTGGCGCCAGGCTCCCGGCGGGGTGCGCCAGTTTCACCCTCTCTCAGAAATATCTCCTCTAGCGAAACCGGCGCCGCTTTGTTCTTTCGAAAATGCATCAGCACCATGTTTGCGGTAAGCCGGTAGAGCCAGGTGGAAAAGGAGGATGCACCCCGGAAGGTGTGAATTTTACGGAACAACAAAAGAAATGTTTCCTGGGCCAGATCTTCGGCCTCACTGGCGTTCCTGACCATGCGCAGGCAGAGGGCGTACACGCGGCGGCAATGAAGCCTGTAGAGGAATTCAAAGGCCAGGGCGTCGCCCTGTTGAGCGTGGCGAATGGCTTCGAACAGGGGAGAATCGCCACTATCGTCTAAAACCGCCAAGCAGCCCACACTCGCCGACTGAGAAAAACCGCTTCTTACCTTCGCCGCCATAGCCCTCACATCTCCCAGGGGGTAAATTGCCTACCCTGCACTTCGGTTCTTACGCCGTGTCCGGCAAATCGAACTTGTAATCTCCGAACTCCTCGGTCTTGATGTCGTCGTCGTTCACGCCCGCCCTGCGGAGCACATCGAGCATGGCCACAACCATTCCGGAGGGTCCAGCGACGTAGTAGATCGGTCCATTGAGGCCCACCAAGTGCCTGGCGAGCAGCGAACGATCGATGTAGCCCGTGTGATAACGCCAGGCCGAATTTGCAGCTTTGGTGACCGTCGGAACCAGGATGAAGGAGCGGCTGCGCTTCACCAATTCCTCCAACTCGGGAAGGAACGTGGCGTCTTCCTCTTTCCTGTTCGAATAAAACAGGTACACCTGGTGGGGCAGACTGCCCTGCACGGCCGAATGAAGAATGCTGCGAATCGGCGTGATGCCGATCCCGCCGGCCAGAAATACGGCGGGCCGCGTGAATTCCTTGTGGAAAGTGAATGAGCCTCGCGGGCTGCTGACCTTGAGCAGCGTGCCGTTGGGTGTCGCGTTCAATGCGGTTTTGAAGTTCGTCTCGCGCATGCGCATGGCCACCATAATCGGCCCTTTTTCCTGCGGAGAACTTGCCAGGGAGAATGTCCGCTCGTTGTCTCCGCCATGGTCCCCGTTGCGCGGGTTCAGGAAGGAAAAATCCGCGTGCTGTCCCGGACGGAATTCGTATTTCGCCCCTTCGGGATCAAACCAGAAGGCCATCGTACTTTTGGCGATTTCCCTGCGGCCTACCAATCGCATTTTGTATTCGGCCATGAGAGCTCCTTCGCTCGAGTTCGCTTGGTCGGTACCTCTGCGTACCGGCACCGGCATCACTTCTATAGACCCGGATTTCCGCCGTTTATTCCGGAGGATTCCCGCTTTCGCGCCCGCCTTCGCGATGCTCCGGCCAAAGCCGATGCGGCAGCAAGTAGGTGAATCCCAGGAAGGCTTCCCAGTGTGTGGATGTTTGCGTCAACCCGTGATCGAAACTGCTATCAACCACGAGGTTCCTGCGTATCGCGCGGGAAAGGGCCCAAAGGTTTCCCACAGCATTGCCGCGCAGGAAAGGCTGCGAGAAATGCCAGATTTCGCCGGACAATGTGAACTTTCCGAGCGGATGAGAAATGGAAAGGGTCTGCCCGAATTGCGCCCGATGCACCGTGGCCATGATTTGCTCGGTGAATATTCCATTGACATCGACATGAAAGCCGTGAAGATCGTTGCTCAAAAGAATCGTTCCCGACTGGCGAAAAGTGCCAAGATCCAATTCGGGCGCGGGACTGGCGTAAAGCCGGCGCGTGTAGCTGACGGAAACCCTGGGCCTCGAATCGTGGCCCTCATAGACGACGCCTTGCAGGCCCGCGAAGACTTCGCCCACGTACACGGCCATTTGGTTTTGAGAGTTGCTGACCGCGAGCGGTTCGCTTTGCAGGATCAACTCCAGGCGCGGAAGAACCGTCAGCTTCGTGACCTGGCTGACTCCGAAACGCCGCGAAAATTCCGTTGAGCTGTCCGCGAAGAGTGCGCCATTTTCAAATTGCAGGTAGCCAACTGGCGTGAGCGTCGCGGGAGTCGATACGGTAGGGCGACCGGGATTGGCTTCGGGCTCGGGTTCCGGATCGGAAGAGATTTCCGTTTGCGCGGAACTCTGCGTAACAACGAGGGACAACAGCAGGAACATGCACACCAGGACCGTCTTCAACCGCCACCTCTCAATCGCAGGCGCGAATCCAGGTCTAAAAGAAGTGGGGCGCGTACCAGCGTGCGTAGGTGGTTATTCCTAGAAGCAGCGCGACCCACCAGAGCGCCAGCGTGCCGCGCATCCAGGATTTGTACCGGATGATGCGCGCCTTTTCCGGGAGCAGGTGCGTGCCCGCGGACATCAGGATGTACAAGGCCGCGATTTCGGCGATGATCCCGAGGATTCCGTGCGCCGTGGCCAGAGCGTAATATGCTTTGCCTAGCCGCACGGGGATTTTGGGCAGCGCGCGCGCGTGAAACGAAGGCAGCATTACCAGCGTGATCACCGCAAGATTCAGAAGCACCACCCCCGATTGGCACCATGCGTGTTGCCGGAATCGTTTCTTGTGTGCGAGCCACGCTCCGGCAAGCAATCCCACGCCCATGGCGATTTCGAGCAGAAGGATCAAGTCCGCAATGAACGGCGCGGCGGTCCCAAGAAAGCCCTGATTGAACATGGCATCTCCTCGCGGAATGCGTCTGTGCCCTGAATCTTGTGGGGGAGGGGCGCGCCGTTACTGGACGACGACCTTGCCGACCATCTTCGGGTGGACCGAGCAGAAGTACGGATACGTGCCCGGCTTGCTGAAGGTGAAGCTGAATTTTTCGTCGGTGTCCATCACCTTGGACTTAAACGCTTTCGGATCATCCGAGCTGACGACGGTGTGGGGGATGTCGTCGCGGTTGGTCCAGGTCACCGTTGTTCCGGCGGGTATGGTCAGCTCATTCGGCGAAAAACTGAAATTGTCGATCTTCACTTCCGCCGTTGCCGGCTTCTGCTGCGCGCTTGCCGCGAAGCCTTTTTGGCCCGCCGCCAGCAATCCGGTTCCCACGGCTAGCAACGCGGCCAGTCCTGCTACACACCAATTCCTGTGCATGTCTTTTTTCCTCTCTTCTTTCTCTTGATCTGGAGAAGCGGTTGATTTTTCAGCTTGCATGAGGCCCCGAATTCATTGCCCGCCCGAGGTTTCGCCTTGGGGCGTACTTCCCGTCCGTTTCTCACCATCCATAGACTCCCGGCGGACGTTTTTATTCCCTGCCCGCGGGGCCGGAGTCATCGCCGCCCAGCCGCTTCCAGCAGATTCGCGAGCTGATGAATGCTTTGCGTTTTTTTTGAAAATCGCTTGCCCGCGGTTCGGATCTGTCGTTTCCATCGTTTCAGCGATGCGGCCCCGGCCCGGCACGCTACACATCCCGCAAGATGGGATTCAATCTCTCGGAGTTCCGCATCCGGTAGCTCTTTCGACAAAAACTGGTCGAATTTCCGGCGAATCTTTCCGCAGGTCATTTCCGGGGCCCTCCGAGCTTTGCCAGAGCCACCGCGCGCAACGTCAAGCGGGCGCGCGCCAGGCGCGACATTACGGTGCCAATGGGAATTCCCAGGACCACCCCGATTTCCTGATACGACATCTCTTCCACCTCGCGGAGGATGATGATCTCACGCATGGGAAGCGGAATCTCTCCGATGGCTTCGCGTATCGCCGACAAACTCGCCTGCTCCACGAAGATGGATTCCGGAGTTTCGCTGGTGTGCGGGAGGAACTCTTCATGCCGCTCTTCGTCCAGTGATTCGACACGCGCGGCGTGAACATCCTTGCGGGAGCTCAGGAACGCATTTCGCAAAATCCGGAAAATCCAGGTACGAAACGTCGCTTTGCCCCGGAACGTTACGAATCCGTTCCAGGCCTTCACATATGTTTCCTGGACCAGATCCTCCGCTTCTTCTTGATTTCGCGTAAGCCAGCAGGCGAAATTGAATAAAGATTCGATGAGCGGAAGGGCCAGGCATTCAAATTCGCGTTTGGTTTCGGCCGCAGCCGCAGTTTTCTCTTCGCCGACGTCTTTTCGCCGGTTTCTGAAAGACATAAAAACATTTCCTTGGGGAAAAACTTGCGTCACGAATTCGTGCCCTGCAGGATAGACATCGAGTGAGCGGGATTTATTCCTTGTTATTCGTAATGACCTGATACTACTTTTGCGGAGCACCTGACTGCGTAGATGAGGGAATAAAACACCTCACGCGTCCGTCTAATAGAACGATTGTGTCGTGCCAAGAGGTTTGCCGGAAAATATCCCGACTCGTGGAAGCATTCGGTTCTTTCCTTTACGGACTCGGACGGCAATCGGACAGGTTGGGGAGCGAATCTTCCTCGAATCGGCCCCTATCAATTCAAGGACCTTGAAGGGAACGACATCACTTTTGACGATTCAGCCGGCGGCATGAGTGACACACTGGTCGTCGGCGGCCTCGTGTTCTTTTCCGGCAAAAGGATCTAAGAGCGGCATCCGAGCGCACACGAGCTTGCCGATTACGTAGGGGAATACAAGAGCGCTGAACTCGGCACGACTTACCACGTGGTTCTTAACAACGAAGGACTCGTGCTTCAAATAAACCGTCAATTGGAATGGAAAATCCTCGGTTGTACAGGACGAGTTCTCGAGTGGGGAAATTGGCAACGTGGTGTTCCACCGAAATGCAAATCACCGGGTCGACGGACTGCGCCTGTTTGTAGAAAGCGTGCGGGGCCTAAGCTTCGAAAAGATCAAGTGAGGCCGCACCTTCCGCGCGCGGGAAACTCACGCGGCGGAAACCAGGTGCGCGATGGCATCCTCGAAGTTCACTTTGCCGTCCAGATATGGTTGCCAGTAGACCGTCAGCAGCCGCAGGTAGTCCTGCCAGCCCCGCTGCGCGAATTTCTCGGCGAGCCCCGGCGGAAGCCTCGAAGCTTTGGCCCGGGGATCCGGCACCACATCGGTCGTTGATCCTTCCACTTGCGCTTCCTGCATGACCGGGCGCAGCACCTCTGTGGTGGTAAACAGTATCAGGGCGTGCCACAAATTGCGCGGAATCGGTTTCTCGCGCTGGCGGCATTCGCGCGAGATGGCGTCTTCCACGGGGAACGCGATGCCGTGGGAGGCTTCGTCAAACAGCACCCCAAGAGCCTCCGCGCCCTGGTTGCGCACATCGGTGCTCGAAATCGTCACGCGCAGCGGATCGAGCGTGGTGTACGCCCCCGCGGCGTTCGCGAATGCGCACACCTCCACGCGAATCTTCGCCTTCGGCCAGGTGGACTGGTACAGCTCCGCCAGGCGTTGTGATAGCCCCACGCCCTGCTCACGAACCAGCGGCGCCACGCGTGCCACCCACCTACGGTTCGCGCGGTCCTGGTCCGCCCACCAATGGCTGCGGTAAATTGGCGCGGCGGCTTCTAGGATGATGCCGATGTTCCCCGGCAGCCCGGCGTCGCAGGTCTTTTTCCTTTTTCCGAGCAATTCGTTGCAATCTTCAAAATCGCCCAGCTGGTTTTTCAACAGGATTAAATCCAGATTGAGTTGCGGGTCGGCGCCCGCGTAATTCTTGCGGTAATAGGCAACGGCCTCGTCCCACGTTTTTTGCTCCGCGGGCGTCAGAGAGATCGGAGTCTGCTTTATCACCGGCCCGGACCCCTTTCCCGCAGCCCGCGCTTCCGGCGTGGCTTCGTGGATGCGCGCCTGGTAGTAGAGAAACTGGTGGAGATTCACCCAGAATCCGCTGTGAAATTCGAAGACCGGAAGCGGCCCAAAATCGGATTGCACTTCCTGGCCCCGGCTGAACGGCGCCAGAGTGACCAGAATCAGAAGGAAGGGGAGCAACAACGCAGCGCGCGAAAGAGTGGCTTGCATAGCTGGAACCGAAATACTAGCGCACTTCAGTCCGGCCACAAATTGCCGCTTTTTTGGAAGCAAGCTCAGCGATGAGAGTCGGAATCTGCCGCCGCACTCTCGTCGAGTCTCGGATCCAGGTCGCTGCCTACGGCTCCTTTATGATCTCCCGCGTGCAAAACGCCCGCGGTGTCGCAAAAAAACGAGCGGTGTCCCGTGCGCCCGTATTCGGAAGGAATGGCCGCAACCTCATACTTCGCCGGCGCGCCCGTGGTGCTCGCGCCCACGATCACATAGCGGAATGCATAGCCGCCCTTGCGGCCTGCCGCCATTTCTTCGTCCACCAAGCTCGCGCTTTCCGCTTTTGGCGTTCCGTTTGCCGCCGGGCCCAAAACCTTCAGCGCGTCTGGCAGGCGCGTATAGGTCTTGCGGTAGTCTTCGATCGCTTGCATCAGTTGCTTCAGCGAAGCGATCGCCTCTTGTTCGTTGGCCTGGATCTCGGCGCGGTCCCATTCCGCTTCGAGCGAAGGCAGATCGAGAAACAGCAATCCCAGAGAAACGATTTTCCATTGTCCACTTTCGCGCACCATGCCCATGGTGACGTGATGCGCCGACGCGCCGGAAGCGTCGCTCGCTTCCCGGATCGCCAGCGGCACAAAAGCCAGGTTGTCGCGGAGTTCTGGCTTGCTGATTTCCATCACGGTTGTCATTTCGGGCGTCGCGCAATACACCAGCACGTGCCCCTCGGCGTCGCCCTCCGTGTGTGGCTTCCCCGCCTTATCGAGCAGGACGAATCGCTTCAGGAGCTTCTCGCGCGCCGGGGGAGTCATGCGGCCAAACGCTTCGGTGTTGCGCGCTGTCAGCGCGCGAACAAAGTCCTGCGTATTTCCCGAGCAGGCGGCCGCTAGCGCGTCTTTTAAGGCCAGGGACGGAGCATCGGGCGGCGATTGCCCGGGCGTGGCCGCCCCGCCGGCCAATAACCGCACCAGGAAAAATGCGGCTGGAAAACTGCGGAAGGGAACGCCGATTTTTTTGAGCACGTACGCTAATCCTTTGCCGATTGCAGGATGGCCGCCAGGTTTTGCGTGAACACCGACCGCGGCATCACTTCCGCGCAGCCCGCATCGCGTGCTTCAGCGGCCAGCTGCGTCTGCACGTGCGACAAAAACGCCACCACGCGCAGCTCTTTCTGAGTTGCGCGCACCCGCGCGATGGTTGCTACCGGCTGGTTGCGCGAGTTCAGGTCCACGATTACTAGCCGCGTCGGCGGCTCCAACAGCGGTGTCAGCGCATCCGCGTTTGCCGCCACCTTGAACTCCAAACCCAGTTGCTTGGCAGTCTCCGCCACCTTCATTTGAAAAAACAGATCGTCCATCAGGGCTGCCACGCGGCCCATTCTTTCCTCCTTCTTGCTGAAGCGTCCGGAGACTTTCCACCGCACCCCGGGCACGATACAATCAGCCTGCCCCCCAGAGGCCTGCGATGCAAGCCATTTCACCAGCTTCCGCTTTGCAGCCGTCTATCTCGCTGCTCGAGAAAACCCCCGTCTTGCTTGAGACCCTTCTTCGTGACGTACCGGAGACGATTCTAGACTGGAAGCCCGCCCCGGACCGCTGGTCCATTACCGAAGTGCTTGCCCACATTTTCGAAATTGAGCAGCTTTACGCCGAGCGCGCCAAGCGCATTGTCGTGGACAACAATCCGCCGCTCGCACGCTCCGTTGAGCCCGACTCCATGGGCCGCCGGCCCACCTCCTCCCGGTATCTGCGCGATTTCCTCACCGCGCGCCGCGCGCATCTTTATTTCTGGCACTCGCTACCTTCCTCTGCGGGGGCCCGCACGGGAGTGCACCACGAGCTGGGCAGCGTCACCCTGCTGCAATTGTTGAACGAGCTGGCCAATCACGATCTCGGCCACCTGCGGCAGATAGCCGAGCTTTATCGCGCCAAGGCGTTTTATCCCAACGGGGGTCCATTCCAGAGGTACTCGAACCCAAAACCATGAGCGAACATCCCGAAGACCTACGGCTAGCTGCCGCGCAAGCTCTGGAAGTCACTATCTATTCGAAGCCCGGTTGCCATCTTTGCGAAGCGGCCAAGGCGGCCATCGAACCGCTGCTCGCGGAGTTTTCCGCTCCCGTTCGCGAAGTGAACATCGAAGAGGATGCCGTGCTCAGGGAGCGCTATGGCTGGGACATTCCCGTGATTTTTGTCGGCAGCCGCAAGGCCGCCAAGCATCGCGTGAACGTGAAGCAACTCCGAAGGCAATTGCAGGAAGCCAGGGAAGGCGCCGCGCCTCGACAACCCGTCGTCGCTAGAGCCCGCAAAAAGAGCGCCTAGTCGGGCAGATGTGAGAGGCACGACTTCCGTCGTGCCAAACGCAGCCCACCAAGAGTGGGGCTTCGCCCATGCTTTGTGTACTGACCGATCTTTTGGATCGGCCATCGGCATCCCCTCATTAATGCTCCGCCTCGCCGCTGTGCGCGCCGACCGTCTCATCGGGCACATCGCCTTTGCGGCCTTTTACGCGGTCGTACACGCTCACCTGGCTCACCGACCCGAGCGCCTCGTTGTAAAACGTCGGCACGCCCAACGCCGTGCGCAGTTCCTCGTTGAACCTACGCAAATTCGCCAGGTGCTCTGCCAGTGCCGGCACTTTCAATCCCTCATCGGTCAGCAGGAATTTCTGGTAGCCCGCGTCCCACAGTCGCGTGAAATGTCTCCTGAGCATGATGGTCGGCAGCACGGTCATGCGGAATCGCCCGTCCGGGTCTTGCCGGAACTCCGCCCCGCACCCGTATTTTTCCACGCGCACCACGCCGCGCGTGCTGCCCACGCCAAAGCCCAGCGCCGCCAGGCTATCCATGGCCTTCTTTTCAAACGTGTCGTTTACATTCCACATAGCCGAATCAGGGTACGATTTCACGCCCTTTCTGTAAAGGCGGGAGTCTCCTTCAGAAGGAACGCTGCGCTGCTTTCCTGTTGGATGCTTTCTGCGTAAAATGGATGAAGGGAAAACCACCATGTCTACCAAAACGCAGCCGTTGACCGGCCGAGCGCCGGCAGCGAGCCTCACCAACGAAGAAATCCTCCGCTACAGCCGCCACCTGATCATGCCCGAAGTGGGCATGGAGGGGCAGCTCAAGCTGAAAGCCGCCAAGGTGCTGCTGATCGGCACTGGCGGGCTCGGCGCGCCGCTCGGCCTCTACCTCACCGCCGCGGGCGTCGGCAAAATCGGCCTTGTGGACTTTGACGTCGTGGACTTCACCAATCTTCAGCGGCAGATTACCTTCGGCACTACCGATGTAGGCAAGCCGAAAACCGGGGCCGCGCGCGCGCGCCTGAGCAATCTGAATCCCGACATCGAAATCAACACTTACGAAACGAAGCTCACCAGTGAAAATGCTCTCGATCTTTTCAAAGACTACGACATCGTCGTCGACGGCACTGACAATTTCCCCACGCGCTATCTCGTGAACGACGCCTGCGTACTACTCGGCAAGCCCAATGTTTACGGCTCGATTTTCCGCTTTGAAGGGCAGGTAACCGTCTTCGGCATGCCTGAAGGCCCTTGCTACCGTTGCCTCTATCCCGAGCCGCCTCCGCCGGGCCTGGTTCCTTCCTGCGCCGAAGGCGGCGTGCTTGGCGTGTTGCCCGGCATCATCGGCTCGCTGCAAGCCATGGAAACGATCAAGCTGATTCTTGGCCGCGGCGATTTGCTCGAAGGCCGCCTGGTACTTTTCGACGCGTTGGCCATGAAGTTCCGCGAATTAAAGCTCCGCAAGAACCCTGATTGCCCGATGTGTGGCAAGCATTGCACCATCCACCAGCTCATCGACTACAACGAATTCTGCGGCATCCGCGGCGAAGAGGAGCCGGAAATCGACCTGCATGTTCCGGAAATCACGCCGCGCGAGCTCAAGCAGCGCCTCGACGACGGCGACGATCTCTACATTCTCGACGTGCGTGAGCCGCACGAATTCCAGATCTGCAATCTCAACGGGCACCTGATTCCGCTCGGCGAATTGCCTCGCCGCGTGCACGAGCTTGATTCCTCGCACGAAATCGTGGCCCATTGCCGCAGCGGCAAGCGCTCCGCCGAAGCGGTGGATTTCCTGCGCAAGGCGGGCTTCCGCAAGATTCATAATTTGCGCGGCGGCATCCTCGCGTGGTCCACCGAAGTAGATCCCTCGGTTCCCCGTTACTAAATCGGCTGTACAGCCACTCCTGACTGTGCAGCCGAGCCAAGTTCAACTGTGCCACACAGGCCTAGGACTTGCCTTTCCGCACAGTCGCCGTTATCGTTGGTCAGGTCTTGCAAAATCCTTTAACGGAGGAATCCTTGGCAGGCACAAAGGTCACTATCTTCAGCAACGGCCCCATTCGTGTGGAAGGCGACTTCTCTATCGTCGATCAGGACGGCAAGGAGTTCGGCCTGGGGGGACGCACCGCCATCACGCTTTGCCGCTGCGGCCACACGGGAAACGCGCCCTTCTGCGACGGAACCCATAAGCGGCAACCCTTCGCCTCGCCAGTTGCGGCACGCGATTTGCCTCCAAAAGCCTAAGAAAACAGGGTTCGAGGGGCCTTGAGACTGTCTCATGATGAGACTTTGCCCACTTTCGGCACGCTCGTGTTCAAAACCCTGCTAACTCTCTGGATACATTCGCGATATCGTTTGAATATTCCACTGAGACAACCCCGGCCTTGTCTCGTTCTTAGTCTCAGGCTTCTTGCCAGCCTCGAACCTGTTTTTTAATTCGCTTCTTTTCAACAGCTTGTAAACCTCTTCCCAGCCGATAAAAAGGGCCTGGACGTGCTATTTCAGGCTCTAAGCCGGGTTTCTCCGGCATTTGGAGGCTGTGTTGGGCGTTTGCGGGCAAATCTCGGCTTTCTTCGGCAAAGGGCGCAACCACCTGCACGCCATCGCCTATACGGTTTTCTGGGCGCTCTATTTTGGCGCCGTTCTCTATTCCCGCCAGGCGCATGTTTTCGGAAGCCCCACTACCTATCTTTTCCTCGAGGTCGGCGGTTCGCTACTTTGCTTCTGTTATGCGGCCAATGCGCTGGTGCGCTTCCGCGGCACGCACGACCGCATCGCGCTCATCCTCGCCTTTGGTTTCGTCCTCTCCGGGATGATCGAAACCATCGGCTACTTTGGCCTGAACGATCTTCTGCGCACAGGTGCCGTCGCTTACTCGCACGTTCCCATGGGCTGGATGGTGGGGCGCACGATGCTTGCGGTGCTGCTGCTCGCCGCCCTTGCGGTGGAGCGTTTCATCCCCACCGCTCGCCAGCCGAGCCGTGAAACCGCAGGCGCCTTGTTCGTTGTTGCCGCGGCCGCGTACATCACCAGCGCGGCTTTCATCGCCGCTCCGGCCACCCCAGTGGCCCAAGCCGGCGCCTTTTTCTCGCGTCCCTGGGAACTTCTTCCCGGCGCCTTGTTCGCGCTGGCGGCGCTTTTCTTCTATCAGCGCTACGCGAAGGAAAAGAAAAATGACAGCGACGCTTCGATGTACGACTATTCGCTCTTTCTGGTGGCCCTGCTGAACGCGGCTTGCCATGCCGCGGCGCTTTTCTCCCGCCGCTTGTTCGACGGCCCGTTCTTCTTTGCCGAGCTCAGCAAGGTCGCCAGCTACGCCATCATGCTGGGCGCCGCTCTGATTGACCAGGCCCGCTTGTTCGATCAGGTGCGCAGCATGGCCGTCAGCGATCCCCTCACCGGCCTGGCCAACTACCGCCGCCTGATCGCGGTGATCGAATCGGAGCTCGACCGCTCGCGGCGCACGCAGCGTCCCTTCAGCATTGTGCTGCTCGACATGGACGGCCTCAAGGCCATCAACGACCGCTACGGCCACCTCGTCGGCAGCCGCTCTCTCGTTCGCCTTGGAAAAATCCTGAAGAATCATTCCCGCGCCATTGATACTCCGGCGCGCTACGGCGGAGATGAATTCGCCCTGGTTCTCCCAGAAGCCCCGAAGGAAATTGCCGCGCGCGTCTCTTCGCGCATCCGTGAACGCCTTTCCATGGAAACGGAGGAGCCCGCGCTTTCCGTTAGCGCCGGCATCGCCGCGTATCCTGAAGACGGCGACTCCGCCGAAAAGCTTTTGGCCGCCGCCGACCGAGCGCTCTACCGCATGAAACACCGTGGCGGAGGCAGCGCCATGAATTCCATCACGCGCATTGCCGCGTGCCTGTGAGGACCGCCGAATATGCCTCCCAGGAACATTCATCCCTTCCAGCGCCGCGAAAATCGCATCCCGATGGAGATTCCCGTCGTTCTCGACGGCCATCGGATTTTACCCGGCACGGAAGCGACGTTTACCGAAAACGTCAGCGCCAAGGGAGCGCGCGTGGTCAGCGTGCGGCGCTGGGAAAAGGGCGCGCCCATGATTCTGGCGTCGCGCACGGGAGAGTTTCGTTCCGAGGCTCGCGTGGCTTATTGCCAGCCTCTGCGTGGCGACGGCTACGCGGTAGGCGTGGAACTGCTCGCGACCTCGGGCCGATGGGTAGTTGAATCTTAAATTGTAGCTTGACGGATTCCGGCAAGCGGACAGGAGGGAACTGCTGGATCATTCTTTTGGGGAACTTTTACTAGCGCAAAGTTTGTTTGCAGAAGCGCCGTGCAGGAGGTAAAGGACCTGTTCGGCGCTTTTGCTTTTGCCGTTTTGGGCCACCCTGCCGAATCTTGCCCGGAGCCGACTGCCTGTATACTCGTTGCTGGCCTTAGAACTTTCTTATAGGGGAGACCCGCCCTTGCGAATTCTTGTGACCGGCGCCGCCGGCTACATCGGAAGTATCTGCTCGGAAGTCCTACTGGCGCGCAGCCACCAGGTGATCGCCCTGGATAACCTAGTGGAAGGCCACCGCGCCGCCGTTCCGTCTGGCGCCTTCTTTGTGCAGGCCGACCTCGCCGATCGCACGCAAATTGAGAAAGCATTCTCCGCCCACAAAATTGAAGCCGTCATGCACTTTGCCGGCGAAACCCTGGTTCCCAAGTCCGTCCGCGAGCCAAGCACCTTCTACGCCGCTAACGTCGGCTGCGGTGTGAATTTGCTCGACGCCATGGTCCGCCACGGCGTCGGCAAATTCATTTTTTCCTCCACCGCCGCTACCTACGGAGAGCCCGAGATCGTTCCCATTCCCGAGGACCATCGCAAGGCCCCCATCAATCCTTACGGCAAATCCAAACTCCGCTTCGAGCAGATTCTTGAGGACTATCGCGGCTACACCGGCCTGAAATATGTCACGGTGCGCTATTTCAACGCCGCCGGCGCCAGCGCTGAGCGCGGCGAAAACCACCGCACTGAAACGCACTTGATTCCCCGTGTACTCGACACCGCCCTGGGCAAGTTTCCGGAGATGGAGATCTTCGGATTCGACTATCCCACGCCCGACGGAACCTGCGTGCGCGATTACATTCACGTGCTGGACATCGCCGATTCCCACCTGCTCGCGCTCGAACACATCGAACGAGTTGCCGGAGAGGCCTTCAACGTCGCCACCACCAAGGGCTATTCGAATCTTCAGGTCGTGCAAGCCGCCGAGCGCGTCACCGGCCGCAAGGTGCCGCACAAGCTTTCGCCGCGCCGCGCCGGAGATCCCGCCACGCTAGTGGCCAGCAATGAAAAGCTCCGCCGCGTGCTCGGCTGGGAACCTCGGTACTCTTCACTGGAAGAAATCATCCAGTCCGCTTGGGACTGGCGCAGGAAATATCCCCACGGCTACCCAGACTGAGCAGGGTTTCGCAACGAATTATTTTCGCGGTCCCGCTTGCTTGATCAGCGCGCCAAGCTTCGAGTACTTCAGCCACACGGTGTATGCCGCAACCCGCGCGATCACGAATCCCCGGTAGCCGTCCAGGAATCCCGCGCCCAGCACGAAGTAGTGGAACCAGGTCCACGGCGCTCCGAACCACTTTGCTGCGCGCCAATCACGGCGGCCTTTTTCAAACATGGCTTTGGCGATCAGCGTCGAATATTCTTCCGTCTTTTGAAGTTGCTCTTCCAGGTCGCGCACCGTGTAATGCAGCAAGTCTCCGTCCAAGCGCCCGACTTTGCCCTTGAATTTCAGCGATTCATGAATTGCCCCGGTAAACCGCGCCGCGCGCCGGTCGAACAAGCGCCTCTGCCAGTCGGGATACCAGCGCGAGTGGCGAACCCATCCGCTCAGGAACCATGCCCGCCGTGCCATTTCATACACGCGGAATCCCGGCTCGGCGGATTTCCATTTCAGGATCGAAGCGCGAAGTTCCTCGCTAACCTCTTCGTCCGCGTCCAGCAGCAGAATCCAATCGCCGGTGGCCTGCGCCGTTGCGAAGTTTTTTTGTTCCCCGTAATTGGTAAATGCCCGCGTGACTACGCGCGTCCCTGCTGCGCGGGCAATCTCCGCGGTGCGGTCCGTGCTTCCCGAATCCACCACCACAATCTCGTCGCCCAACCCCCCTACCGACTTCAGCAGGCGCGGCAAGTCGTGCTCTTCATTCAGAGTAATGACGCAGATGCTTAACCAATTCATTTGAATTTGAGGGTATGCCCGCGCCAGTATCTCACACGTGGCACAGGCACTCCTGCCTGCCCTGAGCAAAACCGAAGGGTCTGTGCAGCGTTTTGTACTGGCTGACTGTGCCCGGTGGCGCGATTTACTTCGGACGGAAACTCATGCGCAATTGGCTGCCGCCGATGCGAAACGCCGCGCCTTCAGGCAGCACCAGCGCGCGCGCCCGCTCACCCTCATAAAACGTGCCATTGGTGGAATCGAGGTCCTTAACGTTGATAAACAATTCGCGCGCTTCCACGATGCAATGGTGCCGCGAAACCTCGGGGTCCTCTAACGCAATATCTGCCCCTTTGCGGCCGATCACCACGCGGGGCTTGCTTAGGGTAAAACTCTTTCCGGTTTCCGGCCCGTTTTCCACCGTCAGCACAATGTCCACGCCTGCGGGAAGTTGCAGGCTCTCATCCTCGGGCAACAGGCGCAGGCGCTGCGTCGAGGCGTCGGCGCGCGCAAACGACGGCATCGGCGAAATCACCGCCGTCTGGTCCACGCTGCGCTTCACCTCCACAATGGTTGTCAGGTTGCACTTCGTGCAGCGAAAACTGACCTTCGGGTACTTGCCAACCACATCATCCTTCAACAGATGTTGTTGGCCGCAATGAATACAGGCCGCTTGCATACCTCCAAATTAGCACTTCCCTGGTGCCCCGCGGCGCCGTCAATAGGCCCTTTTGCCACAAGGGTTACTTGTCCCTTTCCTGTCCTCCATGCCAGGCGCTTCACCGCTCCCGCTGAAAGCCCCATATTTTCAATGCCGGGGAGCCCTGCTGGACTCCTTGGCCGCAATAAGTTGGCGCGGCGCCAGGTGTGCTACGATGATGTGTTCCACACCAGCCAGGGAGAATTCCTGTGTCCGAGCACATTTCACGCAAAGAACTGAAACAAGACAAGGTCCGCGAAACCATCGAGCACGGCGCCGAAGCCGTCTTTTCGCACACCCGGCTGCTCTCGATTATCTTGCTCGTGGTTGTTGTTGTCGCCTGCGGCTACTACGGCTGGAAGATTTATAACAACCGGCAGACCGAGCAGGCCCAGGCCGCCCTCGACGATGCTATGAAGGTTTTCAACGCCGCGATCCTTATGCCCGGGCAGCCCAGCCTTCCCGGCGAGCTTACGTACACGGACCCCTCGCAGCGCTCGCAGGATGCAGAAGTGAAGCTCTCCGCGGTGGCTTCCAAATTTCCCAACACCAATCCCGGCCGCATGGCCCGCTACTATTCCGCTTTGTGTCTCATGGACCTCGACCGCCTAAACCAGGCCTCCGAGGAGCTCAACAAGCTGGATGCCGGCTCCGACAAAGAACTCGCCGCCCTGGCTAATTTTCAGCGCGCGCTTATTGCGGAGCGCTCCGGCAAGACCGATCAAGCCGTCCAGCTTCTGCGCGCGCTCCTCAATTCCGGCTCCGTCCTGCTTCCCAAGCCGCTGGTGCAGTTGGAGCTAGCCGGCGTTCTCCGGCAGAGCAATCCCAAGGAAGCGGCCTCTCTCTACGAGCAGATCAAGAAAGATCATCCGAACACGGCCATTGCGGATGAAGCGGACCGCGGCTTGGGTGCCATCGCACCGCAATCCTGACCCTGTTTTTTCCTTCCAGTCCACGGAGGTTCGATCCACGAAACGCTTCCCATCTACGCACCCTGGGCCGTGGACTCGGCCGCTTCGCGCGGGCGGCGTTTTCCCGAACCCGCCCACGGCTACCGCAGTGAATACGCTCGCGACCGCGACCGCATCGTGCATTCCCGCGCCTTTCGCCGCCTTGAGGCCAAAACCCAGGTCTTTACCACGCGCTTTTCCGATCACTTTCGCAATCGCCTCACCCACACCCTCGAAGTCGCTCAGATTGCCCGCACCGTGGCCTCCGCGCTGCGCCTCAGCACGGAGCTTGTAGAGGCGCTGGCCCTGGTTCACGACATCGGCCACCCTCCCTTCGGGCATGCCGGCGAACGCAAGCTAGACGAACTGATGCGCGCCCACGGCGGCCGCTTCAACCACAATCTGCACGCGCTGCGCATCGTCGAGCATTTCGAGCAACGCTACATCGGCTTCGACGGCCTCAACCTGACCTTCGAAGTCCGCGAAGGCATCGTGAAACATTCGCGCGAATATTCCGCCACGGAATTCCCGGAGCTCGCGGAATACCTTCTGGACCAGCGGCCTCCGCTGGAATCGCAGCTCATCGACTGGGTGGACGAAATCGCGTACAACTCCGCCGATCTCGACGACGCACTTGAAGCCAATTTGCTGGACCTCGACGCGCTGCGCCACGAGGTGCCTTTCTTCGCGGACTACTACGCGCAAGTTGACGCGCGGCATCCCGCCGCCCGGACGCGGCTCAAGTTCAACGAGGCTCTTCGGCTGGTCATCGACCATCTGGCCAGCGATCTCATCACAAATACGGAAACGCTCGTCCGGCAGTCCGGAGCACAATCTGTCGAGGACATTCGCCGCGCGCCCGACCGCCTGGCACGTTTCAGCGAGGCCTGCCGCGCGCAAAATGGGCAGCTCAAGGCCTTCCTCTTCGCCCACGTCTACAATCTCCCTTCGATTACCGAGGACTCCCAGCGTTCGGTCGCCTGCCTGGGGGAGTTGTTTGCTTTTTACCTGCACCAGCGCGGCTCCCTACCCGATTCGCAGGAGCGCGCTGCGCAGCGTGTGCCGCGCCACTTGGTCGTTTGCGACTACATTGCCGGCATGACTGACCAGTTCCTCCTGCGGCAATATCAGGAGCACATCGGCCCGGCCACCTCCCCGGCCCCTCCTTCTCTTGCTTCGTCGTAGTGGCTAAGATAGATCTTCCCGGCTTTACGGAGCTTTCCTTATGCGTTCTCGCTGCCTGTCTGTCTTGCTTCTTTTGCTTCCGGCGCTTTTTTGCAGTCCTCCAGGATTTTCACAAATTGCCGGGCTTGGCCTTTCCCCGGCCGCTCCGGCGAACCCGGCGGCGGCCAAGCAGGAACCCGCCGTGCCGGCCGATCCTCTTGGTCGTGAAACCCCTCGCGGCGCCTTGTTGGGATTTATCAAGGCCGCGCAGGACGAGCACTACAACATCGCGGTCCAGTATTTCCAGCCTGCGGCCAGCCGCCGCCGCCGCTCCGAACAGGATGACGAGGAAATCGCCGCGCAGCTTTTGACCATCCTCAATGAAAAATTCACCGGCGCCCTGGACCTCATCAGCCGCGATCCCGCCGGCCGCCTTGATGACAGTTTGCCACCGGATCAGGAGAGCGTTCCCACAGCTTTAGGATTCAACGACAAGAGCTCCCTCCTTCTGGTTCGCCTGGAGGAAGAGCCCGGGCACAAGCTCTGGTACTTTTCGCGCTCCAGCCTCGAGCAAGTTCCCGAAATTTATGATTCACTGACTTTTCCCGAGCTCGAAAGGAAAATTCCCGAAACGCTGGTGAAGCACCGACTGCTTTCCATGCCCCTGTGGCAGTGGATCGCCATTATTCTGTTCATTCCCATCGCGTGGCTGGCGGGGCGCCTGGTGACCCTCGCCGGCATCTACGCTATCAGTCGCTGGCGCAAGGCGCGCGACAAGACGGTTCTGCCCCTGGGAAAATTCTTTGAGGTCGGCCCAATCACCCTGGCCCTGGCGATCGTGTTGCACTACCTCTTTGTCGGATATATCGGCACTTCGCTGATTTATCGCCTCTACTACCGGCACATCGTTTGGATCTTCCTTGCGTTCGCTTTCTATTGGATTTTCACGCGCATCACGCGGGCCATCTCTTCGCAAATCGGCGTCACGCTTGCCGCACGGGGCAGGCTGGCCGAGCGTTCCATCGTCTCCCTCATCCGGCGTTTCACCGAGGTTTCGCTCTTTATCTTCGTTGCCCTGCTGGTTCTGCGAAGCCTGGGCGTCGACGTCACCACTGCGCTTGCCGGAGTTGGCATCACCGGGCTAGCCATCGGCCTGGGCGCGCAGAAAACCTTCGAAAATATGTTCGGCGGCATCAGTATTCTTTTCGACAGAGTGATTCAGATTGGGGATGTCTGCCGCGTCGGCACTCAGACGGGCGTCGTCGAAGATATCGGCTTGCGCTCCACGCGCCTGCGTACCGCCGACCGAACCCTGCTTTCTATTCCCAATGGCGTGATCTCCACGGCCACGCTCGAGAATTTCCGTTTTCGCGACAAATTCCTTTGCCAGCAAGTCGTTCGCCTGCGCTACGATCTTTCCCCCGACCACGTGCGTTTTGTCTTAGGTAAAATTCACGACTTGCTCATCGAAGACCCCAAAATCGAGGATTCCTCGGCACGCGTGCGCTTTGTGCGGTTTGCGGAATACGCGCTGGAGGTGGAAATTTTCTGCTACATCCTGGAGCCGGAATATTCGGAGTACCTGGCGGCGCAGGAGCAGCTCTTCCTGAAAATCATGGACACCATCGAAAAGGCCGGCGCCGTTTTGGCTTTGCCCACGCAGACCACCCTGGTCACGCAGGATTCCTGGATTGATCCGCAAAAGGCCAAAGCCGCACAGGCCGCCGTGGAAAAGGCCCGTGACCCGGGCGTCCCCGGCACGGCTGCGCGGATGTCAACCGATTGATCGACTCACTGCCCGGAAAACGTGTCGCAGGCGGCAATCGAACCGCTGCTGAGGCCTTTGTTGAACCAGCTCATTCGCTGCTGCGAAGTTCCGTGCGTGAACGTTTCCGGTTGCACTCGCCCGCGGGTCATCTGCTGAATGTGGTCGTCGCCCACGGCCGCCGCGGCACGCAACGCCGATTCCACGTCGCCTTGTTCCAGCAGGCCGCGCTGCTGCGTGGAATGCGCCCAGACGCCCGCGAAGCAATCGGCCTGTAATTCCATGGACACCGACAAACGGTTTGCCGCCTCCGGACTGCTCTCCCGCAGCCGCCATACCTTATTCTCCACGTCGATGATTTTCTGCACGTGATGCCCGATTTCATGTGCCAGCACGTACGCCTGCGCGAATTCACCCGGAGCTCCGAAGCGCTGCTTCAATTCATCGTAGAAGCTCAAATCGATATATACCTTTTCGTCTTGCGGGCAATAGAACGGTCCCGTAGAGGCTTCGGCACCGCCGCAGCCGGAATACGTCTCATTGCGAAAAAGCACCAGCTTCGCATGGCGATACGGGTGCCCGCCCTGTTCCGGCAGGAGTTCCTCCCAGGTCTTCTGCGTGTCATTGAGCACAAACGTGACGAACTGGACCAGCGGCTTCTCCGATTCGTCGCGCCCCGGATTCACGCGGTGGACGCCGGGCCGCGCCGGCGCGCTCATGCCCCCACCCAGCAAAGCGAAGAAATTCTGCCGGAAGATCAGGCTCAGCAGGAACAGCACAACCACCCCGCCGAGCCCAATGTGCATGCCACCGAAGCCGAATCCCCCTCCGCCGCTATCGTCGTCGCGGCGATCCTCAACGTCGTCACTCGAACCACCCGGCGTCCAGCGCATGGCGAAGACTCCTTTTCGCAGCAATCGGAAACGATTCCGGCAAGGAACCGTCGGTGAAAATCCTACCACCCCGCTCCCAGGTTAAATGTCCTTAATTCCGTTGAACTTTTCGATTGATTTAGCCCTGCAAAAACTGTATACAAATCGTTAACTCTCTCGCATTATAGGTGTGTCGTCCCCGTTTTTGAATTGGCAGGAACCATGCTGTGATGCTATGCCTAAGCGCATAGTAACGGGTGCCCATGCAGAATAGTGCTCTCTCGGCTTCGCCTACTACACAGGTCCAGGTGCAGAACTGGCTCACCGGCCGCTATTGCGCCGCGCTCCTGGTAGTTTTCCTGATCTATGCTCTCGCGGGGCGGGCCAATCTTTATTTGGTTACGCTGCGGCCGCCCGCCGGTTCCATCTGGGTTCCAGCCGGGTTGGCGCTTGCGGCCGTGTTGTTGTATGGACGGCGCATTGTCCCGGCGGTTTTTGGGGGCAGCATGGTGGTTGCTCTAACCTCTTCCGGGCTGCCCCTGGTGAGTTCTCTCGCGATCGGTGCCGGTAATAGCGCTGAAGTTTTGTTGGCTTGCTACTTGACGGAGAGATTCGCCGGCGGACGCAATGCTTTTTCCCGGCCTGGGTATTTCCTGCGCTTCTGTGTGTTGGCAGCAGGCCTGGCTACTTCACTTGGTGCGGCCGTCGGGTCAGCCGCATTGTATGGAACGACAGCCGGCCACCAAGCCGGGCGCTTAAGTTGTTTCACCGCCTGGTGGGCCGGCGACGCACTCGCCGTCCTCGCGGTGACCCCATTCCTGGTCCTCATTCTGAACCGCAACCATCATCCGCTACACATGCGCGAACTGGCCGAAATCGTCGCCCTGCTCACCGGCCTCAGCCTGGTGTGCATTGTTTGCTTCGGCCCCCCCAGCGTGTACTTTTCCTCCGGCAATATCCCACTTCTTTTGTGCGTTCCTTTCCTGGTCTGGGCGGCTATCCGGTTCTGTCCCCTCGAAGCTGCCGGGGCCTGCCTCCTTCTTTGCGGGTTCGCTACCTGGGGCTCCCTGCATGGATACGGGCCGTTTGCCGCATCCACAACCCTTCCCCTGGCCGCCTACCTCTGCATGACCACCGCCATGACCCTCACAGGCGCTGCCACGGTCGCCAGCCTGCGCGGCATGTCCGAGCAACTGCTGGAGAAGTTCTACCAAATGCAGCAGTCCAAGGACTTTGAAATCTCGCGCCTTAATTCCGAAGTGGAATTTTTCCGCGACGAATTGACCCGCAGGGTCCACGCGCGTTCGCAAGCCGCGGCGCAACCACAAAGCATCCCAGCCAATCCGCATCTAACCGCGAATGATGTCCTTTGGTTTCTCGAAGCCGAAACGGAAAGCATCATTTACGTCAGCCCTTCTTATGAGAACGTCTGGGGACGTTCCCTGGCGGAGCTCAAACGTGATCCTCATGCATGGCTGGATGCCGTTCATCCCGAAGATCGCCCGTACGCCATCCTTTTTGTTGGCCAGGATTTTCCCGGCGACCGCATGGAAACCACTTACCGGGTAGTGCGCCCCGATGGGTCCATCCGCTGGATTTTTGATCGCGGCTTTGTGATTCGCGAGCCTTCCGGGCGTCCCGTACGTTACCTGGGTTTGGCCAGCGATATTACCCAGCAGGTCATATCAGGTGAAGTGGTCCCCGCTCAATTCGAACATCGGCCCCCGCTCCCTCTTGCAGAGGGACAAGCTAGTAATCAGACAAGGAGAAAACAGGAATGATCGGAGAACGTCTGCGGGATATCCGCAAGGAAAAGAAACTCTCACAGGGAGATCTGGAAGAACGCACCGGGCTGTCCCGTTGCTATCTCTCCCGGATTGAGAACGGCCATACCACGCCGTCCATCGAAACCCTGGAGAAATTGGCGGGGGCGATGCAGGTGCCGCTCTACCAGTTGTTCTATCAGGGCAACGGTCCGGCCAAACCGCTCGTGATTCCGCGCAAGAAGGACTCACCCTCGGAGGAATGGGGACTCTCTGGGAAGTGGGGCGCTTTCATCAACCGCATCCGCGGCCTGCTGGGGCAAATGGAAGAAGATGATCGCAAGCTTCTTCTCGGCGTGGCCGTCAAGCTCGCCCGCAAAAAATAACTTTGAGCGCGCCGGTTCGGTCCAGAAGCTGCAACCGGCGCTTTGGCTCTCGTGAAGTGGGAAGCTTCCCCCGCGCCTCTCGCTCTCTGCGGCATATGCGCTCTTGTCTGTGTGTTCCGTGCCGGTGTTCGCCGGCACTGCGCACCGGCACACATCCCTTCCCGCAAGCGGCCTGTTACAGGTTAGAATTCTTACTAACGCCGCTTCCATGAGCGTCCATACCGATCGTCGAACGCAGTGGCGCAAGCGTCCCCTCAGCCTTGTCTACGTCGAGCTCCCTCCTTCCAACGGCGGGATGCTACGCGATCTCAACGAATACGGCTTTTCCCTCCGTGCGATGATGCCCCTGCGTCTCCTGGAGAAACTCGCGTTTTCCATCGCGTTGGATAACGGAGTGCGCATTGATGGCGACGCCATCGTCCTCCGCCTGGAAGATAAAGGCCACATCGCCGCCCTCGAATTTGCGGGCCTTGCGGCTCATTCGCGCGACCAGATCCGGCGCTGGCTGGAAAAATTCGACGAGCCCCTTACCCGCGAAACAGGGACGCCGAAACCGCCCGACGCTCCCTCTCTCACACTCGAGGAATTGCGGCAGGAAGCGCGTAGGGCGATAGCTGGAACGCCGCGAGCCGGCGAGCCAGTTGTGCCCGCGCCGGCGCTCGAGCCGACTCCTTCTTCGCCTGAACTCCAGCAACCACCGCTTCCGGAGCCTCCGGCTCCTCCCCCTTCAGCGGTGGTCCTGCCACGATCGGAAATCGAGGCCGCGCCTGCGCCCCCTTCGCCCTCACAGGAAACAGAGGTTGTTGCCGGGCCAGGTTTGTCGCAAATGCGGCTGCCGATCGAACCCGTGCAGGAGCCGCCTGCGCCGTCGTGCGATCCTCCTCCGCAGTCGCCCATCGAAGCCGAAGAACTCCCATTGCCACAATTTCTCCGGCAACCTGAGAATGCGCCGCCACCACCTCCGGCTCCGCAACTCCCGCAGCTCCTCAAACTTTCCTCTGTTCGTCCCGGTCCGCTGCAGGAGCCTGCCCCGGAGCCGGTCATCCCCGCCGTGCATTCGCCTGTTGCTGAACCAACTCCGGCCGAACAGCCGCCCACTCCGAATCCTGTTCCGCTCTCCGAAGTCCTCATTCAACCTCCGTCGGCTGTCGCCCCGCATTCGTTGCCGCCCCACGAACCACTTTCTCCATGGGAATCCGAAAGCGAAGCAGCTTCACCCCGCTGGATGGAGAGCTTCACCCTGGGTCGCGCCATCGGCATCATGATTTTTCTCGCCCTGCTCGTTGGCACCTACGTCTATCACCGAGAAGTCGGACACGCACTCATCTGGTTAGGCCAGCAAATCGCTGGCAACGAGCCGCAGGAAACTTCTGCAATCGCTCCGCCCGTCGTTTCGCCTTCGCCCCCGCCTCCACAAGACTCTGTTGCGTCCGCGAGTGCCCCACCTGCTTCTATTTCTCCACAACAAGAGGTAGCTCCCGCCGAAAACAAGCCTGCCCCGCCGTCACCAGTGACTTCGGATGCTCCACCAGCGGAAGCCCATCCTGCTCCGGAGGTCGCTACCGCAAGGTCCTCCTCTGGCAGTGGCCAGGACGAATATCAGCGCGCCATGCAAATCCTGAAAACGCCCAGCCGCAAGGCGGAGCTCCCCGAAGCCGTAAACCTCCTGTGGCTTGCGGTACGAAAAAATCACATTGGCGCGGAGATTACTCTTGCAGAGCTGTTCCATCAGGGCCGCGGGGTGGCCAAGAGTTGCGACCAGACCCGGATTCTCTTGTCCGCCGCCGCGCGCAAGGGCAGCCCCGACGCCAAAAAGCGTCTGCAGGATTTTCAGCGCGAGATTTGCCGCGACTAGCGTGTTTTTCTCACGCCTTTTTCGCGTTTTTGTCTTACAGTTTAGAATCCCATTGCTTTGAACTGGAGGATACCCGTCGTGTACTGCTCCAAGTGTGGTGCGAACCTCGCTCCAGAAGCTGGCTTCTGCACTGCGTGCGGAACTCCCGCGGGGCGTTCCGTGGCGGCGATCTCCGCTCCGGTTCTTGCGCGCGCGGGCACGCCGGCGGCGGATGCGGATCCGGCCGGCTTGGTCGTCTCGCGCGGATTCGCGTTCGGCGGCTTCTGGCTGCGTTTTCTGGCCGCGATCATTGACGGGGTGATTGTGGGCGCCGCGCTGGGCTTGTTGTTTTTGCCGCTGCTTTTTCTCACCGGCTTTATCCATAGCCTCGAAGCGTTCGTTCGCAGCACCGGCACAGGCCGCCCGGACCCCGCTATCATCCTCGGCTTTTTCTCCATGATCCTGGTTTTTTCGGGGCTGGCGATTATCGTTCGCTGGCTCTACTTTGCCTATCTGGAGAGCGGCGAAAAACAGGCCACCTGGGGGAAGCAGGTGCTGGGCCTTTACGTCACGGACCTTACAGGAAATCCCATCGGCTTTGGCCGTGCTTC
>DATFSI010000196.1:0-5477 GCA_035262705.1 Candidatus Acidiferrum sp. | reverse complement strand
GTTGACGCCAGCATCGTCAAGCTGAACGCAGCCGGCACCGGTGGCGAAACGCGATCTTCATTGGGCACGAACTCCAGCGTCACCACCATTCCGCTCGGCTTCAGTGCCCGGTGCACCTTCTTCAACAGCCCCACGCAGGTCTCCGGATCGTAATGATGCAGGAAATTCGTCAGCAGCACCACGTCGTAGGGGCCGCCGAAATCCACTTCAAACGCGCTTCCCGGCAGCATGTTGTAGCGGTCCCCCACGCCAGCTTTTTTCGCATTCTCCAGTGCCACGCGCATCACCGGAGCCCAGTCCAGCCCGGTCACGTGTGCTTCGGGGTTCTGCTTAGCCACCTCAATTCCGAAAAGCCCATGCCCCGCGGCAATGTCCAGCACGTGCACCGGTCCCTTGTGGCCCTGCGTGATCAGCTTTCCTAGTCCCATGGCCGACGGCACCATCATGGGTCCCATGCTTTGCGCGAATTCCACCCAGTCGGGGTTTTCGTGCTTCACCGACCCTTCACCGGGCAGGCTCGTCCTCCCATTGCGCACAATTTCCGCAAGCTGCTCGAACGGAGCGCGCATTACCGGCAACGACAAAAAGCGCACGATGGATGCGAGGCAGGTAGGCGAGCTGGGATCGAGAAACGCGGCACTCGCCGGCGTGTGCTGATAGTGCCCATGTTTTTTTTGCAGAATCTCAGAGATCACCAGGTAGTCGCACAAAATCCGGATTCCCCTTTCGGACGCCCGGGCGTGCCGCGCTATCGAGGCCACGTCTCCCGGCCCGTGGCCCACGGCTCGGAAAATATCCAGCTCAATCGCTGCCTGCAAAGCGAACGTGCGCTGGTACGCCTGCAAATTTTCAAAAATGACAGCAGGAGTAGGAGGAATTGCCGCGCCGGATTGGGGTTCCATCAATAACCTCCTGGATTGCGGAGCGTTCTTCGACTGGGCGTGCGGTCGAGTATAAACCTGCGCTTTGAGGGGACGTGCACGAATTTTCTTCACACTGATGGCAGGTTAAGTTAGCGCGGATCGGCGTCTCGGTTGTCCACAAGCCTTACGCGGTCGCCGACTTGCGGCACGCCAGGTCCTGAAAAATTAGCCGTGGCGTAGTCCTCGCCCAGCTCCGTGATCGTCGCCAAACCGATCTTTTGCGACAATCGCGGTGCATTGGGTGACGCGGACGAATCCGGGGCAGCCGTTGCATCCCGCAAAATCTCTATTTGCTGCCCGATTATGAGGCCGGACTTTTTCCCCATGTTCAGCGTCAAGGCGTTCCCCTCAACCTCCGCAACGCGGCCTCCCACAGCGATTTGCAGCGCCGGTATTTTCTCCGCGAACGTATTGAGCTGTTTGGCGATCTGGTCGACTGCGCCGCTTGTGGCTTCCGGCAGCAGGCTTTCCACGAACTCGCCCCCCAGAATCTCCATGGAAGTCTTGGTCTGTCCTCGGCCGTTGCTCATGATTGAGATTTCCCCGGGGCGCGAGGATTCTCCAAGGCCCTTGAAATCTGCCATGATCGCGCCGGTGGAAATGTTGAGTACCTCCGCGGTGATCTCCACGTAAGCTTTCGATTTTCGCGTTTTCAGGCCGAATCCCCCACCGTGGACATTCCCCTGGTTGCCTTCCGGTCCGTAGCGCGTGATGGCCCCCACGATCATCGCGTCCAGCCCTAGCAGCCGGCCAACCTTTGTGGCCAGCGCGTACGCATCCACGCGGTCGCTCTCCGCCTCGCTCTGCTCTTTCACCGCCTTCGCCAGCGCGGAGCGGTCCACGAGTGTGTATTTCCCTCCCTGGAGCAGCTTCTGGATAAGCATCGCGGAAGCGCCCTTGCCCACGTCGCCGCCATCTCCGCCGAAAAGCCCGGAAGGCGCGTCCGCGCCCGTTTCCGGATTGTCAAAATTCAAAACGGCGATGCGCTTCTTTGGCGTCTTTTCCTGTCCGCGCACACAAAAACAAGCAAACATCAGGCATGCGGCCGCCGCGACATATACGAAAAAACGCAAGCTCAATTTCCCTGGATTATGCTTTCGTCAGATAGCTTGCGAGCACATTTGCGCAGGCTTCCACAAATTCGCACTCCGATTTGGGGAAAGAGTCCGCGAAATAGCTCTCAATGTCCAGTTCCCCCGCCAGCTTTTTGTTCACGAAGATCGGCACCACGATTTCAGACTTCACCATCGAGGACCCCGCCAGGTAACGCGGATCTTTGCTCACATCCTGCACCACCACCATTTGTTTGCTGGTGGCTGCCGCGCCGCACAGCCCAGTGTTCAACGGGATGCGCACGTTGGGCGTGAAGCTTCCCGCGTAGGGCCCGACAATCAAAAAGCCCGTGTCGACGGGATCAACAATATAAAAGCCGACCCAGTTGTAACGCGTGAGCTTCTCATGCAGCCGCTTGGCGATGTACGCCATGAGGGCTTCCGCCTTGGCGGCGCTCCGCGCATGGCTTTGCAGCTCTTTCAGAATTTGGTCCTGTGCCGGTGTCATGCTCCCGCTCCTCGTCTCAGGCAGCTTGCGGGCGCCGAAGCGTGCTCCGTTTGTGTTCAGTTTACACGAAGGGCGCGGACCCGCATGTGTCGGATCCGTCTCCATTTCATTTCTGACACACTGCGTAAGAGTTGCCACGCTGACGCGAAGCGCATCCAAACGGCGCGGTTTTCGCTTGGCTGTATCTCATTGGCATAGAGGGGTTTGCGGGTATACGAAAAGCCATGTTCCGCTCTCCGGATGGTCTCCCGATTGCTCCTTTGCGCAGTGTTGTCTTTCTCGCGCGCGGCGGCACTTCCCGCCTTTTCGCCTTCGCGTTCGAATGCCGTAAACTATTTCTTTCAGGATATTTCATGGCTCGCTCCCAAAAGAACTCGAACCCCGCCGATTTCGTTGGCCGCCCCGCCTGGGCGGAGGTCTCTCTTTCCGCGTTGGTCGGAAATCTTCGCGCGATTCGCGATTACGTCAATCCGCCTTCGGAAAAGCGCAAGACCCCGCGCATGGTGCTCTCCATCGTCAAGGGCAACGCTTACGGCCATGGCAGCCCGCGAACCGCCAAGGCTCTCGAAAAGGCCGGCTCCGACTGGTTTGGCGTGGCCTCCGCCGCCGAAGGCATCGAAATCCGCAAGGCCGGTGTACGCACGCCGATTCTCGTGCTCGGCGGTTTCTGGCCGGGGGAAGAAAAAAACATCGTCGAGCACGATCTCACTCCCGCGATTCACCGTTGTGAGCATTTGGTCCTGTTGGACGCAGCTGCCGCCAAAGCGCGCAAAAAACGCGTCAGCTTTCACCTCAAGGTAGATACCGGCATGAATCGCCTGGGCATCGCCGTGGGCGACATCGATTGCTTTGTGAGGCAGCTTGCAAAGTGCAAGTGCCTGGAGCAGGGCGGCACGTTCACGCACCTGGCTTCTTCCGAAGTGTTCACGGATACTCCCACGGGCCGCGAAACGCCGGAACAGCTCAAGCTGTTTTCTGGCGCGCTGGATCGTTTGCGCGCTCTTGGCGTCGATCCCGGCATCACCCACATCGCCAACAGCGCTGCCATCGCAGCGCGGCCGGAGGCTTGGGCGGACATGGTGCGCCCCGGCGCGGTGCTCTATGGCTATCATCCGGGGTTCGACCCCCTTAGCCTACGTACAGAATACGAGGCGAAACTCCCCTTGCGCCCTGTGATGAGCCTGCGCGCTCGGCTTATCAATGTGCGCTCGATTCCAGAGGGTGCCGGTGTCGGCTACAATGCCAGTTGGGTGTCCAAGCGGCCGTCGCTGGTGGCCGTTCTGTCCGCCGGCTATGCCGACGGCATCCACCGCTCGCTTGGCAATCGCGGCTGCGTGTACGTCCGTGGATTCCGCACGCCCATCGTCGGCATTGTCTCCATGGACGTGTCCATGGTGGACGTAACCGATGTACCCGATGTTGCGGTCAGCGATATCGCCACGCTTTACGGCACCGAAGGCGACAACGTCTATCCCGCAAATGTCGTCGCGCGGAGTATCGGCACCGTCACCTCAGACCTAATCAGCCACGTCGGCCCACGCGTTCCCCGCTTCTATGTTCCTTGAGTCTTCCGCCGGACGCGGTTGGCTGTGGCGAGTGATAACTCCTGCTTGACGTTACTTTAATTCAAGAGTATATAGTCTGGCGTGTCACCTGCTCCGGCAGGAAGGGTCCCTCCTCTTTCTTCCCTTTCCGCCCCCACGGAGCGCAAATCATTGCCGTACGAGAGGTCCTATGAACGGTCTTAGGTCTCAGCAAGCCGGCGGCAGCGTTTCCGTATCTTCTTTGGCGGATTCTTCAGATCATCGGTGGCAACTTTGGGATTGGGACGCCTGGGTGCTTCGCGCCTCCCTGGTGGTCGCGTCCGGCTTTGTGTGTTACGCGTTTCGTCCGTTTGCGTTGCAGGCGCTTCCGGCGGCAGGCGCTGGCATTTTGATTGCGTTGACTGTCCTGCTGGCGGAGACGCGTGTGCGCCACGCGGAGACTGGGGAGGTGATCGGCGGAGCTGCTGGCACGCTGCTCGGCTTGATGGCCGCGCTGCTGGTTACGCTCGTTGCCTCGCGAACCTCGTTACGCGAAGCGGCCAAATCGTCTCTGGAGCTCACCGCCCTGGTTTCGCTCGGCTACCTGGGCCTGACACTGGGCGCTCGCCGCGGCAAAGAGCTCTCGAAGGCTCCGCTGCTGCGCTCCCTCGAAATTGCCCCTCCCGCGCCCGCCGCTCCTTCGCTGATGAAACTGCTGGATACCAGCGTCTTGATTGACGGCCGCATCGCCGATATCTGCGAAACGCATTTCCTGGACGGTTCACTGGGGCTGCCCCGATTTGTCCTGCACGAGCTGCAACTGGTTGCCGATTCCAGCGACTCGTTGAAACGTCAGCGCGGCCGCCGCGGCCTGGAAGTCCTGCAGCGCATGCAGAAGATGCCGGGCCTCGAAATTCGCGTCCTAGATGACGATGTTCCTGGAGTTTCCGCCGTAGACCAGAAGCTCGTGGAACTCGCGCGCCGCATGGGCGCGCAGATTGTCACCACCGATTTCAATCTCAACAAAGTGGCACGCGTGCAGAACATCTCCGTGCTTAATGTCAACGAACTCGCCAACGCCTTGAAGCCCGCCGTGCTTCCCGGCGAACCCATGCGCGTGCTCATCCTCCGCGAAGGCAAGGAGCCTACGCAGGGCGTCGCCTTTCTGGATGACGGCACCATGGTCGTCGTGGACGGCGCGCGCCGCCTCGTCAACTGCACCGTGGACATCCTGGTCACCTCGGTCCATCAGACCCCGGCCGGCAAAATGATCTTCGGCCGCCTCGACGATCGTGCCGACTCCGGCGCCGTGCGTGCCGCTGCCGCCGGCGCCAACGGACCGCGCGCAGAATCCGGCATCGGCGGCAACGGCCAAACCGCTCCAGCGACTTAGAATACGCAGACCCGAGGGCCTGATTAACACCGTTGTCGGCGACTGATCTGTCGTTTTCTGTGCCAGGCATTTTTCTTC
>DATFSI010000195.1:0-4886 GCA_035262705.1 Candidatus Acidiferrum sp. | reverse complement strand
TCCCAGCACCATGACTTCGGCGCCATCGGAGATCGAACTGGGTGCAGCACTGCGAGCCAGCGCGATCTCGGCAGTTCGGTCCATCAGATACTGCTCGATCGGGGCCATGTTCGGATAAGGTGTCGTGGCATCCTGTGCCATGGCTTGGTACGCCGTACCGAGCACAACAAGCAGTGCGAAGCTTTTGATTGCGATTGCGCCAACCTTTTTTTTTCGCATTGTTTTCCTCCTGAGAATGGGAGTTTTTCCGTCAGGCGCGTCCAGACTGGTCCAGTTGCTTCTGCCGAGTCTTCCGTGCGCGCCTCGACCGACGCCTGGGTCATGACGTCCTCTATAACAGTCTTTGGGTGGGCCGTTTGCCCAGCCTTCACTAGATAGACGAACGGGCCGGACCGGAATTCGACAAAGCGTTCAAGAAATTTTTTGTCGTCGAAGGTGGCAGGGAGGAAAGCAATCCGGCGACAGCGGTTTGCGCGGCGCTGGCGCACCCTTTGCCACCGCGGGTAAGGGCACCCAGGCAATTGAGAATCCTGCTTGAACGTTTGATGTCGTAGTTAACTTATGGTAAGTCGGTGTCCCACAGGTTGAAACCACCGTAGTTTATGAACACCTGGAGCCGTCCCGACTGCACAGGAGTCTCGAAAGTCATCGAGTTCGTGCTCGTCGGTCGTCAACCACGGATACGTGCCGCTATACCCAGACTTCAGGGACATAAGGGGCCTATTAAGTTTTGCGTGTTGCTCTAACCCGAGAGCATTATAGCTCAGCGACATGCCACGGGACCCAGTCAACTCAGGTAAGTCGGCTTGACAGCCATCTTTGCCCGCCATAAGGTGCTCGGACGGAGCCACTATGAAAAAACGCGGCATGCTTGCTGCCTTTACGGGAATCATCGTTCTGGCCTCAACGGCACTGCTTTTCGGTGGAAAAGCTGCGACGCAGGCGGCAGATGAAACCCTGTGGCCAACCAAAGGCTGGGCCGCAGTGAGCCCCGCGAGGGTTGGGCTGGATGAGCACCTTCTCCTTCGGCTGGACAAAGACATTGCCGCTGGCAAATATTCGCAAATGTTCGATAGCTTTGCGGTGTTCCGCTGCGGCAAAAAGGTTTTTGAACGCAGCTATCCGCACGACTACGCGGAGATCTATGGCAGGGAAGCCGGGGAACGCGGGCCGCTTAATGCTCGCCTGGCTGGGCGGTACAACTATTTCGATCCTTACTGGCACCCCTACTACCACGGCACGGATCTGCACACTATGCAGTCCGTAAGCAAAACCGTCACCTCCATCATCATCGGCATTGCCAAAATGCGCGGCGATTTCAAGGCCGGCCTCGACATACCTCTGCTGCACTATTTCGACGCGGCCAAAGTAAAAAACGTCGACGACCGCAAGCGCCGCATCACCTTGCGCGATGTGCTGACCATGACCCCCGGCCTGGAATGGCATGAGGAAGATGTACCGTACGACGATCCTCGCAGCGATTCGAGCCTGATGGAGGCCACCGACGACTGGGTGCAGTATGTGATCGACAAACCCATGGCCGCCGAACCCGGCAAGGTCTGGAACTACAGCAGCGGCGCGACGGAACTCCTTGCCTATGTCTTTCAGAAGGAAACCGAACAGGACATCGACGACTACGGCCAGAAATATCTTTTCGCGCCCCTGGGCATCCGGCATGAATGGAAACGTACCTATCTGGGGCTGGTGGATACCGAAGGCGGCCTGTATCTGAATGGCAGCGATCTGGCCAAGATCGGCTACCTGTATCTGCACGATGGTATGTGGGAAGGACAGCGGATCGTCTCCGCTGCATGGGTGAAAGACTCGCTGACGCCCTACTACCAAACCGACGAGCCACGGTTTAAATACGGCTTCCAGTGGTGGCTGTTCAACCTGCCCGATTCGTCGGAGTACGTCTGGATGTGCCGCGGATTCGGCGGGCAGGAACTCCAGGTGTTTCCAAAAGAGGGTCTGATTGTCACCTTCACTGCTTGGGACATTCTCCCCAACTCGACGGGCAAGGAGCCACCGCCATCCGATTTTCTGCCTGCTGTGAAAACCAAAACTTGCGCGGTCGGGGCGAATTGATGCTGCTACCAAATAAAGTCACGTTGATTACCGGATCCGGCCGCGGCATCGGGCGCGCCATGGCGCTGCTGTTTGCCAAGGAAGGGGCAGTGGTTTTTCTTACCGCGCGCACGGAAAAAGAAGTGGCTGCCGTAGCCTCGGAGATCACTGTACAGGGTGGCAAAGCAGGCTACGCCGTGGGCGATCTGTCGCGCGAAGCAGATTGCGCGCAAGTTTTCGCCGAAGCGGAAAAGAAATTCGGCCGCGTGGATATCCTGGTGAACAACGCTGGGCACTACGGCCCTGTCGTTCCCGTGGAAGAGTATGCGCTCGAAGAATTCGACAAGGTGATCGCTGTACATCTCCGCGCGGCGTTTCATCTGAGCAAGCTGGCCTTGCCTGGGATGTATGCGCGCAAATCCGGCGTGATCTTGAATATTTCCAGCTTGTCGGCGAAGGCTGCATTTTCCTGGGGCTCGGCCTATGCCGCCGCAAAAGCAGGATTGCTGGGGCTGACGCGTTATATGGCCGCCGAAGCCGCACGCAACGGGGTGCGCGTCAACGCGATTTGTCCCGGCCCCGTCACAGAAACCGTGATGAGCAAGGAACTAGGCAACATCCTTGCCGAGAAGCTTCACGTCAGCCCGGAGGAGCAACTCAAAGGCTTCCTCGGTTCTCTTCTGCAGGGCCGCGGTCAAACCGCCATGGAAATCGCGCAAGCCGCGTTATTCCTTTGTTCCGACATGTCCAGCGCCATGGTCGGCCAATCCATCAATGTCGACGGCGGCGGCGCCTTCTTCTGAACCACATCATCAATCAGTATCGATGAAATATGAAAAAGAGCATCCTCATCGTAATTCTCATTTTGCTGGTCCTTCTTGAATTGGTCATTTGCACGGGGTTTCTGCCGTTCGCATGGCAAAGGGCGGTAAGCGAGCGACTTCCGCGTATGTTTTCAGAATCGCCAAACGACTGTCACGCGTAACTCACCCTAGAATGGACTTGGAACTGGAAGAAGCATTCCGGCAACCCGTGTGGCTCAGGATTACCTGCTATCTGTTGCTGGCAGTCCTTCTAGCAATCAACACTGCCGTGAATTCGGCTTGTTTGGCGGCGCGTGCGTGCTCCCAAGACAATCAGTGCAGCTCGTTCTTAATGAGACTACCGCCCTTCATCACAAACTTCACGTGCTGTAACTCCGTGATGTCCTTGAGCGGGTCGCCAGAAACCGCCACCAGGTCGGCCCACTTCCCTGCTTCCACCGTGCCCATTTTGTCCGACCAGCCGAGTAGTTCCGCAGCCGTAGTCGTTGCACTGTGAATCGCCTGCATCGGCGTCATGCCGTACTTCACGTAGTAGTCGAATTCCAACGCCTGATTCAGCGCGCACCAGTCGAACCCGCCGGCATCCGTGCCCAGCACAATCTTCACGCCCTTCTTCAGCGCCAGTTGAAACGCGGCCTTTTCCGTTTCCACCATCTTTGGCCAGTTGCCGCTGCGTCCCGGTGCCACATACGCGCCCACCATAATCGTTGGCACCCAGTAGACTCCTCGCTGCGCCATCGCGTCCATTTCCGCTTCTGTCAACCCGTCGCCGTGCTCGATGGAATCAACGCCGGCTTTCAATGCCGCGGCGATGCCGTCGCTGCCGATGGCGTGCGCCGCCACTTTTTTACCGAGCCGATGCGTCTCGTCCACGATCGCCTTGGCTTCTTCATCCGTGAAATTCACGTGGCTGTGCAACACCACGCCGTCCGGCCCGTAAAAATAGCCGTGGTCGGAGTAATACTTGATCCAGTCCGCCCCGTACATCACCTGTTCGCGCACCGCCTTACGCACTCCCTCCACACCGTCGGCATACTGCACGCCCTGCGGCACCTGAATCTCCCACGAATAGCCCAGCGGCCCATACATTCCCGTGGGCGTCATCGCGCGCGTGGAAACCTGCATGTGCGGCCCGGGCACTTCGCCGCGGTTGATGGCCTTCTTCACGTCCACGTCGGCGTACATCGCGCCTTCGGTTTCGAGGTCGCGTATCGCGGTGAAGCCGTGGCCCAGTGCAATCTGCGCATTGCGCGAAGCCAGAATCGCACGGTAAGGAATGGACTGCTTCAGGAGTTGCTCGTCGTACTCTTCCTGGGTAATGTCGCCCTGCAGCAGCACATGTGTGTGCGCGTCCACAAACCCCGGCAGCACGGTGGCTTTCGAAAGATCGATTACTTCCACGCCCGCGGGGGGCGATCCGCCCGGCGTTACGCTGTTGATGGTGTCACCTTCGACGACAATCAACGCGTTAGCAATCGGCGCGCCGCTCTTACCGTCAATCAAGCGCCCCGCGCGGATCGCGATCGTCTTCGGCTTTGCCGCGGGTTTTTCCTGAGCGCTGCCCGCAGGAATACATAGCAGTGCTGCGAGGGAAATAGCGAACAAACGGACCAACCACGTCGCGAAGATTTTCATCGTGACCTCCAGGGCGCGGCCACAATACCAAAATTGGTCAGTGGATGAAACAGTTTGCAAACAGGAGTCGCTGTCATCCCGAAGCGGAGGGAGGGATCTGCTTTTTTGGAGGGGCAAAAAAAGGCCAGCCGCGTCTCACAAAACGGCTGGCCCTGTAGTTCTCGAATCGGGTTTGCGGGCCGCGCGGCTCACAGCACGGCCCGTAAACCCATGTGCCAGGGAGAATCGAAGAAACAACTTCGCTTACGAAGCCGTTTGTGAACCCGGCCGCCGGATCGGGCGGCGTCCCAAATCTTCCACGGCCGCAACGCTGCGCCGCACCGCCAGCATCACCGGGTGCTGGCTAGCCGCCAACCGGCC
>DATFSI010000194.1:0-27562 GCA_035262705.1 Candidatus Acidiferrum sp. | reverse complement strand
TTGCTTACTTGTGGGTCATCGTGAACACGCCGTCCCAACCCACCGGCGGCTCATCAAACAAATATTCCTGGCAGCGCTTCCAGTACATGCGCGAAGGTCCGTCTCCCGGGAAACGCTCCAGGATCGCCTGAAACACCTGCTGCGCCTCTTCCCAGCGTCGTTTGCTGTAGAGGGCCCGCGCTTGTGCGAAGCACCGCAGGCGTTCCTGCAATTCCGCATACCCTGTTTCCTTTTCGAGTTCCACCACCTTCCCCATCAACTCATAAATCGTCACCGGCTGCAGCTTACCCTTGACTCGGATAATATCCAGCTCCCGGAAAAGGAATCCGTCGCTTTTTACTTCGTTGTAGGTGGACTCATTCACCAGGATGTGCGTGCCGTATTCCTTGTTCAGGCCTTCCAGCCGCGAAGACAGGTTCACCGTATCGCCCAGCGCAGTGTAGCCGTAGCGCAATTCTGATCCCATGTTGCCGACGCTAGCCGAACCGGAGTTCAGACCGATGCCGATATCGAGTTTTGGCTTTCCCTCGGCTTCCCATTGTTGTTGCAGTTCATGCATGCGTTTCATCATCGTCAGCGAAGCGCTGCACGCGTTGGAAGCATGGTCCGGCTCTTCAAACGGAGCCCCCCAGAAAGCCATCACCGCGTCGCCAATGTACTTGTCGAGCGTCCCTTGGGTGTCAAAAACAATTTTGGTCATGTCCGACAGGTATCCATTCAGGAAAATAGCCAGGTCCTGTGCATCCAGCTTTTCGGAAATCGTCGTGAATCCGCGGATGTCGCTGAACATCACCGTGATTTCCGTTTTCCTGGGTTCCACGAGTTGCGGATTCACCAGCAGCCGCCGAATCACCTCCGGACTCAAATACTGGCCGAATGCCGAGCGCACCTTGCGTTTTTCTTTTTCTTCCACCAACGCACGGTAGAGTGAAACCAGCATCACGTTGCCGGTCAGGGTAGCCGCAGGCAAAGTAAAATTCAGCCAATAACCGTTCAGGAAAGCGACGTCGTTCAGGAAACCAAACGGCACCAGCAGCGCCAGCCCGAACCACATCCACCGCGGAGAGATCAGTGCCATGGCCATTCCCAAGGGGAGGCCCACCATCAGAATAAGAAACAGGTCGAAGATCTCCTCGCGCGGCCCGCGGATCAGGAAGCCCTTGTTCAGCATGTTGTCGATGACGTTGGCGTGCACTTCCAGCCCGGGATAATCGATACCGCCGTAGGGCGGAGTGCGCAGGTCGCCAATACCCGTTGCCGATGCGCCCACCAGCACAATCTTGTCGCGGAAAGTCCCTGGCTGGAATTTGCGCCTCACAACGTCGGCGATGGAGACATAGCGATATGTTTCGCGCGGGCCCCGGTAATTAATGAGCACGCGCCCCAGCCAGTCCGGCTTTACCGTCAATTTGTCGCCGAACTGCAGCGAGGTTACACCCGTCGGCCCGTAATTCACCGTCACCTGCTCGGTTTTGAGCCCTAGATACAGCCGGATGGTCTGTACTTCCAGTGATCCGTAGAGATCGATGTCATCCGGATTGTTGGACCGGCCAAACGGCAAAACCAGGGAGCCGCGCCGCAGAACACCGTCGGCGTCCGACGTGATATTGAAAAAGCCAATGGCCGTTTTTTCGTCGTTGTCAGGCGGCGCGAGCTCTGGAATGTTCGCGATGGTCGCCGTGAATAGCGTGCCTTCATACTGATACATGTTCAGCAAGGCGGCAAAGTCCGCTTTTCCGGTCTTAGGATTCACCGCGTTGCGGTTCAGCGAATACCATTGCACCATTTCCGCGTATTTGTTCAGCGTAGCGTCGTCGATTCCCTGGATCTCGTTGGGTTGCAGATAAAAATTCCCCAGCACCACCGGCCCGAAACGCCGCAGCGCTGCTGCAAATTGTGCATCGGCGTCAAATTCCTTGGCCAGATCAAACACGTGCGCTTCCATTTTCCTGTCGGGAGGGTTGCCTTTCTTCCTATCGTCTTCAATCTGGCCCCAAAGCGCGCGGATGGGAGCCACCGTCAGGTCCGGCTTGTCGAAGGTCACGTCAAAGGAAACCACGCGCGCGCCGTCTTCGCGCAGCGCGTCCAGCATCATTCCGAAATATTTTCGCGAGAACGGCCACTTGCCCAGCACTTCCTGCGACTTCTGATCAATGGAAACCACTACGAGGCGCGGATCGGGCGGCGTATAACGCGTCGGACGGTAGCGGAAACGCGTGTCCAGCGTGCTGTATTCGAAGCGCTTCAGGAAGTCGAACAGCGGCGTATTGCGGTCGCCAACGAATGTAAAGATGTATACGCCGACCGCAAGCAGGGTAACGCCCGTGCTGATGAGAAAGACCGCGCGATGCTGCCACCAGGCTTCAAACAGGATTCGCAGACGGGCAACGTATCCAATACGGCCGCGTCCTTCGCGCATTTTCGCCATGAGAGTCGGCTGGTTACTCTCGGAAAATAAAATTCATTCGTACGCCGCAGACTTCGATCAGGTCTCCGTCGTTCAGGCGTACCGGCCCGGCGATGGGGTTGCCGTTCACGATAGGCACTTTGTCACCCGTGCCGAGATAATAGCCGTCGTCGCGCTGGTTGATCTGTGCGGCCATATTGGGCTTGAACCAGCCCTTCAGCCGCACCGTGGCCATCGGCGATTTGCCGATCACCGTAAGCTTGTTCGTCAGCGTGTATTCCTTCAGGTCCACTTTCCCGCTGAGCACTACCAGCGTGGCTACGCGCACGCGGCCGGAGGCGAATTGCGAGCGCTCTCCCATCGCCGCGGCCTGCTGCAGCAGGTCCCGGCGGGCCTTGGTATCCAGCACCATGGTCTCGTTGATCTTTGGCGCTGCGGCTTTGCGTCCCGTGTCCCAAGGAATCGCTGCATCCGCGGTGGCGTCTACTTTGATGTGATGCTTTCCGATCCAGATGGCGTCGCCGTCGTGCAGCGTAGCACGTTCCACGCGGAGATCGTTCACGAACGTTCCATTCAGGCTATCCAGGTCTTCCACCACCAGGCGGCCGGCCTCGTAATAAACCCGCGCGTGATAATTCGAGACCGCAAGGTTGTCCACCGGCAGGTCATTGTCCGGAGAGCGCCCAATCGTAACCGGGCGGCTTCCGATGGGCACTTCTTTCACGATCTTGTTTTCAAACATCAGGCTGAGCTTCGCCATGCCTTGGCCTCCGCAAAGGTGCTAATCCTTTTTGGCCGCGCCGCGCCGCATCCAGGAGAACCATCCCTTCTCAGATTCATCCTCGAAGCGCACGACGATCACTGTAATGTTGTCGATACCCCCATTTTCCTTCGCCAGGGAAATCAATCTCTCCGCCGCTGCCGCCGGCTTGGTTTCCGCCTGCAACGCCCCGGCGATCTCCGGTTCCGTGACCATACGGGTCAAGCCGTCCGAGCACAGCAGGAGCACATCTCGCGGAAAAACCTCCGTCTCATCGACGTCAATTTCCACATCCGGATGTGCGCCGAGCGCCCGCAGCAAAACACTCTGCATTTCGCTTTCTTCGGCCTGCTGCGGCGTGATGAGGCCGCGGCGCACCTGTTCCGCCACCAGCGAGTGGTCGTTGGTGAGTTGCTGCAGGTTGCCGCCGCGCAACAAATAAGCCCGGCTGTCGCCCACGTGGGCGATGCTCAACCGTGAATCCTTGAACCAGGCGACGGTAATCGTCGCGCCCATGCCGCGCTGCTCGGGATTTTTCTGCGCTGTCTGGAAAATCTGAAAGTTGGCCTGCGCCACGGCGTTTCGCAATTTCCGCGTTTGCGAATTCCAGTTTTCGGGTGCTTCTTCGAGAATAGTCGCGCCGGAATCTTCTTTATCTCCTGAGCAATACGCGCTGATCACGTCCACGGCCATCGCGCTGGCCACTTCGCCGTGAGCTTCCCCGCCCATGCCGTCCGACAAAATGAAAAGATTGAGCGCTTCCACGATCCGGAAGGAGTCCTCATTGTTCGTGCGCACACGCCCGACGTCTGATAAGCCGCTGCTGACGATCTGCACAGCCTCTCCTTCAAGCCTTCCCGTAAGCACAGGATTGTACCCCCGGCGTAGACACCCCGGCATTTCTGTACTTCCCACGCTAGCAGACACTTACGCTGCTCGGAAAGGCTTTGCGCCCAAGTGATTACCTTGCGATACCGACTCCGGAACGCTCAGCCGCCTGCCAGCATACTCGAAGCCCACCGGGTCGAGGCAAGCCTTCCGGGACCCTGTTTGCAACAATGGAACATTCCTTCCCGCTCGTTGCGGCATCCTTCTGTGTCGCGACAATCTCCACTACAATCTCGATGTGCCAGTCCTATCAATGCCCCTGCCCGTCTTGCGGCTCGCCTTGGCGCTTTCCCTTTTTGTTACACCCAGCCTTTGGGCGCAATCCTCCCCACCACCCGCCTCCGGTGCCCGCATCCTGCTGCTGCCCAGGAAGATGGTCAGCGGCGAACGCGCCACCCTGGCCGTGCTCGACATCAGCGGCCGGCTGACACCGGGGGTCACCGTGGAATTTACCAATGGCGACAAACTGACCACGGATACCACAGGTCGCGCTCTTTTCGTGGCTCCCCTCAATATCACGAAGATATCTGCTGCCATCCAGGGGCGCCCGGGGCATGTTTCAAGCGTTATTGTGGCGCCAAGAGAATCTCCATTGGCCACACAAGAGGTAAGCCAGGTTCCTCGAGTGTCCTCTCTGAGTGACCGCCTGGAAATTGCGGGGCATGGTTTCTGCGGCGACGCGGATGCGAACCATGTTACGATTGGCGGCTTTCCAGCGCTTGTTCTGGCCTCTTCTCCGGCGTATCTGGCCGTACTGCCGCCTGCCGAAATGAATCCCGGTCCCGCACAGGTGCAGGTGAGCTGCGGACAGAGGACGTCGGCGGCATTCACCGTCACTTTCGTGGCCCTGGAACTTGCGGCCAGCAACGCGCCGCTCGCTCCCGGCGAACACCGGGGCGTGACGGTGCGGGTGAAGGGAAGCCGCCTTAAGACGAACCTGGAAGCGCGGAATCTGGCGCCGGATGTGGCCGAACTCCAAGGCGGCGCTTCCGTGCGTGCCGTTTCGAGCGGCGGGACAGACAACACGGCGAAATTCGAACTGGTCGGCAAGCAGCGCGGCAGCTTCGTAATTTCGATCCGTTTGGTGTCGCCGCTCGGCCCGCCGCGTCCTTGAACCAGAAGATAGCCCCATACATGGTGCGCGGGAGGGCACGGCTAGCCGTGCTGAAAGAGTTGGCAAAATATAAGGCTTCAGAGCCCCTGAGGGGTGCCTCTTTCCTCGAGCAGTAGCTATTTCGTTGCGGCGATGCTTTCCTGCTTCGTCGCTTCTTTCTTCCGCTCTTCCATCTCTTCGAGTGATCTCGGCCAGTCCTCGCGCAGCAGGCGGCTGAGCGCGCGGTCGGCGAGCAGCTTGCCGCTAGTTTGGCAATTCGGGCAATAGTTGGTCTCGTTCGCGGCGTAGCGGATCCTCTGAATCTTCGTGCTACAGCGGCGACAGGGCTGGCCATAGCGCCCGTGAGCGCACATCTCTTCACGGAACGCGGTCACCTTCTCCGGGAATTTCTCGCCCGTTTCCTCCCGCAGCCTTCGGACCCAGTCGTTCAGCGTGTCTTTTGTTGCCCGATACAGGCGTTCGATCGCCACCGGCTGCATACGCTGCGTCAATTGCACCGGGGATAGCTGCGCGTGGAACAGAATCTCATCGGAATAGGCGTTCCCGATGCCGCTGAACAAATGCGGATCCGTCAGCGCCCGCTTTAGGGTGTGATTTTCGGAGAGCAGCGTGGCGGCGAATTGCTCGCCTGTCGCTGTGAGGACTTCTAGACCGCCGGGGTCGATGCTGCCCATCTCTTCCTCATTGGAAAACATGTGCAACGAGGCGCGTTTTTGCGTCCCAGCTTCGGTCAGCGTCAGGGTCCCGGAAGCAAACTCAAATGCAGCCAGCGTGCGCCGGCCGTCCGGAATCACCGCCTTGTTCTTCCAGTGCAGCCGTCCGGCAATCATCAGGTGCAGCACCAGCCAGTGCCCGTTCGCGAAGCCCATGGCGATGCACTTGCCGATGCGCCGCAGTTCGGTGACCTTCTGACCTTGCACGGAATCCACTGGCGGATGCGCAGTGCGCAGCAGGAAAGGTCCGGCGATGCGCACGCGCCGCAGAACGTGCCCGAGGACGCGGCGCTCCAGTGCTTCGAGATAGACGGTGATGTCGGGAAGTTCAGGCATAGTGAAACTTGCCGCTCGTTTTACGCCGAGGTTTTCTTGGCGGCGGGGGGAGGAAGGGTCAACGCGCCCTGCTCGTCCTCGAGTTCAAGTTGATGCACGTCGCCGCTGTTCAGCAGGTTTTCCAAGGTGTTGGTGGCTTTCTCGAAGCGCTTGTCGGCCTCGGCGTAGCACTGCTGCGCATTATTCAGGTGCTTGCCGATTTTGTCGAAAGGCTCGCTGAAATTTTCGAGATGCTTGCGCAAGCCGTCGAGATTCGCGCTCAGGCGCTTGGCGTTTTCTTCAATCTGCATGCCGCGCAGGCCCATGGCGATGACCGAGAGATGCGCGTAGAGCGTGTTCGGGGAAACTGGCACGATCTTTTTAGACCGGCAATAGGCATCCGCGGCAATTTCTTTAGAGTCGGTGCTGCGCAGCAGTTCGTAGTAGACCGCTTCACTGGGGACAAACATCAGGGCGAGCTCCAGCGTGCCCTCGTCGGGGACGATGTATTTCTCGGCGATGGAGTTGGCGTGGTTCTTCACCGCGTTAACGAAATCCCTGCGGGCTTCCTTGCGGCCCTGCTCGTCGTCGACCTCCAGGCGTTGAAAGGCGTCGAGGGGAAACTTGGAATCGATGGCCATGATTTTCTTGTCGCGCAAGTGAATGACGGCGTCAGCGGCTTTCCCGCTGCGGAAGGAATACTGCAAGGTGTACTGCGATCGGGACAAGCTGTCCTCGAGCAAACGCTCGAGGGTGGTTTCGCCGAAGGTGCCACGGTTCTTGGCGCCGCCGAGGATGCTTTCGAGTTTTGAAGCAGTGTCGTGCATCTGCTGCCCGGCCTGCTGCACCTGGCCAAGTTGCTGTTGGATCTGGTTGATTTGCTCGCGGGTGTTTTTCAGTTCGTTGGACATCGCCGACTGCGCCTGCGAGGTGAGTTGCGAGGTCACTTCGGCGGAATCGCGCACGCCTTTCTGCACCGCGGCGCTGACCGCTTCAAGGCGCGTGGCGACCGTGCCGGCGAGGCTTTCCATCTTGGCGGCGCTTTGCGCCTGCGTGGAGGAAAGGCCCAGCAGATCGCGGCGCAGCTCGTTCATTTGCGATTCCAGAACCTGGCTCTTTCTCTGGTTCTGCGCGGACTGCGTCAGCAGCCGCAGGAGCAGCCCGACGAGTAACAGAGCGATGATCACTCCAACAATGAAGGTGGCATTCATGAGTTTTCTCCCGTGCGTACGGGAAACGGGTGATCCCAATTTAGCCGGAAGCGACGGGACGGGCAAGGCGGGGAAAGAAGGAATGGGCAGACATAGAGTAACCCGCGACGCTCCGTTCAAGGCTAACCCTGTGCCTCGTGTAGGTGTATAGTTGGCATATCCAGGGCCGCAGAATCGAAATTTGGTTAGGGAGGTCCATCATGCCTTTTTTTCTCCATCAAACCAGTTACACACAAGAAGCACTCGCGAGGCTGATTGCGAGCCCGCAAGACCGTTTTGAAGCGGTGCGCGGGCCAATCGAAAAGCTGGGCGGGAAGATCAAGGATTCCTATTATGCGTTCGGGCCGTCGGATATCGTGTTGATTACGGAGTTTCCCGACAATGTTTCGGCGGCAGCGATCGCGCTGGCGTTTGCAGCGGGCGGAGCGTGCCGCAATTGCCAGACCACCCCGTTGATGACCAACGCGGAAGCGATGGACGCCATGCGCAAGGCGGGAACCTGCGGGTACAAGCCGATTGCGGCGGGGGCCGCATCGGCCCGGTAAAACCATTAACAATTGAGTCGAGAGGGCGGTTGTTCGTGGGAATGACTCGAGAGCGTTGGTGTGTCACTACGGGTGACTGACAACTCGTGATTGGGGGACTGGTCGCAGATTGGGGAATCAGGCGTGGGGAAAGAAGGAACGAAGCCCCACCCTTACAAACAGCGTGGGGCACCCCGCCGTCTCACGCGGATTTACTCCAATTCTTCCAGAGGGCGGAGGCGGGGCTCCAGGCCGAAGAAGTGGACGGCAAGGATCTGGATGACGAGGAGACTGATCATCAGGCCAATCACGCCGGCGACACCATAGGAACGCAGAAGAAACACGACGAGGAAGGGAGTGAAGATGGTGGCGGTACGGCCGATGGTGTTGCAGAGGCCGGTGGCGCGCATGCGCACGTCGGTGGGAAAGAGTTCTGGAATGTAAATGGCGAAAAGCAAAGCGACGAGAATGTAGATGGAAACCACGAGGAGAAAACCCGCCAGAGGGAACAGGAGCGGGTTACGAATGTAAGGATAGATTCCACCAAATACGATGGCCGCAAAGGAAGCGCCGATGATAGCCGGTTTGCGGCCGATGGAATCGGCAGAAAACGAAGCGATGGCCGCGCCGACGGGCGCGCCAGAACTCATCAGAAAAGAATATTTAAAGGAACTGGCGATGCTCAGTCCCTGCTGCACGAAAAAGGTTGGCAGCCAGGTGACGAAGCCGTAGATCAACGTGTTGGCGACAACCAGCGTGGTGGCGCCAATGAGGAAGCGTGAAAGCAATTGCGGGCCGAACAGGGTGAAAAGGCCGCGTGGGGGAACGGGCGGCCCGGGCGGGGCGGGTTCCCGGAGCGCCTCGCCGCGCAAGGCGAACTGACGCTCGATGTCCCGAAGCATGGCTTCGGCCTCGTCGGTGCGGCCGACGGATTCGAGCCAGCGCGGCGATTCAGGCATGGCTTTGCGCAGATACCAGACGATGAGGGCGCCGATTCCTCCGATAACGAACATGATGCGCCAGCCGACGCGGGGGATTAGCAAAGTGCTGACGAGCGCGCTGACGGGCAAGCTGGTGACTACGACCGCATTGAGGATGCCGCACCAACGGCCGCGCGCGTGCGGGGGAAGAAACTCGGCCATGGCAGCGTAGCCGGCGACGAGTTCCGCGCCGAGGCCGATGCCCATCGCTCCGCGCAGAAGAATGAGCGCGCGCATAGTGGGCGCAAAAGCGGAGGCCAGCGAGGCGAGACCGAAGATGACGAGATTGGCCTGGTAAGTGAAGCGGCGACCATAACGGTCGCCAAGGAAGCCGGTGAGGAACGAGCCGAACATCATGCCAATGAAGGTGACGGAAACGAATTGTGCGTTTTGCGCGAGCGTGGAAAAGCCGGTTTTCAGCGTGGCGCCGAGAACGGTGGCGGCGACATAGACGTCATAGCCGTCGAAGAACATGCCGATGCCAATGAGCACGAGGATGCGGCGATGAAACGCGGAGATAGGGAGGCGGTCCAGACGCGCGCCGGCGTTGCCTCTCATGCGTGGGTCACTTTTTCCTGCCGAGCGCGGCCAGGGTGCCTTGCGTGAGCGCTTCGAGGGCGAGATTACAGTTCTGCGCGAAGTTGTGGCTCTGGGCGGTGAGGAAGAATTCCTTGCAGCGGCGGGCGGCGCCGGGGTCGAGTTCGAGGATGCGCGAGATGAGGACGTCGGCTTCTTGCGAAAGTTTTTCCGGAGAACAGACCTGAGAGATCAGACCAATTTCTAGAGCCTGCTGCGGAGTGAATGGATCCCCAAAAAGAACCAGCGGGAAGGCGAAGCGCGGCAAGGCGTATTCGCCGAGATAGGCCATGATGGCAGCGGGCGCGAGTCCGTCGCGCATTTCGGGGAAGCCTAGGGAAGCGCGCTCGGAGACAAGAACGAAGTCGCAGACGATAGCCAGGCCCAGGCCGAAACCGAAGGCGTCGCCGTGAACTTCGGCGATGGTGATGAGCGAACAGGTGCGGAGAATGCGCTTGCAGTCCACAATGCGGGCAGCTTCGGCGCGGACGGAGTCAGCGTCGCGGGCGGCGCGTTCGCGGCCGGTGCAGAAGACGGTGCCGCGGGCACGAATACGAAGGACTCGCGACCTAGGTTGCGTGGCCTCGGAGCGGAGTTCAGCGAGCATGGCGTCAAACATCGCGCCGGTGACTTCGTTGCCGCGATCGGTATTGTTCAGAGTAAATGTCAAGACTTCGGCCGTGCGGTCGATTTCGACGAGACCTGTGGCGGAGGACATGGCGGGCAGATTATACCGAATATCAGAAATCAGTAATCGGTAATCAGAAGAGGCAAAACTGGAGCAAAACCAAAAATTTATGACTAAGACCTAAGACACAAAACTTAAATGCAACTAGCTGGCCGGGCAGAGAGTTTCTAGCGGTGGAATGGAGACGGGGAGGGTGAAAGTGCGTTCGGGCGGCGTCTTTTCGTTGAGGAAGGCATCGACAAGCATCTCGACGGCCATGCCAGTGTTGGGGGGAATACAAACGGTGGCCTTGAGCAGGCCGCTGCGCACCCAAACCTGGCCGGTTTTGGGGACGCCGTCACAGCCAAGAAACGGAAGTGCAAGCCAGCGTTCGCGATCTGTTTCGTTGGGGAGAGCTTGAAACGCCTTGCGCGCACCCATGGCCATCAGGTCGTTTTGCGCCACCACCAGATCGATTTTGGTTTTCTGCGAGGTAGGAAGCTTCAACCAGTTGGCTACCGCCTTTTCGGCACTGTCGTCTGTCCATTGTCCCTTCAAAGTGGAAACGTGGATGTTGGCCGGTTTAGTCAGTTGCAGCCCGACTTCACGTTCTCGCGCGGCGTCGCTGTGCGAAGGGCCCTCGAGGTACAGAATCGAACCCCCGCCGGGAAGCATCGCGGCGCACTGGCGTCCGGCGATACGGCCGACCTCCACGTGATTGGTGGTGATTGACAAAATGGGCACCTTGCTGAAGCGGCGGAACTCCGCGATGTAAGGGGCCTCACGGTTCAGAACCGCCCAGCCGATGCCGGCGTTCACGGCGGCGCGCGCCACCTGCGGCATGGCCGTGCCGCCTACGGGTTCGAAGATGATGGCGTCGGGGAACGCTTTGGGATCGCCTTGGATCACGTGCAGGAGGTTGTTGCTCTGGGTGATGGCGTCATTCCCGGAGTACACGATGTCGATGGCCATGCCGAGCTTTTCCGCGGCGTCCTGGGCGGATTGCGCCTGCTCTAACTGATAGTCATTCTCGTTGGTGGTCAGGGAGATCAGGAATTTGAGCTTGCGCATCGTGTCACCCCGCGGGTAAGGGGAATCCGGTGAAGCGGGCGCGCCGATTCGGTAGCGGTATGCACCGGAGAGCTTACAGACGGGAGGACGGAATGGCAAGCGGGGCACCGATGGGCGGCCTGGACGCATCCAGTGCGGACGATAGAGCGATGGCCATGCTGGCGCATCGGTTGATGGCGTTCACCGGCTTTATCGGGCCGGTGGTCATTCCATTCGCTGCAGGGGTGATCTGGCGGTCTACGGGATCAACGCGAACCGCGGCGCGTGGGCTGCCTATCCAGTGTTTCGCAAGTGGCTGCTGCCGGGGAACGAATGACGAAGAAGGGAAGAACAACCCGCCTGGAAACCCGATAGCAGGCAAAAAAAATCCCCACACGCCGAATTGCGTATGGGGATTTTGGTGAGAGCAGGATGCCCGGCTGAAGACGCGCCGCTACATTTGAACCTTACCAGCTCAGCTTGAGGGCGAACTGGAACTGGCGGGCGTCGAAAGCGGCGCTGGGTTGTCCGGCGAGGCAGGTGCTGCCCGCCGAAGGATCGCAGACCTGGTTCACCGCAGCGATGTTAGTGTGGTTGGCCAGGTTGAAAATGTCGGCGATCAGATCAACACGGAAGCGCTCGCCGAAGTTGATACCCTTCGAGACACGCAGGTCCACCTCTGCGAAACCCGGAGTATTGAAGCGGTCGCGGCCAAGCGTGCCGAAGCAGCCGAACGGCGGGGTCACGCCGGTGACGGTGAAAGGTTGTTTGGCGTTCGTAAAGCACTGCGACGGCAAGCCGAAGCTCGCGCCGTGAATGAAAGGCGAGGTGGTGCCGCCGCCGAGGTCAGGCCGCACGCCGAAAGCGCTGAAATCGACGCGGAAGTCTTCATTGGAAATGATGTTGTAAGGACGCCCGGAAGACCATTCGATCAGCGGCGCGACCGTGAAGTTGCTCAGGAAATTGTTGACGAAGGACTCTCCCGGTTTGTGCGGAGAGGTTTGAAAGACACCGCTGGTCACCCAACGATGGCGCTGGTCGTTGACGGAGTTGCCGCGCTCGTAGTTAAAAAACCGCGGGTCCTGCGGCAACAGAGTGGTTTGCAAGTCAGTGCCGTTGTCGATGGAGTGCGACCAGGTATAGCTGGAAAGCAGTGTGATGTGGCGGGAGAACGTTTTCTGCAGGTTGACGGTTAGCGCGTTGTACCAGGAAGCCGCGTCGGATTCCTGTGCGTCGGTGCCGTTGAAGGGCACGGGCACACCGAGGCCGACGGGGAAACCCGCCGCATTCGCCAAGGCTTGCTGTACGGAATAGCCGCAGTTAAACAGAGCAGTGCCTGTCAGCGAGGAACATTGCGGAACCTGCAAACCCAATCCGGTGGCGAAGGATGGGTTGGGACCCGTGGGACGGAAGAAGTTGAAGAAAGCAGACGTGCCGACGAGTTTGCCGTCGAGTGGAATGGCCGCGGGGCAGCCGAAGAGAGCGCCCAGAACGCCGGGCACGAGGCCCGGCGCGGCTGTGGTGAGACCGCAGGTTCCCGCGGGAAATTGCGCCGAAGGTCCGGCGGGCGCGCGATCTTGCACGACCACGCTTAGCGGGTTCAAGAAACCGAGGCCGGCGGCATCGGCATTCTGGAGGTTGGTGGTAAGCAGAACCGGATCGGTGGGGTCCTTTTCGCCCGGACGGTTCAAGTGCAACCCACGCGTGCCTTGATAACCGACGCTCAGCTTCCAGGTGCCGCCGAGAGAGCGCTCGACGGTCAAATTGACCTGCTGGGCATAGCCGTAGCGGAAATTCTTATCCACCGGAAGCGTAAAGGGAAGAATCGGCAAGGGGAACCCGACGTTCAGGTAGTTTTGATTGGCGAACAGGGAATTTGCGGCAAAGGGATCAAAACGCTGTTCGTTGGGGAGATAGCCCAGTGTCAGCGAAGTGGGGAACGCCGGATAAATCGACTGGGCATTTAAAGCTCCCTGAAAGATAGAAGAGCCGTTGAGGTTGGCCGGACTGTCAAAAGATCCGCCGCAGACGTTTGTTCCGGGGAGCAGGCCGCAAGCGGAAGGGGTAGAGCCGGTCGAAAGCAACTGCACGGAGCGGCCGCCGTCGGCGGTGGTGGCGTCAAAAGCGATCGCGAGCAGCGGGTGATCGTAGAAGAGGCCGTAGCCGGCGCGAATGACGGTCTTGCCGTCGCCGGCGGGATCCCAGGCGATGCCGACGCGGGGAGCGACGTGGCGATAGTCGCGCGGAAGGCCTTCGACAACGCCGAGCGCCTTCTCCGCCGCCGCGTTGATGGCCGTGGCGGGAGCAAAGAGCGGAGTGATTTCGAAATCGTAGCGCACGCCATAGTTGACGGTGAGTTTGGGCGTAACGCGCCAGGTGTCCTGACCGAAGAAAGCGAACGGCAGGTTTTCAAAGGGCGAATTGGAGTTGCCAATGCCCTGGATGTAGACGGTGGGATCGCCCAGGCCATAGGCCTGCGCGTCGGTGACAGCGGGCAGACCGGGAGCCAGCGAGAAGCCGCCAAAGGTGACGTCGCCGCCGAAATCAAGCTGAAAGATCTGCTGTTTTTTCGAACGGAGCTGGATGAGGTTGGCATCTACGCCGACCTTGAAGGTGTGGCGGCCACGGGTGATGGTGGCATTGTCGCTGAACTGGAAGCGGCGCTCGATGCGATCCACCGGAGAGTACGGTTCGCGGCCGAAATAAGCGATACCGGGGATGTTGACGCCGATGCTGGACCCGCCAGGCAGATCGGAGTAACCGAAGTGGACGCCGCGGCGCGCGAACTGGAAGCGGAATTCGTTGAAGGCGGTGTCGCTTAGGATGGTGTCGTGCTGGAAGGTGGCGTTGACGTCGCGGCTCTGGTTCAGGCCGACGCGGGAGCCGGCGTTCTGCCCAAGCACCTGGTTTTGCGAAGTAGATTGGACACCATTGGATAAGGTGGGCGATACGCCGACCCGGATGAAGGAAGAGTTGCGGGCGTTCCAGCGCTGGTCGATGCGGGCCGACCACAAGCTGGTTTTTTCGTGAACCGGGAAATTGCCGCGCAGGTCATCCAAAGGAGTATAGGAAGCGGGAAGGGGGACCAAACCCGCGCCGACGGTTCCTGGCACTGGTGTGCCGGAGCACTGGATGTTGTTGACGAGTTGGCCGGCGGGGCATGTTACCGGCGCGGGAAAGAAAGTGTCGACACCGGCCATGACTACGGGTGCGGGATATCCGAGGAGACTGGTCATGGGGATCATGGTGCGGTCGATGTTCTGGTTCAGATGTCCCGTGACCGCGACGTTCGTGGCGGCGCCCGTGGCCACGGCGGCCCCCAGCACGGGCTGAAGCGTCGACTGAAGTGCAGGGTTGATGCAATTCAGCGGGTTATTGCCAGTGATGGCACCGATAACTGCGTTGTAGCTGGCTAACTGGCTGGCGGTCATGCTGAGAGGAATAGGTGCGAAGGTTGCAGGATTGGCGATGCATTCCACGTTGCCGGTAGTAAAGCCGAAATTGCTCTGGCCGATGCTGGAAAAGCCCGTCTCTTCGCGCTGCGTGTACTCGTAAGAGAAGAAGTAGAAGGTCTTGTCTTTCCGAATCGGGCCGCCGAACGCCGCTCCGGTCTGCACACGCGTGTACGCCTGCTTGGTCGGGATCAGGTTGCCAGTGGCCGGATCGACTTCACCAGAGAAGGGGTTGCGCGCCTGGAAGGATTTGTTGCGGAGATAACCGAAAACGTCGCCGTGAAATTCGTTGCCGCCGCTCTTGGTGACGATGTTGATGACACCTCCAGTGGCGCGGCCATACTCGGCGTTGTAATTGCCAAGGATGAGCTGGAATTCCTGCACGCCTTCCTGGGAAATCGTGGGGCGAATGCCGTTGACGGAGTTGTCGACGGCATCGGCGCCGTCGATGCTCACCATGTTGGAACGTGCGCGGGAACCGGTAATGCTGAGGCCGGAGTTGGGTGCGGGGCCGATGGCGTTAGAGTTATCGCGCAGGGTCTGCGAGTTGGTTTCCGTAAAATTAATGTAGTTGCGGCCGTTGATGGGGAGGTTGTCGATGTGTCGCTCGTCAACGGTTTGTGATGTTTCCGTGCGCGTCGTTTCCACCGGAGTGCTTTCCGTGGTCACAGTCACGGTCTGGGACTGCGTGCCGAGTTCCAGCTTAATATTGAAGGTGGCCTGCTCGCCGACGGTGAGCTGCATGGACGGGTTTTCGTAAGGAGCGAAACCCCCGCTTTCAGTACGGAGTTTGTAGATGCCGGGGACCAGGCCGACGAAATTGTAGCGGCCGGCGTCATCCACTGTTGTGGAGCGCTCGGCGCCGGTGGCGAGTAAGGTGACGCTGATTTTAGCCCCACGGACCGCGAGGCCCTGCGGGTCCGTGACGATGCCGGAGAGAGTAGCGGTGTTGATCTGCGCTACCGCGGAACTTGCACTGAGAACAACCGCCACACAAAGAACCACAAACGCAAACAACGACTGCCTGCGTTGCATACCGAGCCTCCTTGGATGACCTACCTGTTTTGCCGCTACCCCTAGCGGTGGCGGGCGTTGCCCGCCGCGTGACGACACAAAACCCGGAACGAAAGATTAGATAGCTTGTACGGCAATGTACCAGCCATTGCAACTGTAAACTGCCGGACGTTTGTTTGGCTAGTCTCGTGGGGCGTTGTGTCCAAGGTGCAACGCGGGCGATTGTGCCCGGCGACTCAAATGTGCGGGCGGGATCAAGGAGAGATCAGAAGCTCAGCTGCGTTCGAAAGATTCTTGGGTGACTAGCGCTGCCGATGGCCGACGTTCTTTCCAGGCCTTCCGTAGAATGGCCGCGACAATCAGAAACGAAGTTGCCGCGTTAGCCAGAACGACCGAAAGCGCCTGCAGAAGAATGCCGTAGGCCGGCCGAGCAGCACGCCGGTCAGATAGAACGCCAGCATGCCGTAGGAGAGATCTCGTCCGCCCTGGCGATGGATTTTGACGAGTTGCGGCACAAAGGCAAAGGTGGTGCAGAAACCGGCGACAGCGCCGAGAATTTCGATTGATTGAGCGAGCATGCACGGAAGTCTCCTCATTCATTTTAACAGTGCCAATAGAGGTCGTGAATTTTTTGGGAGTGGCCAGTTTCTGGTTAGCAGCCTTAACTGCAAACAACTGAGAGTAACATTAGGTCCGCAACCAATATGGCGCTTTGCCTTTGCCCGAAGAATTCCTAGCATGCTGCCCACAAGCGCACACGCGAATGATCCGGCATACCGCGATCTCCCGGGCCTCATCGGCATTACCGGACAATTCCTTCGGATCCAACGTGCTAAGTGCAGAGGTATTCTAGTGGAAACTGGTATGGTGCGTTAACTCGCGGGTGGGCTACAGGTGCTTTTGGACCAGCTTGCGGAGGCGTTCGTGGTCTTCCTGGGACATGTGTACGAACTCAACGCCACCGCCATCCGGCCCAATGTTGCGGACCACAGCGGTGAAGTGAATCTTGCGGAGGCCCGAGCGAACCTCAAGCTGCACCGAATCGCCGATGCTGAGGCGTCCCGGGGATTCCAGATAAGCGCCGCCGAGGCTGATGGTCTTGACGCGCACGGGGCTCATCATTTGGGGTTGGCTGCCGACCTGGGCGCGCAGCGGTGAGTCCAGCGGAATGCGCGCGTAGCGGCGCGGCACGACAAAATTGCCAAGAGGCATCGCGGGCGATTCAAACGCCGCGCGAACGCGAGCGGAGGCGGGCGTTCCTTCCAGCATGGCGATAGCGTCTTCAGCGGCGGCGCGCAGGCCGGCAGGCTCGACGAAGGTGAGACCTTCGCGCTTACCGGCGAGTTGCTGCAGAAGCTCGATAGCTTCGTGCGCGCCCAGGCGGCCAATCCCTTCGATGGCCTTAATGCGCACGAACTGATCGCGCAGGATATCGTGTTCGCCGGCGGCAATTTCCATGAGCATCGGAACTGCAGTGGCTTCCTGGCCCATGCCGATCTGATCGATCATCATCGGCACGACGAGAGGATGCGCATCGGAGAGAATGGCCGAGAAAACGAAGGCCGTGCTTTGCGCCGAAGGCATGTTCGAGGGACGCGCCAGTTCGCTGACCGCCAGGTCCTGTAGATTCCATTCCCAACTGGCCATGGCACGTGTGAGGCCGCGCAGCAGGCGATCAGGGTCGGCCGCGGCAAGAAGCTTGATTGCCGCGCTGACGCGCTGGCGGCGCGCCTCGAAAAGCCGCGTTTCCAGTAGCGTGAGCACGGGCACGCCTATGGCGCGAAGCAGGCGCGCCATGGCGGGAATCATTTCGGGGCCGCGCGGGTCGGTCAACAAAAGCGTGAGGCGGTCGAGCAGGCGCTCCGGATCGCGTTGCAGCAGCCGGGGCAACGTGGGATCGAGCGGGCGATTGGCCAGCGCCGCGTCGACCAGTAGCATCCAGCGGTCGTTGGCGACCAGGCGGTGCGCCAGAGCGGTGAGATATTCGTGCTCGGCATCGCGCGGGACGCGTTCGAGGCCGATGAGAATGTTTTCAAAGCCGGCGAAATCGCCGCGAGTGACCGCAATGCGGCCGAGCGTTTCAAGGAAAGCGGAGAGAAGCGCGCAGGTTTCTGGCCCTTGTTCCTTGGCCAGAGCGGTAAGAGTTCCTTTGCTGAGCTCTTCCGGAAGCTGATTGGGCCAGAGCGATTCGAGAAGAGGCGTCAGCTCGCTGAGGCCGGCGGCGACAATGCGTCGCGTCCCAGCATCGGCATTTTCGATGCGGCGCGCGTAGTTCAGCAGAATGCCGCGGGCTTCGCGGCGGGGCGCGTCAGCGCCGGTCTCGACGAGTTGTGTCAAGGTCTGGCGAATCGCCGCGATAGGCACACACCAGATGTCTGAACCGCGGAGCACGGCGGATTTCTCGCGCGGCGGAAGCTCCAGCCAAAAGCGCTCGATGAGCTGTTCCTTATAGGCGTCGTTGGCCCAACTGGTCGCGAGCGTCGAAAGGTGCTGCGAAGAATGCGGGCCGAAGTAGCCCCCTGCGTCAACCAGAACGCCGGCAAGTTTCTGGAGCATCGGGCGCACGCCAACCGGAGCGAGGGCGCCGGAAGCGAATTCCGAAGTCAGGTACTCAAGAACCAGGCTCTGCGACAATCGGCGCAGGTACATCTGCGGAAGTTCGCCTTCGAGCGGTGAGTAATGCGTCATGGAAGCGAGCAACATGCGCACAGTCGCGCGGCTGGCCTGTTCCATGGAAGAGTGAATCGCGCGCGCCGCTTCTTCGGCGGAGAGGCCGCGGGCGGTTTCCATCGGCGGCGTCAGGTGGCCGATCAGGCGAAGCGTTTCGTTGACCTCTTCAAGTTGCGGAGCATGAATAGGAGCGTCGGCATTGTCCGGATCGGAGCTTCCGCCGTAGGCCACCAGAGCGGCAATCAGACTAGCAAGTACTGTATCCACCTTGCGCTCGGTCAAGGTGTTGATCTGAATTCCTTCCACGCGATGCTCCCGGAGAATGCCCGCCCAATCGCCGCTAAGGCTGCGCTTGGAAGGCTCTTCCGATCTTAGCAAGGACGCCTTGAGGAGTTGCGCGAGGGTGTCCAATTCGCCCACATGGAATTTGGGAGCGAACCACAAGGACTGGATGCCAGCGCGCCGCAGGTCGGTGGCCAGGGCGTGGAATTCGCCGCGGATGTCGGGGAGGTGCGCTTCGCTGACCTTGGTCACCACGATGCCGCCGCGTTCAGGGCGGACCTCCAAGCCACCCAGGTCGGCGGCCGAGCGGCGCAGGGAATCGTAGGAGGCGTCGAGGCTTTCCTGGAGACGCGGGTGTGAGGAGTTGTAAAGGCGGTGCGCGCGCAACAGCAGGAGAAATTCGCGAAGGGCCAGGATGGCATCGGCCAGGAGGGGGTCCTGGTTGCGAGCGGCTTCGCGGCGTAGCGCGCCGGAATCATTCGGGGAACACTGCGGCGCATTCGCCCGGTAGGAGCGATCGTCGAGCAGCGCTGAGGCTCGCAAAACCAAGGGCTTACGTCCCGTCTCGCCAGGGCTGAGGAGCCCGGCGGGTGGAAAGCTACAAGTATAGAAATAGGGGAAATAGGGGCAGGAACCTATAGTACTGCTAGGCCATTCTGTGTACTGAAAGGCTACAAAGTAGGGCCTTTGTCTAGAGCATTTTACTTGGATGTTCGTATTTTATTCGTATTAGGTGAGAGTTTCGTTTACTTCTTTTGTAACACCGCGTTCACCTCAACCGTGCCGCCCTCGCTGGCCTGCACGCCACGTCGTGCAAAGACATAGCCGTCCAGGCGCAGGCCGACCGTGTGCGTGCCGCTGGGAATCTGCACGCGCGCTGGGGCGTTTTGGCCTGTAGGAACCCCGTCCACCAGGATTTGCGCACCCGTCGGAGAGGTAGTCACGTCGGCCCAGGCTACGCGGCCGCCGCGGGGCTTCAGTCCCAGGTCCAACGTGGTCAGCAGATTGTCTTTCACCTGAATCTGGCCGACGTACGGCTCATAGCCTTCCAGGCGCAGCACCAGATTGTAGGATCCTCCGGCGAGCGGGAGAGTGGCCGGGGTCTGGCCGGATTGCTTGTCGCCGTTGATGAAGATATCGGCGCCGGCGGGACGGGTAGTGACGTTGAGACCTTTCTGCAAGGACTCCAGCTGGATTTTCTGGTCCTGTGAATCGCCCATTTTCAGTTCCAGGGCGGTTTGTACCTGCAGGTAGCCTTCTTTTTGGACTTGCAGGCTGTAACGACCCGGAGCGAGGTCGTTGAAGCTGCACGGAGACGGGCAATTGCCAACGACATGCCCCGAGGGACCATACAGGGTCGCCTTGGCGCCCAGGACGTTGGTCAGCACGTGGATGGCGGCGTTGCCGCTAGATGGGACCGGGTGTCCACTGTTGTCGGCATTTTCCGAAGAGGGCAGAGGCGTGTCGTCGTACGCGATTTCATCCACCACGCGGACGTTGGTGGGAGCATTGCGCATGAAGTGCAGCAGCGCCGAATGCTCCGCGGGGCGAAGCTTGCCCGTAAGCGTGACCGTGCTGCTGGTGGCTTCAACCTTCACACGGCCGGTCAGATTGCCATGCGTCAGCGCTTCTTCGACCTGCGTCTTGTACTCGGAAGCGGCCGGGGTCACTGCCGGTTCCGCTTTCTTTACCTCGGCAGGTGAAAGGGATTTTGCCGGCGGCGCAGAAACCTTTTTCGCCGGAGGATCAATTGCTGCCGGAATCGGTTCCGCTTTTGCGGCCTCGGGCGAAGCGACGGGTGCGGAAGCCGGAATCGTAGAGCCACCAGGTGAATCCGAGCTGGAAGGTTTTGCCTCGGGCTGCGGTTGGGCTTCGAGTTGCGAAGTTTTCGGCGCCAGGGCTTCGGGAGCGTTGCGTTTGTTGAGTTCGCGGGCGGCCTGGAATTCGGGGCCCAGCTTGTTGAAGCCGTAGACAATTACGCCGACAAGAAGCAGCGCTAGGATGACGGTAGTGACGCGGTTCTTCTTCGGAGGTTCCTCGACGATGGCGGGCGCGATGGAGGCGGTGCGCCGCACCACGGGCGTTTGCGTGGGGCTCGCAGCGCGATTCTGCAGCGAGCGGATGTTCGGCGAGATGTTGGGGTCGTCAGAGGGTCCCGTTGGAATAGCGCCGCCAGCAATGCCCAGGGGGAAGACGGAATTGTTGCGCGACGAGACCAGCGTGGCCTCCGTGTTTCCTCGCGGGGAAATCAGTGTGGCATCCACACTGGCGCGATCGCCGAGGGCGCGGTAATGCTTCACGTCTTCGAGCATTTCTCGGCAACTCTGGTAGCGTGCTTCGGGATCCTTGGCCAGGGCGCGCATCACAATGTCGCTGAGCCCGGGGTGAATCGAAGGATTCAACTGCCGAGGAGGAATCGGCTCTTCGTTTACGATTTTATAGATGACCGTGGTAATGCTCTGGCCGGGGAAGGGTTTTTCTCCGGTGAGGACCTCGTAGAGCAAAACGCCGAGAGAAAAGATGTCGCTGCGGCCGTCGACGGGGCGTCCCTTGACCTGTTCCGGAGACATGTAGCTGGGTGTTCCCATCACGTGCGTGGTCTGCTGCACGGTGCCGAATTGCAGGATTTTGGCGGTGCCGAAGTCAGTGACCTTGACGGTGTCGTCCGCGGTGAGCATCAGGTTGGCGGGCTTGATATCGCGGTGCACGATGTTGCGGTCGTGAGCGAACTGCAGTGCATTGCAGGCTTGTTCCAAGATGCGGAGAACGCGGGGAACAGGGAATGAATGGCCGGCATCGAGAAGCGCCTGGAGACTCTTGCCTTCGATGAGCTCCATGCAAATGTAGTAGAGGCCGTTTTCTTCGCCGGCGTCGTAAACCACCACAATGTTGGGATGCGTGAGCAGCCCCGCGGCGCGCGCTTCGGTCTGGAAGCGGGAAAGAAGCTCGGGACGGCTGAGGCCGGTGCCTTCTTCGCTGAGGTGAATGGTCTTGACTGCTACGGCGCGGCCGATAACCGGGTCGGTGGCGCGATAGACGACGCCCATCGCGCCGCGGCCGAGTTCGCCGAGGATCTCGTAACGCCCTGCTCTCACCATCGTTGCCATGCTGGCACCGCCGCCCGAAGGCGGACCTTCCCCTCAGAACATCACGCCAAGGAAAGCGCCACGCCGGAGCGCTCTTGAAAAAGTTATCCGCAAAACGCACGACCTTTTCTATGTGGCCACACGTGATGGACCCCGGGCGTGTGCCGGCGCACACACCCTCGGCCAGTAAGAACATAACGGGTAGAAATTCGAAGGGTCAACGAAACCAGCGTACTAGGGAGGATGGAGAGTTAGCTGGACGGAAGGACAGGAGGGAAAGGAAGTAGTTACGGAAATGAATGAGGCTAGGCCCCGCTAGCGGCCCATTAAGGAAAATTCCCCACAGTGGTGCTCATCGTTCGGCGGACAACCATTATATTTTACTTCTAAGTATAATAAATACAGGTAGGTACATCCGTTTGAAAACCTTCAAGTTAAACATTAGATGTCGACGCGCCCACATTTCTCGTTTCTCCGAGCAACGATCCAGGTCTCATGGCCGGGGCATGGAGTCGGAGGGAGACATCATGCGGTCGGGGACCGGGAGGTTGGTTTCGCGAATCGGCCGATCCACTTCGCCGGGCCGGGCGGGGGCTTCGAGGCCGTCGGTAAGCAAAAAGCCTTGCAGGGCGATGCCGGCGGTCCAGACATTTTCCAGCGCGACGATGTATTCGGCCTGCAGATTGAAAAGCATGCGCTGCGATTCCAGGACGCGCGGATTGGAAGCCAGCATCTGGCCGTATTTTTCGGTCATGAGAGTGTAAGCCTGTTTCGCGCGGGGAAGCATTTCATCGCGATACTCAAGCGCCATGAGCCGGGCGCTGGCGTACCGATCCGCGGCAGTGGCGGCGCGATCACGAAGAGTGAGAACGACGCGCAGCTTTTCAAGATTAGCGCGTTCGAGCGAAGCGGCCGCGGCGGCGACATTTCCCTGATTGCGATTGAAGATAGGGATTTGCACGCCGACTTCGGCCGTGCCTTCCCATCCCGCGGCCGCGGGAACCGTGCCAAGGGGTTCGTTGTTGTATTCCAAGCCGCCGCGCAGGCGCAGGTCGGGGATGGGTTCGCGTTTCGCGCGCAGCAGGCCGGAGGCGGCGCGGGCGGCGTCGGTTTCGGCGATGCGCGTGGCGGGAGATTGCATGGCCACGGCTTCCACGGCTTGCGTTTCATCGAGGTCGGGCCAGTTGTGTTCGAGATCGCCGGAGACGGTGGCGAGCGGCAGATCGGGGCGCCCCACAAGGGCGGTGAGCGAACGCCACTCTTCACGCAACGTATTTTCCTGCATACGGGCAAAGAGGCGGAGGCGCTGAGCTTCGACTTCGGCCTCGAGGACTTCGGATTCGTCGGCCTGGCCGGTGTTGAAGAGCTGGCGGCGGGAGTCGGCGTAGTTCTGCTCGATGATGGCGAGGTCGCGGCGGGCGTCGAGAAGTTCCTGCGCCACGAGGACGCGGTAAAAAGCGGTTTTCACCGAAGTTTCCACGCGGATTTTTTGTTCCTGAGCTTCGATTTCCGCGAGTTGCGTTTCCTTAGCGAAAACGTCTTTATTACGCGCAAGTTTCCCGGCGGTGACGACGGTTTGTTCGACGAAGAAGCCCTGTTTGCCGCCGTTGAACGATCCGCCGCGAATTTCATCGCCAGCGTAGCCGACGGTAGGATTCGGATATAGGCCGGCTTGCTGCTGGCGAGCTTTCGCGGCGCGGATTTCAGCTTCGGCCTGGCGCAGCGTTGGATTCGATTCGGTGGCGAGTTTTTGAGCTTGTTCGAGAGTGAAAAGAGGAGATGCGGGATTTTCCTGGGCGCGGCCGAGGCGCGGATAGACGGGTTCGACCACACGTATGTCACCGTGGTGGTGATGCATTTCGCCGGGAGGCATGTGCATTGGCTTGTCCTGGGCGAGAGAGGGAAGAGCGGCCGCAAAGAAAAGGAAAATGAGTCTGAAAAAGGTCAAGGTAGGTGAACGCATGGAGCGGCTCCCGGAAAAAAGAAGAAGATTGAACACAGAGTTCACAGAGGAAGAGCACAGAGACCAGAGACAAGAGAAGAACGATTTTGGCGTTACAAACCAAGGATGAAGCACCCTCAAATTCATTCGGTGCATAACGTAACGGCGAGCACAGCCAGGAGTGCCTGTGCCACGAGAAGATTCAAGAGGCATGGTCGTGGTGCTCCTCGGGCTCGGGAGTTTGCGGATTGCGAATGAGGGATTGGATTTCGTTGTATTTGTCGTCGGGGAGAACGCGCAGCATGGTCATCATGCCCATCATGCCGGCGCTCCAGTTGGCAGGCAGACCGTGGGTTTCCGCCTTGGAGACGCCTTCGGCGTTGTCCATGGACATTTCCATGAAGGCGTCCTGGGGAAAGCCAGGAACGGAGTTGGCGTTTTCGGCGATGGGTGAGTGGTGGACATGTTCGACGCCGATGCTGCGCGCGAGCGTTTCCATCTGCGAGAGCGCGCGGGGATTGCTGGTATCGGCGGTCTGCATCTGACGATCACGCAGCAGATCCATCATGCTGTTCATCATGTGGTGGGGAAGATGGCAATGGATCATCCAGTCTCCCCGATATTTGGCTTCGAATTCGACGACCTTCGCCTGCGCGACGCCGACAAGCACGGTGTTGGTGGGATACCAGGTGGATTCCGGAGCGCGGCCTCCTTCGGTGCCGGTGATGAAGAACTGGTGTCCGTGAAGATGGATCGGGTGATGATCCATCCCGAGGTTAACGAAACGTAGACGCACGCGGCTTCCGAGGCGGACGACGAGAGGCGTGGTCGCGGGAGCGGAAAGGCCGTTGAATGTGAGCCAGTTGAATTCCATGCTGGCGGTGTTGGGGACGGAGTTGTTGGGTAGGATGGCCCACTCCTGGAGGACAACACCGAAATCGTGATCGGCGTGCGGTGTGTAGGGGGATTGCGGGTGCGCGATGAAAAGACCGAGAAGGCCGATCATCTCCTGCATGGCGCTGTGCGCGTGATAGAAAAAAGTGCCTTCCTGGTGGACGGTGAATTCGTAGGTAAAGGTTTCGCCGGGCGCGATGGGCTTCTGGCTGATGAAGGGCACGCCGTCCTGCTCGATGGGGACTTCGAGGCCGTGCCAGTGCATGGAGGTGCTTTCGGGGAGCGCATTGGTGACGTAGATGCGGACGCGATCGCCTTGCGTGATCTGAATGGTGGGGCCTGGGGAGGAGCCGTTGTAGCCCCAGACGTCAATGGTTTTGAAAGGGGCGATTTTGCGTTTCACGGGTTCGGCGCGGAGGCGGAAGACCTTTGTCGTGCCGTCCAGCGTGAAAGGGAGATCAGGCACGTCGGGAGTGAGGACGGGTACATGCGGGCGTGGAGCGGCTTTGGTTGTGGTGGCCGCTCGCAGACGCGATCGGAGACCAACCCAGCCGGCCCCGAGTAGCGCGGCGTTCTGGAAGAAATTTCTGCGGGAACTGCTCATAAAGCCTCCAAGCGACGACAAGAATTAGAGCGCGATTTCGGCTTCGGGATACGAAAAATCGGCCGGTAACGAAATGCGAAGCGATGCAGATTCGTGTTGGCCAGGCATTTGTAGGACCGCCTTCTGTGGCGGTCCGCTCTCAGACGCGAAGGGGTGAGATGGTAGGAGCAGAGGAAGCGCTGCCAGGGGAAGAATCGCGCGCGAGGAAAACAGCTGTGCCACCGCGTGGCGCCGGGTAGAGCAAATCGATTGGGAGTGCGAGAAAGAGCGGGTGAAGATTGGCAACAGATGGCAACAAACGGAGTTGCTGGACGGGTGGCGCTATGAATAAGGAATCGGTGTTTTGGCAGGAGGTCGAAAGAATTGACAAAAAGGAAATCGCGTTGCCACCGGCTCGTGCGAACTCATGATGGCAGCCATCGCCTGATTGCTGAGGTACACCCAGGAGACAAGAAGCGAGATCGCAGCGGCTGGCGCATAAGGGTGCAACCAACAGGCAGCTTGCGAGAAGAAGTGCCGCACCGCGCGGAAAAAATAGGAGGACGCCCGAACGCATTAGAGCATTCTACCCTCAAATCAGTTTTTTGACGTGCCCGCCGGCAGGATGTAGATCGCAGAAGGACGGTTGACTCAGGCACAGGCCGGAAATAGTATCAAATGCCTAATAGAGTGTTCGCGTCCTCATGGGGAGCTCCGACCAGGGGCCTTGCGCAAATTCGACCAACCACAAGGAGATTCCAATGATCCTCGAACTGGAAAAGAAACAGGCGACTCCGGAAATCACGGTTCTGGAATTACGGGGAAGACTGCTGATGGGGAACGACAGCCGCCAAGTGGAATGGTCGATCAACGACTTAATGAAGAACGGCGTGAAAAAGGTCGTGCTGGACCTGCGGGAACTCGACGCTATCGACAGCACGGGAGTGGGCATCCTGGTGATGTGCAACGCCAAGCTGCAGAAGACGGGCGCCGTAATGCGCATGGTGGTGGGGGATGGAATCGTGGAAAGCACGCTGCAGATGACGCATGTGGACCGCATTGTGAAGTTTTATCCGACGGTCGAAGAGGCCAGCGAAAAATTTGAGCTTACTTGAAAGGTAATTCCCTCAAGAGATAACGCCAAGGGCTTCTGCTTGGTTTTCGGCACAGCTAAAGCCGTGCCCTCCGGGATTGCAATGCCTTGGGCGAATGAAGCGACTATTTAAAAGAAGCGACGGCGGCGGCTTCTTCTTCAAAGGTGGCGAAGAGATTCAACAGGCCAACCATTTTGAGGGTTTGCAAGGTGAACTTGGAGGGTTTCAGCAGGCGAATGGCGCCGCCGGACTGCTTGGCCGTGGTGAGATGGCGGACGAGCATCCCAATGCCGCTGGAATCGATGGTGGGGACGCCTTCCAGGTTCAAGACGATTTTGGACTGACCGTGGCTCAACAGTTCGTTCATGGTCGCATTGAAGCGGTCCAGTGCGGGGCCCATGCTAAGGCGGCCGATGAGCGTGACAATTTTGACTCCGTCAAAAGTTCGCGTGTCGATATCCAAGAGCGCAACCCTTCCCGGCAGCGGGGGTCCCAGACTGCCGCATTGACACCCCAGTATCGCTTTGTTAGAGTGCGCGGACAACTTAGATAATCTTGGGACAAAAATCAAGGTAAGCAGTGGGCTGGTGGTTTCCCCGCAATAAACCCACCAGGCGGAAAGCAGAGCATTGGCTAGCCAGGAACAAGAGTCCGTTCTTGATATCGCTCCTCTCTCGCTACAGCTCCTCGCGGAGCAGGAAGTTGTCCCCCGTGCAAAAATTTTCGCGCGCTTCGTGTCGGAACTGATCGCCGATTCCGCGGTCAACGTGTACACTCTGGCGAGCGACGGCGAAAAAGACTTTTGGCTCCCGCGGGCAACGGTCGGGGAAGCCAAGATCCACGAGGGCGAGATACCGGGAGATTCCGGGCTGCTGGGAATGCTGCTGGAACAAACCGAGCCAATTAACCGGACGGGAGAGGAAATCAAGCGGGAAGATTATCCGCACGTGGACATCCGGAAATCCTTGCTGTCGTTGACCTACTTGCCGCTCATCCACAAAGAAGAACTGATTGGAGCATTGGAGATTCTGGCGTTCGAAGAAGAGATCAACGCTGAGTCCGTGGGGGCGCTGATGCCGGCGGCGGAAGTGGCCGCGACGGCGATCGCCTCCGCGCAGGGCTACGAGGAAGAACGCAACGGAACGATGGCCTCGATCACGCGCCTGACGCAGCTTTACGACCTGGAGAAGGTGTTTTCCTCAACGCTGGAGATGAGCGAACTGCTGCCGCTGATTGGCGCGAAGTTCTCGGAAATTCTGGAATGCCAGGCGATCAATATCTGGCTTTTGCTGCCTGATGAATCCGTGGAATTGATGCACCAGGAAGGCGAAGACGCGACG
>DATFSI010000193.1:0-5849 GCA_035262705.1 Candidatus Acidiferrum sp. | reverse complement strand
CATTCTTGCGAAAGCGTCTGAGGGATACGCCAAAGGAGGTTATTTTGTTGTCGTCGACGGAATCGTAGGGCCTTGGTTCATTCGCCCATTAACCAATGCCCGTCTGGGTCGAACGGCTCGAATCCGTGTCCCCCGAAAAACTCGTCCATCACGTCAGGGCCGCGCTGTGGCCAATGAGTTCGTCGGCCAATCCCCGGCTGCTTTTTCAAGGTCAATGGGTATACGAAATCTCCCCAACGCCATCGGGCTGCCAGGTCCGAATCACCGAGCGCAACACTAGCTCGAAGTCTAAGTACAAGAATTTCAAAGCCTAAATTCGTTTGCAAAACTTAATTCAAAGAAAAAGAAGCTCTGCTTAGGTCTAATTCAATACGGCCTGGAGATAGGCACTTCTGAAAAAGCTTGATAGGTCATGCGACTAGAGAAGTGTTGCATCGACCGTCTGAACTGGCAGGACTTATCGGGAGTTGACTGCCCACCAATATCACGACCTTGTCGTCGCGAATTACCTTTATCCCTTCAGGTTATTCTAAAGTTCGATGGCTGCGTTCATTGCACGCAAGTGGCTCACGACGTAATCCACTCCGAATGTAGCTTCGGTGGTTGAACGAGTGTCTGCATAACTACGCAATATTGTTCGGTTTTCTCACGAAGCGCGCGGAGCTGCTCAGGTGTCGCCTGTGGCGCCTTGACATCGAACTGCAAACGGATCTGCTCAAAACCGACCGGGACATCCTTGGCAACTCCAAGGGTGCCGCGCAAGTCCAAATCGCCTTCAACCGTCACTTCAATGCTCTTTGTTGGCACCCCAATGGCTGTCGCCACCATCTGACATGTAATTTGAGCGCACGCTGACAATGCACCAAGAAGCAAATCGCCAGAACATGCGGCGGTCCCAGCTCCGCCTACCCCCGCGTGCGCCTGTGCCTGATAGATGGTGCGGCCGACCGCAACGGAGCACGCAATAGGCGTCTCTGTCTGGCCTCCCTTGGCCTTTAAAGTAATTCGCGAAGTGGATGGATCGCTTCGATATTGGTCTTTCAGGGGCTTCTGAACCGACTTTAGATCCATCAATGACCTCCCGGTTCTATTCGTGTTTCGTGTAAGATAACCCAGTCTGGGCCGCACGCAGGAACTATCCGGCCCCAGGATAGCTAGCTCGCTGAGTTGGAGTATCGGAGGTTAGCATATGCCGAAGTTTGTTATCGAGAGAGAAATACCGGGAGCTGGAAACCTAACAGATGAACAGCTCCAAGAGATCTCGCGCAAATCTCTGGCAGTGCTCAAAGGCATGGGGCCGGAAATCCAGTGGCTCCAGAGCTACGTCACAGGCGACAAGGTATATTGTGTTTATCTCGCTCCAGACGAAGCAACCATCCGGGAACACGCGAAACGCGGTGGGTTTCCGGCCAATCGGATCTCGGCCGTGCGTCGCATGATAGATCCAACCACGGCAGAGTGACCGCAGCCGCCTGCAACAATTCGATCACTAATCAATGCATAGTTTCTGCCCCACACTTGATCTTCAGTCCTTTTCAGTTCTTCTCACTAACACCTTCACTGCCATTTCCACCGGCATTACCCATCCTTCCAGCCAAGCCGCCCGCGCTGCCGTCGCAGACAATTGCTCCCGCGCTGGCTCGAGGCACTGTTCGAGTTTCGTCTGCTCGGCAACCGTCAGAGGGGCCCCGATTGTTTGCCGCAGTGCGGCTGCAGCGCCAGCGAGCCGCAGCGCGCCTTCCGAATCAGAACGGGCAGCCGCCAGTGCAGCGAGCGCTTCGAGTCCGCGGGCCTGTCCGCGCTTGTGCCCAAGCTCCTGGAAGAGGGTCAGGCTTTCGCGATGCAAAGCCTCCGACGCCGCGAAGTCGCATTGTTCGCGCGTCAGGTTCCCCAGATCGGCCAGCGAACCTGCAATGCCCCATCGGTCATTGGCCTCACGAAACGCCGAAATCCCACACTCGTAGAAGCACCGTGCGCCGGACAAGTCGCCCTGTTCTCTTAGCAAGTCCGCTTGGTGATTAAACACCCAGGCAATACCCGACCTGTCCTGCAGTTCACCAAAAATGATCTGGCACTGCTCGTACAATTCGCGCGCCTGTTCGTAGTTTCCCTGAAACTTCTTCACGGTCGCCAGGTTGCTGAGAGCGCGGGCTACCGCCAGACGGTCGCCGAGTTGTTTCCACATCGCCAAGCTTTCTTCAAACAACTCGGTCGCCATGTCCAGATTGCCCATGTCCCGTCTGAAGACAGCCAACGCGTTCAAAGAAACTGCGATACTTTGTTGGTCCTGAATCTGGCGAGCGACCTCTAGGTTTTCCTGCAGCAACCTTATGGAGGCGTCGTAGTCTCCTTGGTTGCCAGCCAGAATCCCCGCGGAAAACAGCGCCCGCATCCGGACGCCCTTCTGCGATTCAGTGGACGGAAGTTGCAAAGCCGCTTCCAAACGCCGGCGTCCTTCTGTGAAATATTCGCGCGTTTCCCAGAATCGGAAGAGTGCTGTGCACAGACGAAGGCTCCACTCGGAGTTGCAATTTTCCGTTAGCCAGTCTAAGGCGGCCCGAAAATTGTCGTGCTCCATTTCGAAACGATCCATCCACGCCTTTACTTCGCTAGCGTCGGTCTCGGACGCCGCTTCTTCTGCGAGCACAACGCAGTAGGCCGCGTGCGCCTTCCTGGTCCGTTCCTCTTCGCCGCTCACAGCGAGTTTTTCCAGGCCATATTCCCGCATGGTCTCCAACATGAGAAAACGCGGCTCTCCTTCTTTTTGCTCCACTTGCCGCACCAAACTCTTGTCGACCATTGAAGCCACGCCATCGAGGATGTCGAATCCCAGATCCTGCTTGGTGTCGCAGATCGATTCCGCGGCTTCCAGAGCGAACCCGCCTGCGAATACGGAAAGTCTGCGAAACAGCTTCTGTTCCGCTTCACCCAGTAGGTCGTAGCTCCAATCGATCGCATGCCGCAATGTCTGTTGGCGGGTAGGCAAATCTCTATCACCACTTGTCAGGAGTTGCAAACGACTCGCCAAGCGACTTCTCATCGCCGCCGGTGGCAGTAGTTTGATACGCGCCGCGGCAAGTTGGATTGCCAGCGGAAGTCCATCCAGGCGCTCACAGATCTCGCCCACCGCGGATGCGTTTTCCGAAGTAAGGGCGAAGCCAGGCTTGACGGTTGCCGCGCGTTGTACGAAAAGTGCTATTGCAGGGGACTCCGCCATCGCCGCAGGTGACAACTGTGCCTTGCGGTCCGGCAACGCAAGTGGCGGCAATGCAAACTCGTTTTCGTCGTGGACCCGCAATGCCGCCCGGCTGGTAACCAGAATCTTTAATGCCGGCACTTGCGCGAGCAGTTCGCCAAGCAGCGGCGCTGCGACAACCAGGTGTTCGAAATTGTCGATTAATAACAACAACGGTGCTGTGACCGCTTTTCGCATGTACTGTTTCAGGCCTTCGATCGGCCGCTGGCCTCCCGACTCCCGTACTCCCAGCGTTTGCGCAATCACAGAAGCAATCATATTGGGGTCGGAAATCGAGGCGAGCGACACGAAATACACGCCTGACGGAAATTGGTCGGCAAGTTCGCGCGCGACTTCTGTGGCAAAATGCGACTTCCCGATGCCGCCCGGGCCGGTTACAGTTACTAGGCGCACGTCGCGCCGCAACAACAACTCCTTTAGTACATCCAACTCCTTTTTCCGGCCAATCAGTGCCGTGCTTGCAGCGGGCAAGTTACTCGCTCGGTCTCCCGGTCGCAGGGGCCGCAGATCGCTGAGGCGGTCCCGAATTGCGACCAGATCACGCACCAGATCGCGCGTCGAGAAGTAGCGCTTTGTGGGTTCTTTCGCGAGACAACGTTCTACCACCCAACCGAACGGTGGCGGAACTTCAGGATTCATCGACTCGATTGTGCATGGTTCTTCTTGCGCAATGGCTATTAACGTCTGTGGCAGCGACGCCTTCTGGAACGGGTATTTCCCAGTCACCATCTCGTACAGCACTACGCCAAATGAAAATTGATCTGAGCGAAAATCGAGATTCCGGCCGCCGGCCTGTTCCGGTGACATGTACTTAAATGTGCCGAGAATGACGCCGGGCTTCGTGGAGTCGCTTTCCGGGAACTGTGTCTCCTCTTGGTGCACGCCGTCCAGTCCGAGTTTCGCCAGGCCAAAATCGAGGATCTTTGCTGCGTCGGGGGAAATCATGAGATTCTCGGGCTTCAGATCTCTGTGAACGATTCCCACTTCATGTGCTTTTGCCAATCCTTCCGCAATTTGTACGGCGATCGGAACGATATCCCGCATTGGAAGACTGCCTGAATCTAGCAATTCACGAAGCGTTTTGCCCTCGAGATACTCCATAGCTATGAAAGTTTTCCCATCCATTTCCCCGATGTCATAGATGGTGCAGATGTTCGGATGGTTCAGCGCCGAGGCCGCTTGAGCCTCTCTGTCAAATCGCGCCAGCGCCTGGGCGTCTCTCGCTACATTTTCCGGAAGAAACTTCAACGCCAAGAAGCGATGCAGCCGTGTGTCCTCGGCTTTGTAGACCACGCCCATCCCGCCACCGCCCAATCTCTCCAAGACGCGGTAGTGCGAGACTGTCTGCCCGATGAGCGCGTCGCTATCTGCCACAGTGCGCAATCTTAGGTTGTGTGTTTCGATTAAGTCAACGAATCGGTGCAGCTTGCAGGGTGACTAAGCTGGGTCAGGTCCTGATAAACGGGGCTGCTCCGAAAAGCGGCGGGGCTTTTGTTGAAAGTAAGCGACTTACGCCGATTCGCCTATTTCTGGTAAACGGGGTTACCTCGCAAATGGCTACTAGCCTCTATGTTTCTCTGGACGGTGTAAATCCCCTTCAGGATGTGAGCATTCCGCGCACGCCAGAGCCCGAAGTAGCCGCAGCGCGATCAGGGGACCAGAACGATCGGGATCTTTTACCTGGAAGGCCCCGATGCAAATGCGGCGCTGGATTGCTTGTGGCGGCGCGCTTTTTGGGAATGGCTGGCCCGGCGCTTCGGGTTTTGCATTTGGTGGTGTTCACTCGAATAGGACTTGCCCCTTTTCCCGTGGAAGAGGTGTGGACCATGCCCAACGGCCGCTTGTGCGGCACCAGCGGCAAAGGCCATGAAGAGCGCGAAAGCTAAGGGATACAGATGAAGACATTTCACAGAAGCTCCTTGGCCGAACATGAGTCATCAAGCAGAGCAACGAATAAACACTGTGCAATTCTCTGACCATGAGATTCAGAGGTTATAACCCTTTGGTTCACAATACTTACGTTTTTTCTCGGCATGCACGGTTGACGAAAACCTCAAATCCCGTAAAAGACCTGTCTGAAGTTAAACCAAACGTGAACGCGTGAGCGGGCTCGCCGCGTCAGGTTGCGTTCGGCTCTGGATCGTCACCAAAATCCGTTGTCCGTCTGTTACGAATCCATCTGTGGGTAACTGGGAACATTGGCACTTGATTTGCCAAGTATTTGTCAGGAGTTGATTTTACAGTGCCAAATATGTCTCCAGGCAAGGACAGCGGTGATCTGTGACGCATGCCATAACAGATATTGGTAATGGACCACTGATGGTGCCCCACCGGATGGAGAAGACCGGGATCCGGCGCGTTCTGTTCGAGGATTTGGCACTAAAAATCCTGTATCTCAATGGAGAGATGTCACTTCTCGAACTCTCTAACCACATGTGTTTAAGCTTAGGAGTAATTGAGGAGATCTTTCAATTCTTCCGAAAGGAACGACTTTGCGAGGTAAAGGGCATGACTGGCGGGACCCACGTCATCGTCGCGACCTCGGAAGGGCGGCAGAGAGCCGCCGACCTGCTGTCACTAAATCAGTACACCG
>DATFSI010000192.1:0-19522 GCA_035262705.1 Candidatus Acidiferrum sp. | reverse complement strand
CAATGCCCGCCACGTCCGCGATGTTCTCGTCTATCGTCTGCTTTCCGTTCAACGCCAGGTCCGGAAATGGCCGGTAGGCGTCGTACTGTTCCACGAGTTTCTGCGTTGACGCCTCGAAATGCGCAAGGTCCGCGGGCGTCCACCAGTTGCGCACAGCACCCTTGGCGTCAAACGCCGAGCCTTCCGCGTCAAACGTGTGGCTCACCTCATGCCCAATCACCGATCCGATCGCCCCGTAATTGAAAGCGTCGGAGGCTTTGCCATCGAAAAACGGCGGCTCCAGAATCGCCGCCGGAAAATTCAGTGCATTCTGCAGCGGCAGGTTCACCGCGTTCACCGTCTGCGGCGTCATGGACCATTGCTTGCGATTCACGGGCTTGCCGAGTTGCGCGATCTTCGCCTGATAAACAAACAGGCCCCCGCGCCACAGGTTTCCGAACGCCTCGCCGGGCTTTATTTCCAGCCGCGAATAATCCTGCCACTGCTCCGTATAGCCGATGCCCACATACAGCGTCTTCAGCTTTGCCTGCGCCTCCGCCTTTGTTGCCGGGTCCATCCAGTCCAAAGCGTCAATGCGCTTGTGAAACGCCGTCACGATGTTCGTCACCATCTGGTCCACGCGCGCTTTCGACTCCGCCGGAAAATATTCCTTGGCATACATCTGGCCAACTGCGTCGCCCAGTTGCTGGTTCACCAGACTCACCGCGCGCTGCCAGCGAGGCCGCTGCTCGCTCGCACCGGTCATGGCCGTGCCGAAAAATGCGAAACGTTCGTCGGCCACCGCCTTGGGGAGAACCGGCGCGTACGCCTCGATCAAATGGTATGCCAGCCAGTCCTGCCAGACCTGCGGCGGCTCGGACGCTACCAGCGCCGACTCACCCACAAACGCAGTCGGCTGCCACACGATGAAATTCGCCTGCTTCTCCAGGCCCGCGCCGCGGAAATATTCGTCCCAATCGAGCCCCGGCGCCTTAGCAGCGAATTCCGTGCGCTTCCAGTGATTGTTGGCCTTGTGGATGTCTTCGTTCTCTGCCAGACTCAGGTGCTTCTCCGCGATGGCATGCTCGAGCTCCAGGACCTTCGCAGCGCGAGTCTCCGGTTCGGAAAACCCGGCCAGCTGCAACATTGCGGCCACATGCTTTTGGTATTCCGCGCGCAGGTTCTTCATTCGTTCGCTCTGCCCCAGGTAATACTCGCGGTCAGGTAATTGCAAACCGCCTTCGAGGAGGTACGCCGCGTAGTGATCCGAGTCGTCGAAATCCGGTGCCACCCATACCCCGAAAAGATTGGCAGTATGGAAATTGGTGTTGTTCAGCGCGTCCACGTCCGCACGCAGGGTTTTTCCCAGCACAAACGCCAACTCCTTCTTGCTCTTGATGGCCGCAATCTCCTTCAAGTGGGATTCGAGCGGCCCCAGGCCCTTGGCTTCGATTCCCGCCTCATCCATATACGAGTTGTACAGATCGGCCATCTTGCGCATGTTCGTTCCCGGCGCGGCGTTCGCTTTCAGCGCTTCGTCGACCAGTCCCTTCACGCGCTTGTCGCTTTTATCGCGCAGCAGCAAAAATGCTCCCACCGTAGCGCGGTCCGCCGGTATCTCCGTCCGCTCGATCCACCCGCCATTGCTATAGCGGAAAAAGTCGTCACCCGGCTTGACAGACGGGTCCATGTTCTCGCGCACAACCCCGTGCTCTTCTGCCGCCTGGGGCCACGCCGCGCGCGCGCCACCCATTGCCGCGAACAACATCGCGGCCAACGCGATGTGCCGCCAGACCATCCTCAAATTCGCCATTTCCTTCTCCCTCGAAGCGGCTTGTCCGCTTCATTCTCCACCACTTAGGCCCAAATTCTTAAACGCCCGAAACCCCAAAAAGGTAGCATGCTCCCCTGCCTGCGTCCTGGGAGTTTCCTCTAGACTGCTAGACCGTACGGCTTCAGCCCTTGGGAGTATCTTGCTCCGGATTCGCCTGTATTCTTTGAGGTAAGTCCCTTGTCATCATGACGTCGGCGAAAAGATTAGTACCGGTACAAGCTCGTTTCCAAACTAAAATTTCTTATTTCGAACTGGAGTCCACCACCCCCGTGGTTTAGAGTCTTACCAGGTCCCCCTCCGATCGAGGACGCCCTATGGCTTCGGTGGCTTTGCCGTCCGGCCGGAAGTCGCTCACGCTCAGTCTTACCTGGCTTCTCGCTTCCGGTCTGTTTCTTATTACTGTGGAAAATGTGTGGCTGGACTCCTGGCTGCGGTCCAAGGTTCCCGATTTTCCATCGCTCGTTCCGCAACCTCCGGGGATTGCTTGGCTGCTGACCTTCGCGGCCATCGGCATCGCCTGTTCCGTTTTGCTGGTCGGACAAATTCTGCTGCTGCGCCGCCCAGGCGTCTCCCGCAACGCGAAAATTATCTCGGGCATTACAGTTCTGGCCGTTCTTTGTCTTTCGCTCGTCTGGTTCCGCGTCACCAGCGGCCTCGCCTCCCCTCCCCATTTGTAGCGTCCGACGAAATCAGTTGCTATAGCCGGCCGAGGAAGCGCAAGCGGCCCGTTACCGCGCGACCTTGCCCACCGAGAAAAGTTAGGTAGCCCGGGTTCACGCCGACGGCGTCAAAGTTGTTCACCACCACATCCGGGTTTTGCCGATCGGCTAGGTTCACTATCGTGCCGCGGACAGCGAACAGGTATTTTCCGAAGCGGAATTTCTTCTCCAGGCTGATGTTCAGGCTTGCGTAATCCGGAAAGCGGTGGTCATTGGGTGCGCCGACAAGAAATTGGCGTTGATCGATGCTGGTGAAGGGATAGCCCGTGCGGTACTCGAAGAAATACGCGAAATCCACGCCCCAAAGATGTGTGGGAATCGTGCCCCAGGAAAGCGCGCGGTTCGGCGCGTCCCAGCTCAGCGGTCCGCCCTGCTGTGCCGCGAAATAGAGCTGTCCCAGCACGGGGTCGAGGACCTGATCCGTGTTGGCCTTCGATCGCGTATAGCTGCCGAACAACACCGCGCCATTCTGGAAGGTGTGCCGGGCGGAAAAAGTAGCGCCGCGATACTTATCGCGCCGCGTGGATTCGAGTAGGAAGATGCTGCCAATCTGCCCGGGCGTCAGCGTCTGAAAGGCGAGTTCGCGGTGACCGTTGCGCGCCAACAATTCCACAGAAGCAATGGTGTTCCTGCCGAAGCGCTGTTGCCAGCCCGCGCTGGTGATGTCGTAGTACGGCTGGTGTAAGCCACTCGAGGGCAGCGCAAAGATGCTCGTCGCCGGCCCGGTACTCGTGACCGTGCAACCAGGCAGCGTAGGAGGCGTGCAGTTCGGCCCGTAGGAAAACAGCGTGTCCACCTGCCACTGGTCCAAGGTCTGCCCGATTACCGAGAGGTTCAGCGGCGCATTGTAAAGGCCCCAACCGACGGAAAACTTTCCGCTCCCGTCCGCAAACGGCAGGTAGCTTACCGCCGCGCTCGGCGCCACCATCCCCGATCGGACGAATTTATCCCAGTCGGCGCGCACGCCCGCCTGCATCACCCAGTGCGAATTCACCACCCAGTTGTCCTCGAGAAAGCCGCCTGCCACGTGATTGATCACGTCGAACCCGGGATAAGCGACAAACGACGTCTGCCGCACCACGCGCCCCTGCGCGTCCTCGGCCTGGATGGAGGTGCGCGACCCGTATTTGATCAGCTCAACAATCGAGAAATTGCCGCCCGCGGAGATTGTATGCGTGCCATGCCACCGCAGGCCGGGATGAATGGCGTCGGCTATCACCTGGTGGCGGCGGCTTTTGTTTTCGGTAGATGCGAAGAAATTTCCCTGCGCGCCATTCACCAGCTGAATATACGGCGCGGTGCCCTGAGGGTTCGAGTCGCCGTAAGTGCGGTCCTCGGAGAAGCCCACCTCAAATAGCGTGTGGTTCACCCACAACTGGTTCTTCACGGAGCCGAACAGGCGGTTGTCACTGTCGTCGGTGGTGGCCATGTGCGGGCGCAACGCGTTGAGGCCCACGCTGGTATCGCTCTCATTGTTGTAAAGAAAACTGATGTGCAGCGAGTCGCTCGGCGTCACGTGCCACAGCAGCCGCGAAAAACTGTCGCCGCCCCACTCCTCGGTGGTGTTTGGCCCGAAGTCGGCGGGAACGTCGCGCAACACTCCCAGCGTGTGGTCAATATCGAACGATTGCAGGAACCAGAACTTGTCCTTCACCAGGGGCCCGGAAAAGGTAATCCGCGGGTAGTAGTTCCCTAGGCGGAAGCCCTCTTGGTTGTTGATCCCCGGAATGAAGTCGGTGGCATTGAAGCGCCAGTGGTCGTCCCCCTCCTGCGTCTCGAAGCGCAAAACCCCCGTCCCGGGGTGCGCGTATTCTGCGCCGAGCCGCCCCGTCTGTACTTCACTCATGCGCACCGTGTCCACGATCAGGCGGATGGTGTACGCGCCGCTTACCGGATTGCCGACATCGAAGCCGTCCAGCAGATAGAGCGCCTGGGTATCCCGCGACCCCGCCACATGAATCAGCGCCGTGTTGTCGCGCACGACTTGCGGCAGGGCCACCAGGCTCTGCTGCAAGTTGTGAGAATTGGGGATTGGAATATAGAAGATCTCCGTGGAGGTGAGCACGGCCGACTGTGGCATCTCTTCAGGCTCAATGCGGTTGGGGTCGGTCGCCACGTCCACCTTCTCGCGCACCTCCTGAATATGGTTCAGGGTGAATGCGAATTCCGTCGTGTCCGCGGCGAGATGAATCTCTTGCGAGCGCAGAAGAAAGAAGCCGATCTTTTCCAGTTGGACGGAATAGGTACCGGGCGAAAGATTCGCAACAGAAAAATAACCGGCGTCGTCGGTCAGCACCGAGGCACCGGCGATTCCCAAACCTTCGAGCTTTACTTGAACGTTTGCCACGGGCTGCCCGTTTTCATCGAGGACGCGCCCGTGCATCGTCAACGGACTAGAGGCGGCCCTGCTGCCCGAGCAAACCAGCAGCAAGGCCAGGCTCGCAGCCACACGGAGAAGATTTCTCCACACCGAAGCACGCCCCCCTGGAGCGCAATAGCAGTGGCTCCCGCTTTTACGGCCGAGGATGCAAAGTAACGCCGACCGTCCCTCTAGAATACAACCGTAAAAGCGGGAATTTCATTCCTTGCCCCGGGCGCTTGGAGGCAGGCTGCTCCCGCAAATTACTTCCGTTTGGCCTTTGCGGCTTTCTTGGCCTCCACCACCGCCTGTGCCGCCGCCAAACGCGAAACGGGCACGCGGAACGGAGAAGCGCTCACATAGTCCATGCCGACCTGGTGACAGAACTTCACGCTGTCCGCGTCACCGCCGTGTTCGCCGCAAATGCCGACTTTCAACTTTGGACGCGTCTCTCGGCCCTTTTCGATGCCCCAGCGCACCAACATTCCCACGCCCTTGGTATCGAGCGTCTGGAACGGATCGCCAGCGAACACCCCAGCCTTCTTTTCGTCCACGTAGTCGGGCAGGAAGCGGCCCGCGTCGTCGCGCGAAAGGCCCATGGTGGTTTGCGTCAGGTCGTTGGTGCCGAAGCTGAAGAACTCCGCCACCTCGGCGATTTCATCGGCCAGCAACGCCGCGCGCGGCAATTCGATCATCGTCCCCACGAGATACGGCAATTTCACGCCGGTCTTCTTAATCAGGTCGTCCGCCACGCGCCTTGTGGCATCGGTCAGGATGCCCAGTTCCTTCTTGTCGAGCGTCAGGGGAATCATGATTTCTGGCAGCACTTTGATTTTGTTCTTCTGGCATTCGATGGCCGCTTCAATGATGGCCCGCACCTGCATTTCCAGAATCTCTGGATAGGTGATGGACAAGCGGCAACCGCGATGCCCAAGCATGGGATTGGCCTCGTGCAACTGCTCCACGCGCCGCGCCACGGTTTCCACCGGAATTCCCAGATCCCTGGCGAGTCCTGCCTGCTTTTCGCGGTCGTGCGGCACGAACTCGTGCAGCGGTGGATCCATCAGGCGGATAGTGACCGGGAATCCGTCCATGGCCTTGAAGATACCGATAAAGTCACGTCTCTGGAACGGTAACAATTTGTCGAGCGCCTTGACGCGCGCTTCCCGGTTATCGGCGACGATCATTTCCTCGATCGCGCGCTGCCGCTGCGCGCTCTTCTCCGGAAATTCAAAGTCCGTGAAGAACATGTGCTCGGTCCGGCACAGCCCGATGCCTTCCGCGCCGAACTCGATGGCTTTGCGGGCGTCTTGCGGCGTATCCGCATTGGTGCGCACGCCCAGGGTGCGGATCTCATCCGCCCACTTCATGATGGTGTGGTAAGCCTTCGGGAATTCTGGCGTCACCAGCGGCAATTGTGCGGCGTAGACGATGCCTTCGCTGCCGTCCAGCGTCAGCCAGTCCCCTTCCTTCACCACCTTGCCGTTCTTCGAAGCGGTCATCTGCTTCGCTTTGTAGTCAATGTCCAGGCTTTCCGCGCCAACGATGCAGCACTTGCCCCAGCCGCGTGCCACCACCGCAGCGTGCGAAGTCTTTCCGCCGGTAGCAGTGAGAATGCCCTGGGCCACGGCCATGCCGCCAACGTCCTCCGGGCTGGTTTCGCGGCGTACCAGAATCACCTTCTCGCCGCGATGCGCCCATTCCTCGGCATCGGCTGCGCTGAAGCACACCTTGCCGACGGCCGCCCCGGGCACCGCGTCAATACCGTTTGCCAGCACCTTGCTGCTCAACGCCATCTTGTCCACTTTGGAATCGATCACCGGATAGAAGAGCCGCTCGATGTCTTCCGGCTTGATGCGCAACAGAGCTTCTTCCTCGGTGATGAGCTTTTCGGTGGCCATGTCCATGGCGATCTTGAACGCCGCGGCCGGGGTGCGCTTCCCGGTGCGCGTCTGCAACATGTAGAGTTTCCCTTCCTCAATGGTGAACTCCATGTCCTGCATGTCTTGGTAGTGACCTTCAAGTTTTACTCGAACCTTTTCGAGCTGCTCGTAGGCCTTGGGCATGATCTTCTTGAGCTCCGTGAGATGAACCGGAGTGCGGATGCCGGCCACCACGTCTTCGCCCTGCGCGTTGGTCAGATAGTCGCCGTAGAAAATCTTCTCACCGGAGCTGGGGTCGCGCGTAAAGCAGACGCCCGTGCCGGAGTTGTCTCCCGTATTGCCGAACACCATCTGTACCACGTTGACGGCCGTGCCAAGCAGCCCGGCGATCTTCTCCACGCGGCGGTAGGTGACCGCCTTCTCTGCCATCCAGGAGCCAAACACCGCGCCGATGGCGCCCCAGAGCTGCTCCATCGGATCGTCAGGAAACGCGTGGCCGGACTTCTCTTTGAAGTATTGCTTGTACTCGCTGACGAGATCCTTCCAGCCGCTCGCGGGTACGGCAGTGTCTTCTTTCACGCTGAGGCGCTTCTTCATGTCGCGCAAGCGGTGTTCCAGGTCCTCCTTGGACATGCCCATCACGACCGTGGAATACATCTGCACAAAGCGGCGATACGCGTCGTAGGCGAACCGGTCGTTGCCTGTGGCCTTGGCCAGTCCTTCGACGGACTTGTCGTTCAGGCCAAGATTGAGAATCGTCTCCATCATGCCCGGCATGGAACGCGCGGAGCCCGAGCGCACGCTGACGAGCAGGGGGCTCTTGGGATCGCCAAGTTTCTTGCCGGTGACCTTCTCGAGCTTCTTGACGTTATCGATGACCTGCTTGTTGAGCTCGGACGGATATTTCTTGCCGTTCTTATAGAAGTAGTCGCAGGTCTCCGTGGAGATGGTGAAACCCGCAGGAACGGGGAGGCCAATCTTGGTCATCTCGGCCAGACCCGCCCCCTTGCCGCCCAGAAGGTCGCGCCATTCCCCGTCGCCTTCCGCTTTGCCTGCACCGAAAAAATAGACCCATTTTTTCACGTTACGCCTCGCTTAGGTTGTGACTTGCCGTTTACTGGCGAACCAGGCGGCGCCCGATTTGAGATTGGAGCGCCGCGCTCGATGCGCCGGAAGAAGATCGTTCTGTTGCGACCGCCACTCGAGCGGTCTTTCGCGTGGCCGACCTTTAGGTCCGTTCCGAGCTTGCAAACCGAGGAAGAACCAGCCCAAAGGCCGGCCACTACCGTCTCGCAACATCAAATGTCGGCGCGCCGACATTTAAAGTTTTACTTGAAGGTTTGCCGCATTCCCGATCGCGCGCAAAACCAATCCTGAGACCCCCACGCCTAAGAAGAGGGCCACGCAAATCCAAACGAATAGTCCGAAATAGGCGGCGCGAGCCGACCACTCCTGCCTTCTTACCGAGTGGCACTGCGCGGAACGATAGGAATAGCGCCCGACGCGATCCACTGCCCACCCGTTCAGGAGGGCCAAAAGAAAGCCCAGAGAGAGCACCGCCGCATAGCCGATGATCTTTGCGTGCGCCAGCCTCGCAGCAGCCAAAGCGCCAGCAACAAACGCTGCAGAGCTCCCGGCCTCTAACAAAAACCACAGCGTCACCCAACGGCCTCCTAATGGTATGGCAAGCTGCTGGTCTACGTCTCGCCGCCAAGCTCGGAAAAGTCGGCGATCGTGGTGAACTCGCGCAGCAACTCGGCCAGCAGCGCCAGGCGGTTTTTGCGCACCGTTTCGTCTTCGGTCATGACCATTACTTCCTCGAAGAAACTGTCCACTACTTTGCGCAATCCGGCAATCTCTTCGAGCGCCTCCAAATATTTCCCCGCGCGCTTGTCCACACTAACACTTGCCGCCGCCTTGCGCACGGCCAGGTGGAGATTTTTCTCTGCGTCCCTGTCAAACAGCTGGATATCCACGTGCTGCAACTCCTCGGCGGGCACGTTGGCCTTCTCCAGAATTTTGCGGATGCGCTTAAAGGAGACGGCCAGCGGCTCGAAGTTGCGCGACTTGCGGATGGTCTTGAGCGCGCGCAGGCGCTTCTCGGCGTCCACCAGGTCGTCGGCCCCGGCCTGAAAAACCGCGGCGACTTCGTCATAGGCGTATCCGAATCTTTCCTTGAGCACGAACTTGGCGCGTTCCTCGAGAAACTCCAACACCTGCTGCTCCTGCTGTGGCGTAACCGTTTTCTTCGGCGGGTTGGTGACGAGCGCTTTCGAGGCGGCACCGACGGCCAGCGACAACGAAACGGGAAGTTTTTGATCGAGGATGATCTTCATGATGCCCAGCGCGGCGCGGCGCAAAGCGTAGGGATCGCTTGAACCCGTAGGCACCACGCCTACGGTGAAGCAGCTCACGATGGAATCGAACTTGTCGGCCAAGGCCACGGCGCACCCAATAAGGTTACGTGGAATGGGATCATCCAGGCCCACGGGACGATAGTGATCGTAGACCGCGTCGGCCACCACTTCGGGTTCGCCTTGTGCGCGGGCGTAGAGTCCACCGACAACTCCTTGGAGTTCTGTGAACTCGCGAACCATCTCCGTCGCGAGATCGCACTTGGCAAGCTCCGCGGCGCGGTCCGCATCGGCCACGTGCGCCTCGACCATGCCGAGGTTGTACCACTGCTCGGTAAGCCAGCGGGCGATGGCGCGCATGCGTTCGACCTTGGCGTGATAACTACCGAGGCGCGACTCGTAGGTGATCTTTTCGAGCTTCGGGAGAATGTCCGCGAGGCGGACTTTCTGGTCGGACTCCCAGAAGAAGCGCGCGTCGGCAAAGCGCGCGCGCAGGACCCGTTCGTGTCCGGCACGAACGAGGCCCTGGGAGTCTTTGGCCAGATTGATGACCGCGAGGAATTTCGGGGCCAGTTCCCCGCCCCGCTTTTCCACGGCGAAATATTTCTGGTGGTCGCGCATCACGGTGATGAGAATTTCGTCGGGCAATTCGAGGAACGCAGGATCGAAACTGCCTTCAATGACGTGCGGAAATTCGTTCAGGTAGGTGACCAGTTGCAGCAGGTCGGGATCGGCGTGCACCTGATGACCGGTACGCTTCGCGTAGGCAGCGAGTTCGCGCTCCATCTTTTCGCCGCGTTCGGCAGGACGGACGATAACACCGTTGGCATGCAACTTCTTTTCATAATCGGCAAAGCCCGTGACGCGGATCTGCTTCGCGCCGAGGAAACGATGGCCGACCGTGGTGTCTCCGGCGGTGAGGCCGCCGAAGGCGAACTTCAGCGGCTTGCCGTCGAGCACGCCCACGAGCCAGCGAATCGGGCGGATGAAGCGCGCGCCGGACAGGCCCGTCCAGGTCATGGTGCGAGGCCAGGGCAGGTCATGGATGACGCGGGGCAGAATTTCGAGTAGGAGTTCGTGTGCAGTACGGCCGCGCTTTACGACTTTGGCGGCGAGATATTCACCCTTGGGCGTCTGCACCAGGTACACCTGGGGCAGCGGTACGCCCTGCCGCTCCGCAAAGCTGACCGCTGCACGCGTGGGAGCTCCGAATGGATCGTAGGCCACGGACTTGGGCGGGCCGGTGACTTCGCTTTCGACGTCGGCCTGTTTCGCAAGCAGCCCGCGGACCCAGGCGGTGAGGCGGCGCGGGCCACCGAAGGTTTCGATCGTCACCCCTTGCTGGTAGTTCTCGGCGGCCAGGTGGCGGTCCAGGATGGCTTTGAGTTCGCTCGTGGCGCGCGGAAGCATCCCGGCGGGAATCTCTTCCGCTCCGATCTCAAAGAGGAGTTCGATGCGTTGATCGGGCTTCGCGGAAATCTTGGCCGGCTTGGTCTTAGGGGTTGGCTTTTTGGCGGGAGTCATCGAGCCACCGCCCGATTACAGATTTGCTTTGGGTAGTGACCAGTCTTTAGACCGGCCAGGTCCCGCACAAGTACCGAGGAAGAGTCGACCGGAAGATCGGCCACTGCGAAAGGCGAAGAAGGCGGTATACCCCTCTCTCTGCCGGTTGCTAAAGCGGGAAATGTCGGCGCGCCGACAATTAAAGTTTTACTTGAAGGTTGTTCGAACGATTTTTCCATTTTAGGAATGCCTGCCAGCCTCATGCGCGCACCCCTGCTTTCGGGGTCACGCCGGTGGTCTGCTCCAGGTAGGCCGCCGCCGCCCGGCAAGAGAGCGTTCGAACGCGCTGCATAAGCGCGGCACGCTCGGTCACGGAGATGACCCCGCGGGCGTCCATGAGATTGAACAGGTGCGAGCACTTGAGGCAGTGGTCGTAAGCCGCCAGAATCGGGTAGCGCTTCAAGCCTACCTGCGAACCGCCAATCGTCTCGCCGCGATTCTTCCAACCATCGAGCAACTCCTTGGCTTCCTTTTCGTGCAATTCGAATTCCGAGCGCAGGGCCTTTGCGTCGCTGCGGTCGAAGCTGTAAGTGGAAAGCTGCTGCTCTTCGGCTAGGCGGATTTCGGCGTACGTTTTGTCGTTGCTCCAGCGGATGTCGTAGACGCTTGCGACGTCTTGTAGGAAGGCGCAGATGCGTTCAAGGCCGTAGGTGATTTCGACCGAAATGGGGTCAAGGTCAATGCCGCCGCTCTGCTGGAAGTAGGTGAACTGAGTGATCTCAAGGCCGTCGAGCAGCACTTGCCAGCCGATGCCCCAGGCGCCAAGCGTAGGCGATTCCCAGTTGTCTTCCTCGAAGCGAATGTCGTGCGCGCGCAGATCGATTCCGATGGCCGAGAGGCTGCGCAAGTACATGTCCTGAATGTGCGCGGGAGAAGGCTTGAGAATCACCTGATACTGAAAATGCTTGTACAGGCGGTTGGGATTCTCGCCGTAGCGGCCGTCGGCGGGGCGGCGCGAAGGCTGCACGTAGCCGACGCGGTAAGGCGTGGGCCCAAGCACGCGGAGAAACGTTTCCGGATGCATGGTGCCGGCGCCGACTTCCGTGTCGTAGGGCTGCTGGAGTACGCAACCTTCGCTTCCCCAGAAGTGCATGAGCTTCAGGATCAGATCCTGGAAGAGCAAACCCTTGGGCTTGGCCGCCACGGATTTAGTTGATGGCTTCATCGCGCAACCGCGCCTGAGTAGTCGCCAGCCTCTGGGCTGGTGTCTTCACCGCTGTTTTGTAAAACCGACCGACCTAAAGGTTGGCCTCTACCGCTTCTTCTTCCGTTCACGACGTCTCCAGCAATTCGCGTGTACCGAGCTTTCGCTCGGTGTGATGCTCGATCCAGTTCAGCGCCGCCTCGTGCAATTCCCTGCTCCACGGCTGCGACGCGAACGCGGCATCCAGTTTATCAAGCCGCTCGCGGGTGAACACTTCCGCAAGATGCCGCGCCTCGGCCGATAGCGGCTTCATGCCGGGACGGCGATGCTCTTTGCAGAGCAGGCCGGGATGCCACGAAGCCTGATACGCTGGCTGCTTGCCGAAGGGCTTGCCGCATGCGGCGCAAACATCGAAGCGCGGCAGCCATCCCGCCAGGCGCACCGTCCAGAATGCGAAGTAGCTGAGAGGCAGAGTGCCATTGCCGCGCCGTTCGAGTTCGCGCACGGTCAGCAGGATAAGCCGGAACATCGGCTCGTTCTGCTCGTGCTCAGGCAAAACCAGCTCGACGGTTTCGCTGACTAGCGCGAGGCCGGTCGATAAGGCGTAATCGCTCTGCGCCTTGTGAAACGACTCGAGCAACTCGGCTTGCTGGATGCGCACCAGTTCCCGGGTTTCGCGTTCCACATACCAGAGCTGCACGTGCGCCAGCAGTTCCAAAGTCGAGCCGTAGCGGTTCTTGATGCGGCGCGCGCCGGCGGCTACACCCCGCATGCGCCCCGAACTGCGACCCAAAAAACTGACCAGGCGATCGGCCTCGCCCAGCGGGAAGGTTTTCAAGATGATGGCTTCCGTTTCGCGGGCAGGCATGAAATGTCGGCGCGTTCGCTTGGGAAGAGGAATACGGCGAGTCTCTGAGCAAGCGGGACGCACATGCAGGACTAAGTTAAATAACATAGAAGCCAAAGCAGAGCAATGCGCGCGTAGCGAACTTGTGGAAGAAAGCGGGAGAAGGGCGGCGGGGCACAGGCACTCTTGCCTGGGCGGGGTGGAAAGCCCATTCGAACAACCTTCAAGTAAAACTTGAAATGTCGGCGCGCCGACATTGCGCAATCGCAAACGAACAACCATCGGGGCAAGAGACGTGTCGCCCCTTGATGGCTTACCTTCCGTTCTTCCTTTCCGACCCTGGCGGCCACTCTTGCCTTCTTACCGAGTGGCTCTGCGCGGCAGCCAAGGCGCGTCCCAGCAGGGCCACGTTTTTCGGCGCCGGCGTTGGCTATCCTCACCCCGCACAAGCCGACGAAAACAGCCGGCAGGATGGCGGCGTTACAACGGGGGAATCGTTGCGGATGGAGCGCGGAGGTCGAAGAATGTGTTTGAGGTTTGCCCGCGGGCGCAGTAACGTAACCGTCAGCGTGAAACTTTTCCTGACGGAGACAAATCATGCGGATTTCCAGAATGGTTTTGTTTCTTGGTGCGGTGTGTTTGGCCGGCGCGGCGGGGGCGCGCGCGCAGACGATTGGCTGCTCTTCCGATGACGGGCACCGGCATTACTGCAAGGCCGACACGCGCAATGGCGTGACGCTGACGAACCAGACCAGCGGCGCGGCGTGCCAGCAGGGTTACTCCTGGGGCTACGACGGAGGCGGTATCTGGGTGGATCACGGTTGCCGTGCCTATTTCACAATGCAGGCTCCCACCGGGCAAACCCTCTATTGCCCTTCCGATGACGGTCACAAACACTATTGTGAAGTGGACACGCGCGGCGGCGTGGCGCTCGTGAAGCAGCGCAGCGGCGCGGGATGCCAGGAAGGCTATTCGTGGGGCTACGACGGCCGCGGGATTTGGGTGGATCATGGCTGCCGCGCGGACTTCGTCGTTCAGGTTGCGGTGCCCGCCGGAAACTGGGGCGGCAACACCGTGGTGCACTGCTCGTCCGATGACGGGGGGCTGCACTATTGCCAGGCGGATACGCGGGGTGACGTTGACCTGCTACGCCAGCGGAGCCAGGCGGATTGCACCGAAGGCTATTCGTGGGGTTTCGACGAGCGCGGCGTCTGGGTGGACAAAGGCTGCCGCGGAGACTTTGTCGTACAGCCTAACGAGCGACCGGAATACGGCGAGCCAGTCGGCGGCCCAGGGCAATCGCTCTACTGCGCCTCCGACGACGGCCGGAGGAATTACTGCGCAGTAGACACGCGCAGCGGCGCACAACTGGCCAAGCAGCGCAGCGACGCAGCCTGCCAAGAGGGATATTCCTGGGGCGCCGATGACCGCGGCATTTGGGTGGATCACGGTTGCCGCGCGGATTTTGTGGTCCGGGGACGCAGCGGCCGCGAGCATCGCGGGCGGGCCTGCCGCAGTGCCATCGGCGAGGATCGCGCCCACGAGTTGGTGGAACAGTGCCGGCGCGTGGCGCCCGGGACGCGCGCGGCGTGCGACGCCGACAATTCGTGCCGGGTGATTACCGAAGAGATCCGACGAAGCTGCATGCTCGAGGGCCCCGACGCGCCGCGGTTTTGCGAAGAGTATCGATAGAAGCCGCTGCCCGTGCAAAGCGACGCCAGCTTTTGTAGTGGCCGGTCTCGAGACCGGTCACTCGCCGCTGGTCACGTTAATGAAGAGTCGTTCCAACGACCGTCGCGTACCCAAGCAAGAGGTGCGCGTCCTCGAGAAATGTCGGCGCGCCGACATTTAAAGTAAAACTTGAAGGTTTTGCCAGAACCTCATCCCGAGCAAGAATGCCCTCTAAAAGTCAAGACTGTGTTTCGTTTGCCTAGGCCGCCTTCAAATAGGCAAGTCTGCTATGCTGGCGAATCCATGATTCCGCTGAAGGATATTAATCCGACCAAGAGCTTCCCTTTCGTCAACATCCTATTGATCGTCGCAAATGTGCTGGTGTTCCTCTACCAACTAACCCTCCCGCCGCGTGCGTTCCAGGTTTTTGTGTTGGCAAATGCCACGGTGCCGGCACGCATTCCGGCGTTTGTGGCCGGGCACGTGTCCGCCAGCCTCGCCCTCGAACCGCTCTTCACCAGCATGTTTCTTCACGGCGGGTGGATGCACCTGCTGGGGAATATGCTGTTCCTCTATATTTTCGGAGACAACATCGAGGACGTCTTCGGGCACTTCGGCTATCTGGTGTTCTACATTTTCTGCGGGATCGGGTCGGGACTGGTTCACGTGCTGTTCAATCTGCATTCGTCGATTCCTGCGCTGGGGGCGAGCGGCGCGATCAGCGGGGTGATGGGGGCGTATGCGGTGTATTTTCCGACGCACCGGATTCTGACATTCTTCTTTATCTTTCTGATTCCGGTGCCGGCGTTTCTGATTTTGGGCTACTGGTTTGTGCTGCAATTCCTGGCGGGGGTTGGCGGGTTGGGGATGGCTGGGGCAGGCGGAGTAGCGTGGTGGGCGCACATCGGCGGATTTTTGATGGGAGTGTTTATTGCGCTGATGGTGCGGAAAGGTTGAAGACGAAGAGTTTACGCGGAGATCACGGAGAAGCGCAGAGCGCGCAGAAAATTCCAAGCAGAGATCAGCTAGCGGCGGCTTTACGCCGCCGCCGCGCTGACCTTTAAAGTTTTCCTCAAGGTTTGCCGAAGTGAACTGTGAGTTTTTGGAGCAGCAGGTTGTGTCACCCCTCCGGGGCTGGAGGCTTAAGACTTTCGGACCGTCGCTGACGGCTAATGGCTAACGGTTTGTTAGTAAGGCGTGACCTTAAAGACGAAGTTCTGCGTTTGCGTTTCGCCCGCGGTGATCACAATTTGCTTCGACTGCGTGCCGTATGTTTCGTGCCAGACAGTCACCGTGTATTTTCCCGGCGGCAGGTCGGGCAGGGTGAAGCCGCCGTTCGCGTCTGTGACCGCGTGGTGCGAGTTTTTGAAAACGGCGAGCACACCGCGCATCCAGGGATGGAGTTCGCACTTCACGCGGATGAACTCCGGCTGCTCGTAGCGGATCACGACCGGCGGAGCGCCGGGAGGCTGCGAGCGATTCCACTCCGCGTTGCTGCGCGCGAGCGGATGGATCGAATGCGTGACGCTGTCGTCGTTTTTCACCCAGATCTCCTGGCCGGCTTCGGCGATAACCACGTGGGGCGCATAGCGGCACCCGCGCTGGTTGATCTGAACGACGGGGCCAGTGGCGGGCTTCTCGTCCGGCGCGCCTTCGGAGATATACACGATGACGTTCTGCAGCGCGTTCCCCGGGCCGGTGATACTGGCTTCGGGAAGCGGCGGCGTGTCATAGAACTTCTTGCAGTTGGGCTCCGCGGACATATCAATGGGCTTGAATTTCTTTGGCGTGCCTTCGTAGGTGACTTTACCTGTGAGTTCGCCGGTGGACTGTGAGTCCGCAGTGATGGTCATGAACGGAACGGACGAGGCTGGATGATTATCACGGACGATGTTTGGAGAAGCGAAGGTCAGGAAAGTGAACGCAACCAGCGTCACTCCCAACAGCTTCGCGAAGCGCGAACGGATAGAGCGCCTCTGCTGCTCGCTGGCGGGAATGGCTGCTACAACGGCTGACATGGATCCTCCAGGGAACAAATGGATTCGGGTCGCAGGCGGAGTTGCGTCCCTCGAAGAGTATCGAATGGCTTTTTTCACGCGATCCAGGTGAAGACCTGACGGACAGATTTCACAAGGGCAAAGAACCGGAAAAGAAAGAATTTACGTGCAAATGTGAAGGAAGAAATGATCGCAACTTGACTTTACAAGTTGCCAAGGACTTCGGCGACGAGCGCGGCGTTGGAGGGCGCGGGAGAGCCATCACGGAGCGTGAGAACGTCTTCGAAGCCGACACGCGTGTCGTAGCCGTGAGAGACCGCGAAGTCGAGCACCGGCCACGCGGTTTGATTGCATCCGTGGAGGAGGCGCGGGAGTTTTACTCCGCCGCGATCGAGCGCGGCTTCGATGGCGGCGACGTTTTGCAGCGCGGATGCAACGTCTGGCTCGAAGGGCTCAAGAAGGAGGCGCAGGCAACGCGGGGCAAGGCCGGAGGCGAGAAACTCTTGCGTGCCGGCGAGGCCGGAGAAGCCCGCCTCGATGCCGACGCCAAGAGAGAGGAGCAGCTTCGCGAGCTCGACCGCTCCTTCTTCATTGAAATTCACCGAGGCGTAGTCCGGGAAAACTTTCCATTCGGAGATGGCGGCGTGGCGCGCGGCGGTGTTGCGAACCATCCACCAGCCGGTGCTAACACCGAAGCGGATTCCGGCGGCAGCGGCACGCACGGCGGTGACGGCGGCAGCGCCGTCAGGCGCCGCGACAGATTCGCTCCCATCGGCGGCGCGCACGTGGAAGTGCAATTCGTGCGCGCCGGCGGCGACCGCAGCCTTAGCGGAAGCGGCGAGTTCGGCGGGAGAGATGGGAACGGCGGGATTTTCGGCGCGAGTACGGGAGCCGTTCATGGCGGATTGGATGAGCATGGGGAGAATCTTACAGCGAAATGCACAGGGAAAGCGCCGAAGAAGAGAGAACCAAACCTTCAAGTTTTACTTGAGATGTCGGCGCGCTGACATCTTGGAGTGCAGGAGCAACAGTCCGAGAACCTTCAGGTTTTACTTGAAGGTTGAGGCGTAAAGTTCTGCTTCTTTGCGACAAAAATGTGCCGCCCCCGCGGGACTTGCACGTTTCCTCGAGCGAAGCCCGGGGCTTTCCGCCCTAGGGCTGCCTTCTGTCGCGCCTCCGGCGCTTTCACCCGAGATTGCGGAAACAATCAACAACCGAATCAAGAATGTTTGGCGATCTGGTTGAGGAGATAGTCGGAGACTTGTTGCGTGTTGTGAGAGCCGCCCAGGTCGGTCGTGGCGATGTTGTCGTTGAGGGCAGATTTCACGGATTGCTTGAGCGCTGCGGCTTCTTCATGACAGCCGAGAAATTCCATGAGCAAGCCGGAGGTAAGAACTGCGCCGAAGGGGTTGGCAATTCCCTTCCCGGCGATGTTGGGGGCGGAGCCGTGGACCGGCTCGAAGAGCGAGGTGCGCCCGGGGTGGATGTTGGCAGAGGGAGCGAGCCCGAGGCCACCGGCAAGTTGCGCGGCAAGGTCGCTGATGATGTCGCCAAAAAGATTGTTGGTGACGATGACATCGAACTGGCGGGGATCGCGGACGAGTTCCATGGCCAGCGTGTCGATGAAGAGGTGGCGCGATTCGACCTCGGGATATTCGGCGCGCACGGCTTTGAAGACGCGCTGCCAGAGATTGCCGGCGTGAGTCATGGCGTTGGACTTGTCGGACATGCACAGGCGCTTGCGCTTGTGGGTGCGGCAGTATTCGAATGCGTGGCGGATGATGCGTTCGACGCCCTTGCGGGAGTTGACGTCTTGTTCGACGGCAATTTCATCGGGCGTATCTTTCTTGTAGAAGCCGCCGACGCCGACGTAAAGGCCTTCCGTGTTTTCGCGGAAGACCATCAAGCGGATGTCGTTGCAGGTGATGTCACGAAGAGGCGTGTAACGCGCATGGAGGAGTTCGGTGGGGCGGGCGTTGACGAAGAGATCAAGCTTGAAGCGGAGACCGAGGAGAATGTCCGCGGCGTGCTGGTTGGAGGGCACGCGAGGATCGCCGAGCGCGCCGAAGAGAATGGCGTCGAATTCGTCGCGAAGCATTTCGACGGCGCCGGGGGGGAGGGTGACGTTTTCGCGGAGAAATTTGTCGGCGCCCCAGTCGAAGTGGACGAACTCTAGCGGGCGATTGCGCCTGGCTGCGACGGCCTGGATACATTTCACGGCGACGGGCGTGACTTCCTTGCCGATGCCATCGCCAGGGATGACGGCGATGCGCGCGCTGGGACCGCCGTTGCGTTGCGGGATTGCGGGCACGGTTGCCCTCCGATCGAAAGCAGACACGGTACGTTAGCATAGTCGCGGAAGGGTAATCAGGAATCAGTACGAAGGAAAAGCTTTTACGCAGACACCACCGAAGGGAGGCAGAGGACGCGGAGAAGAAAAGCCTGTAGGTAGGGAAAGGTGTGGAGTAGAATCCTCGAGACCCGGGGTGGTGCGAAATACGACGGAGGACAGAATGAAGAGGCTGATGGCCATTGGCATGGTGGTAGCGATGGTGACGTTGTGCGCGGGGATGTGGACAAACGCGCCGGCAGTGGCGGCGGAAGACAAGGGCGAGGTGGTGGAGTTGACGGGCATTCTCGTGAAGGTGTCGCTGGTGGGAGTAACCACGACTGGTTGGGAACTGCACATGCCCGCCCCGGTGGTGATCGATGGGAAATCGCTGTCAGCGGTGGAACTGGAAGGAGACGGCGGAAAGTTCCAGAAGCTGGAGAATTTGCGCATTGGCGTAAAAGGAATCGTGCTGCATCCCTCGGCGGAGCGCACCGTGATCAAGGTGCAGAAGATTAAAGAGAATGCGTAGGTCTGGGGCTTAAATTGGTGATTCGGCGCGGTTTGATTGACTGAACTCGGAGTTTGCGTGGACAAGCCGGGTTGCACGGATATCGGGATGGGCACGGTGAGTAAGAAGTGAGAATCGCACGAAGGTCCTACTGCGCCATCGGGAGAAGGAGAGAACATCAGGAGGCGCGAGTGGATTCGGTTAGGGAGAGGCCGACTAAGGCGAGGGCGGCGCCGAGGAGTTCGCCCCAGGAGCCGCGTTCGCCGAGGAAGAGGATGCCGAGCAGCGTGGCGGCGACAGGCAGGAAATAGGTGAAGGCGCTGAGCTGCGAG
>DATFSI010000191.1:0-5160 GCA_035262705.1 Candidatus Acidiferrum sp. | reverse complement strand
AGCCAGATCTGCATCCGGCAGGGAAGGGTGGCAGTACCGGGAGGCCTAAAAGCGGAGAGGGAATGGCAAGAATTGGTGGGGGCGAGTCCCGGAGCGCCGGCGGAATTTGTCCAGAAACTCCTCACGAAAGACCGCGGATGGCTGGCTCCCTACTATGACGCCATGGCACGAGCCAGCGCAACACAGCAAGAGCATTTTGCAGAGAGAGGCCGAATCAAACGGTACTACGCGGCCTTCCGTTCACCCGGCGTAACCAGGGATTCGCCAGTGCGGCTGGCATATCGGCCCGCTGCAGCGCTACTTGTTCTTGCCGCCCGAATGCAATGGGACGAAAACGGCAAGCCGTATGTGCCCGGAAACCTGCAGGTTTGGAGCGACATTCTTCATTCGCGGTCGGATTCCAAGTTTATGCGGAACTGGACCAAGCGCTCCACCAGCGGTGGGGACGCCGAGCGGTTGGCGGAGGCCATGTTCGCGTTTTCCCGGCTGGAAACGGAAACCGGACCACTGCAGGCCTATCTCTGTTTAAGCGAGCTTGACCATAGGCGCGGGCTGGCGCGCCGGCTCAGCGACTCCACGGTTCTGTTGCTCGCCAGACGGTATGCGGACTTCAGCGATCAGTTCCTCCTTTTTCTTGAATTCCCAGAATTGAACGACGACGCCATTGTTCGCTTCCTGAAGACCGCCGAAGCGCTCGGTAAGATTCCGGATCACACCATCCGCGGAAATGCGATGGGCATCTTCCAGGCCGACATCGGGCTTTGGCAGATCGCGGCACGCCAGGGACAGATCGGGCGATCGCAACTGAATCCGTCGTTTAGGGAAGTGATCAAGCCCTTCGCCGATGTAACGACTGCTGCTCAGCTCGTTACAGCGGGACGCGGTTCCACGCAAGAGGTGTTTCGGGCGGCCGGCGGAAAAGCGACTTTGACGCAAGAGAAAATGATTGATCAGCTTGCCGGAACGCATCAAACGAGCGCCGAAGGCCGGAGAATTCACAAAGAAGTCGCGGACAGAATACAGCTGGTCATGGAGGATCAAAGGCTGGTTTCGATCGATACGGTGTTTGCTCTCGACGAAGGCCTGAAGAATCTAGGTCAGGCAGGAAACAGCAAGGACGAGCTCGTGGCGCTGGCCACAGAACTTCGGGAATTCGAGATGCCACAGCCGATCTTCACAAACAGTGAGAGGATTGCCTGGGCGGCCGGCACCTACAACAACAAGCACACCGAAATCGAAATGAAGACCGACCTGGTGAAGGTCATTCAGTCTCCCGCGTCTCCCAAACAGATCGAGGAAGCCCGCGGACATCTGGCGACGTTTCTCAGGGATAGTCTTGTTGGATTGAACTACGCCTATTACGAGCCGCCCGGTTCGCAAACATTGCACCACAATCCCCTTTTTGTTCGGTCGCACGATTTTTCTGGTGACTCCGTGATGGGGGTGGAACGATTGTGGCAGGCGCCCCAGCTATTCGGGCTGGGGTCGCCGGCCGGTGGCGGCGCACATCTGATTGGGTCGCTGGCCGATCTCCCCTACGTTTTGGCTGAAGCGGAGCAGGATTTCATTGCTCCGTATCACGTGCAGGCGCTGATCTGGAAGGAGTTTGTTTCTGGACTCTTGAGCAATGCGATCGTTCCGCGCTGGTGGAACGTCAGCCGAAATGAACTCCATGCCGTGGCGTTGTACCAGCGCGCCGGGGAGGAGCTGCTTACGGCTGCTGCCACGGACGAGAATCTGAGGGGTGAAGTTCACTTTTTGCTGTCCGACCGCATGTTCCCGGAGAGGCTGGCCCAGCTGGAGCTGCTGCTCCGTGCTGGACAGACGAGCGAAGTCCTTGCTGGGATCACTCCAGCCGACAGTTTCTATCTCACGGCCGCCTTCCGACAGAAACATCCGGCGGAGCTTGCTACCGTGAGCGAGGCCGCCCGCGAACTCGAGACACTAGTTCATAAGGCGCCGGACGATATTAACGATATGCGCCTATCCCGAGACTTCGGGGCCATTCATCCGGTTTTTGAGCAATCCTATGGCCTCAATCTGGTCAGCGTAAGACCCTTCCCCGCCTTGGGTGGGAACTATGGCCGGTTAATGAGCGAATGCTGGGATTCCGGAAACCTGTATTGGGCGCGGCTGGCGGATGAAAAGGGATACGACCCTGTGCTGCTAAACCGTATGGTCCCCGAGCTGACACGCCGGATGGTGGAACGGATCTACGCAAGCGACATCGAGGATACGCCAGCAGTGTTGCGCGCCCTGCAAGAAACCGGAGCGGAGTTCCGCGACGGAAAAATCTCAATGCTAGAAGGAAGCGCAGGAACCAGGAATTGATTTTCAGCTGTAAGGAACTTGAAGCCAGGTGAATGAAGATGGTCAAAGCGAAAAGGGTACGGTGTTCGATTCTAACCGCAGGACTGGGCATTTATCTTTCCATGGGACACGGTATGGCCGCACAAACACCAATTCACGTGAATCCCCGCATCCATGTGGCGGTGGATCTTGTACAACTGAACGTGGCGGTGACGGACAGCCGGGGGAACTATGTTGCGGGATTGCAGCCCGAAGACTTCACAGTCCTGGAAGACGGAATTCCTCAAAAGATCGCCACGTTCGCGGAAGGGAAAGAGCCGGTGCGGATTCTGACAGAGGTGGCGAAGCGCGATCAAAATAGTGGACCCGAAGACGCGGTGAACGACCCTGCACAAGAACCCAGTCGAGTGCAGCGCGTGTCCGCCGCGGACCTGAGCTCGATCGTCGGTGGGTCGAGTGTATTTGTGCTCTTTGATACGAGCAATTACATGTATCGTGGATTCGTTTTTGCGCAGGACGCGATCTCGGATTTCATACGTTCTCTCGATACTGCCAACCGCATCGCGTTTTACTCTTACAGCCGCGATTTGTCGAGAGCCGCAAAGCTCACCTCGGAGAGGTCACTGGTGTTGCGTGGCGTGCGAACTACAGTGGCCGGAGACGATGCCGCCCTTTATAACTGCCTGCTGCTCACCGTGAAGGATGCGGCACAATATGCGGGACGCAAAGTCATCGTCGTTTTCTCCAACGGGCCGGACAATGCCAGCGTGGTTCCGCCCGAGGATGTGGCGGAACTAGCGCAGTCGACCGGAATAGCCATATATATGGTATGCACCCGGCAGGCGGAGCTCGAGCCCATCTCGACAGCTGTGTTCGAGCGCATGACTGCAGCAACAGGTGGCAAGGCCTATTTTGCCAAGAGCTGGAAGGACGAAGAGCGCGCTTTTGCTTCTATCCGCGACGATCTGGCGCATCTTTATGCACTCAGCTACTATCCGCGGCCGAATCCGAACGTGGGCTGGCGCAACATCACGATTAAACTAACCTCCGAGGCGATGAAGAAATACCATGTGCGGACGCGCAACGGGTACCGGCTACAAGCGTCCCGATTCACCAAAAATGATGCAGCGGCGAGACCGGATTGAACTTGAATTTTCATTTTCCCAAATAGTCCAACGGTTCCTCCCATCCTTGAAAATCGCTATGCGTCTGATGCCTTTGCGCCTCTCTAAGATTCCGCCCCGCCCTCGGCTAGATTGGTGTTGTATGTACCCTCGACCCCGGCTAAGGTCGAAGTTTTGTCCTGTTTCTTTCCAATCTGCTGATGTTTAATGACTTATTCATGCCAAACTTGATGGGTAATAGAGGATTGATGATTTTGTGATCGGCAACGTTTAGCCTGACTGCGCCCATCAGCTTGGTGCGAGCAGCTGAATGCAGCAAAGGTTGGGGCCGTACTCTGAAGTTTGGCCCCAACATTTTCAATGGACTACAGTCAGAGGGTGTTCGGGGACAGCTCATCATGCCTAGTGCAAGGAACAAATCCCGCTCCGAGTAGTCTACATAGCGTTGATTCCCGCCCAGCAACCCGACCGATCCATTTTTTCTTGAGGCTCCTGGTTCTGGTACGACAGGTGGGACAGTCGCTGAAAAAAATTACCCGGTATCGCGACGTTCGTTCTGAATTCGACACAACATTCTGGAAACGTCAACTGATTGATTTTGCAAGGCTAACTTCTCCACTAAGCGCCGTGGAACCGGAAGTGCGTACAAACCGAATAACATCCCAACGGATGCCGATGAGACTTCGATTAGAGGAGGCCACCGTAGGGTCCACATTCCATAGCTCTAAAGTAACTCCGGACGGCCCCTTGACACAGATGTGCACGATGAAGTGTCCACGCTGCGGAAGCACAGCTTCCAAGGAGAAACCCGAAGAACAATTTAGGTGCGAACGCTGTGGTTGGAAATTGTGATTAACGTCGCGACATGCTCTACGTCGCGTGTACGACTTTGAAAGTTCCGCCCGGTTCTTGGTTAAATCGTTGATCGATGGGGCAGAGCTAGAAGTAAGGTCAGGATTGAAATGCGTAAGCGGCTGATTTCGCCGACTCGACGCGGTGTCGCATCTTCTGGTCAAGCCTGGCTGGACGTGGACCGTATGGCTTTCGTAGAGGTCACATCGGAAGAAAACGGCTATCCGATTGAATGCGCGCTGTTAGGGGTGGAAGACCGGGGCTGGCGTGCGTCAAATTCTGGGACTCAGACAATCCGGCTAATTTTCGACGAGCCACAAAAGCTCAGACGTATCTGGTTGGTTTTTGAGGAGAGCGAGAATACGCGCACGCAGGAGTTCGTCCTAAGATGGTCTGCTGACGCCGGGAATTCTTTCCGAGAAATCGTGCGCCAGCAGTGGAACTTCAGTTTACCCGGCTCGGTACGGGAGACAGAGGACTACGCCGTCGAACTCTCCGCAGTAACCGTACTAGAATTAATTATTGTGCCTGACATGAATGGCGGTGCAGCTCGGGCATCGCTTGCCAGTCTCCGTTTATCTTAGTTCGGGTGCTGTCATTCCTTGCCAGCGCAGCAAGCGCAAGGGAGACCAACCATGATGCGAGCAATACCAGCAATGAAGGTCCTGCGTCGGTTTTTTCTCGTGGCCTTGGTTTTCTTGTTGATGCCATTTTTTTCTCCAACTCAGGTCGCGGTTGTGGTTCGTATTGGCCCACCGCCTCTGCCAGTTTACGACCAGCCCATTTGTCCGGGTGAAGGTTACCTCTGGACACCTGGCTACTGGGCGTGGGACCTCGATGCAGCAGGGCATTATTGGGTGCCAGGCACCTGGGT
>DATFSI010000190.1:0-5365 GCA_035262705.1 Candidatus Acidiferrum sp. | reverse complement strand
GCCAACGGACCGCGCGCAGAATCCGGCATCGGCGGCAACGGCCAAACCGCTCCAGCGACTTAGAATACGCAGACCCGAGGGCCTGATTAACACCGTTGTCGGCGACTGATCTGTCGTTTTCTGTGCCAGGCATTTTTCTTCCGGCCCCGTCTTGGGGTAAACTCTCCCTTCTGCATCCCGCGCTTGGGCCCGCAAGGTCTCGCTTCAGCCGGTCTGCTGTCACGTTATGGGTCAAATCATCGCCATTCTTCCCGCTGCTGGTCTCGGCACGCGCATGGGCGCGGAGATGCCAAAACAGTTTCTTGAACTCGACGGCGTTCCCATCGCCATTCTCGCCGTGCGCCGCGTCGCCTCGTGCGCGCAGGTTTCGCAAATCATCGTGGCCACGCGCCACGACGGCATTGCCAAGCTCGAAGAACGCATTCGCAAGGAAAATCTCAAGCAGCCCGTGCGCCTGATCAAGGGCGGCGATTCCCGCCAGGAGTCGGTGGCCGAGGCGCTGAAGCTAGTGCCCGACGACACCGAGCTGGTGCTGGTGCACGACGCGGTCCGACCCTTCGTGGCCCCGGAGCACGTCACGCGGGTGATCGAGGAAGCGCGCCGCTGCAGGGCCGCCATCGTGGGCATTCCCGCGATGGATACGGTGAAGGAAGTGAAGCGCGCCAGCCTGCCCGAAGACGTCGCGCTGATTACCAACACCATTCCGCGCGAACGCGTTGTGCTCGCGCAAACCCCGCAGGTTTTCGACACGCGCCTGCTCAAGGAAGCCTTTGCGCGCGCCGCCGCCGACGGCGTCAACGCTTCGGACGAAGCGGGACTCGTCGAGCGCCTCGGCTACGACGTGCACGTGGTGCACGGCTCCGAGCGCAACATCAAGATCACCAAGCCCGCGGACATGGACCTGGCGCGCTTCATCCTACAGCTCGAGCAGAAAAAAGCATGAACGTGCGCTGTGGAATCGGCTACGACCTGCACCGCCTTGCGGAAGGCCGCAAGCTCATCATCGGCGGCATTGAAGTGCCCTTTGGCAAGGGGCCTGTGGGCCATTCCGACGGCGATGTGGTGGCGCACGCGTTGTGTGACGCGCTGCTCGGCGCCGCCGGCCTGGGCGATATCGGCACGCACTTTCCCGACACGGATCCCAAGTGGAAGGGTGCAAACAGCCTCATGTTCCTTGAACACGCCCGCAAGCTGCTCGACGAAAAGCATCTCGCCATCGCGTACATTGATGCCGTGGTGATTCTCGAACGCCCCAAGCTCGGCCCGCATTTCCCGAAGATGCGCGAAGCCCTTTCGAAAGCGCTACGCATTCCCCAGGAAAAAATCCACCTGAAGGCCAAAACCAACGAAGGCGTGGACGCCGTCGGCCGTGGCGAAGCCATCGCCGCCCACGCCGTGGCAACGCTCTCCTCTCAGGTCTGATTCTTCCGGTTTTTTCTTTACTTCGTTACTTCATTACTTCGTTGCTTCTTTCCACGCTAAACTAATTTCTCCATGCCCTCCCACGACCACATCGCCGAGCATCCTACCTACGCCAATCCCTACACCGCCGAAGACGTTCTTTCTATCCTGCGTGAAAATCAGTGGCTCGCCACCGATCCCTCTCCCGAACAACGCGCCTGGGCGGACCGCGCCGCGCAGTTGCTCGGCCGTTACGCCGAAGACCGCAGCGGCATCGCCAATCTCCTCCGCCTCGTCTTCCACTACAATGCCGGGCAAATCCTGCAATCCTCCGACGCGCACACTGCCCTCTCGCGTTACGCTGCGCGCGACGTCATCCGCCACCTCGCCTTGCTCCTTCTCGATCCCGCGCCGTTCACTTCCGATCGCTTCAAAGAAATCGTCGCCGAGCTGAAAGAAAAGCTCGACGTACGCAGCCGCGACCTCTTTCATCCCATCCGCCTCTCGCTCGCCGGGCGCATCGGCGAAGGCGAACTCGACCGCATCATTCTCCTTCTCGACGACGCCTCGGCCCTGCCGTTCGCCGTCCCTGTAAAATCCGCCCGCGCCCGCATTCTCGAATTCTGCTCCGGGCTGGACTGATACGATTCAAAGTTGAAAGTTAAAAGTAGAAGAAACACGTCAGCCGCCGCATCTTGGCTCAGCATCTCCGTGCTCTCTGCTCTTCACTATGTTCTCTGTGGTAATTCTTTCTATTCCTCGGAAACCTTAGACTTTCAGCCTTGAGCTTTAGACTTCCTTCCCAACTTTGAACTTCAAACTTTGAACTGTAGACTGCTTCCCATGGACCGCCTCACCGGCATTCACGCCGTCCGCGAAGCACTCCAGGCTGGCAGCGCCTTCGACCGCATCGTCATCGCCAAGGGCCGCCAGGACACGCGCGTCGAGGAAATCGTGCAGCTCGCCCGCGCGCAAAACATTCCCGTGCGCTTCGAGGAACGCAACCAGCTCGATCGCCTCGCCAACTCCCGCGATCATCAGGGAGTCGTAGCCGTCGCCGCCGCCCGTCCTCCCGCCACGCTCGAAGACCTCCTCGACCAGGCCAATAAATCCAAGGGCCAGATGGGCCTGATCGTTCTCCTCGATGGCGTCGAAGATCCTCACAACCTCGGTGCCATCATCCGCACCGCGCTAGCCGCCGGCGCGCACGGCATCGTCATCCCCGAACGCCGCGCCGCCGGCCTCACAGACACGGTCGCCCGCGCCTCCGCGGGCGCGCTCGCACATCTCCCCGTAGCAAGAGTTACGAATCTGGCCCGCACAATGGAAGAGCTAAAAGAAGCGGGCTACTGGCTGGTGGGTCTCGATGAAAACGGGGAAAAAAGTTACACCGAAGTGGACTACACCACGCCCACGGGCATCGTCATGGGCGGCGAAGGCAGCGGCCTCCACGAACTCACGCGCAAGCGCTGCGATTTTGTCGTTTCTTTGCCGACATCCGGCCCCGTCAAATCCCTCAACGTCAGCGTCGCCACCGGCGTCGTCCTCTTCGAAGCCCTCCGCCAGCGCCACAAGCGTAATCAGTAGTCAGAAAGAGTAGACGGCAGCGGTTACGAGTGCCATGATCAAAATTTCTTTCGAGCGATGCTATCGCACGTCGAAGTTGCGCGATTCTGGCACGTACCCAAACGCTTGGGTCGCGCTTCTGCGCGTCTTCCATCAAAGGCGCCAGTAGCTCGCAGATGTCATCGTGGCCGCCAAGCCGGGCGGTCGCAAACGGGGTATCGCCTTCGCTCAACGCAAACACGTCTACGCCGCTATCAATCAGGAGCTTGACCATTTCGGCGTTCCCTCGCAGACACGCTACGTGCAGTGGAGTGTAGCCAAGATCGCCAGCTTTGTTGACATCGATGCCAGTGTCAATCAGAGCCTTGGCAGCAGCGAGATCGCCCCATCTCAAAACGTCAATGGAGTGCATTGTCGCCACCGCTCTGGTTGCATTCACGTCGGAAAAATCAGTGTCGGCAAAGTCCGCTGTTCCGTGCAATCGTGCAAATATCTCTTCAAGTCCGCTGCCCATGTCAGTTCCAAGGCAGTTGCGTGTTACGTCCTGGGCTTGCAGCTTACGGCTTATAGCTAACGGCTCGTTTTACTTGTCGTACTGCATCAGTGAAAACACATCCACCCCGGGCAGCTTCTTGCGCCCGCTCAGAAAATTCAGTTCGACAGCGAATGCCGCGCCTTCCACCACTCCGCCAAGCGAACGGATCAGTTCCACGGCCGCGGCCGCCGTTCCCCCGGTGGCCAGCAGGTCGTCGCACAACAGTACGCGCTGGCCCTTCTTCACCGCGTCCTCATGCATCTCCATCGTGTCCGTGCCATATTCCAGCTGGTAGGAAACCTTTGCCGTCTTTGAGGGCAGCTTGTTCGGCTTGCGCACCGGCACAAATCCTGCCTTCAGCCGGTACGCCAGTGCCGGAGCAAAAATGAATCCGCGCGCCTCGATGCCCGCCACCAAGTCGATGGTGTGCCCGCTGTAGTGCCCGCACAGCCGGTCAATCATCGCGTTGAAGCCATTCTTGTCTTTCAACAGCGTGGTGATGTCGTAAAACAGGATTCCCGGCTTCGGGTAGTCCGGAATTTCCCGGATCAACTGCTTCAAATCTTCCATGCGGTTCGGCTCCTGATTATTCCGTGAATTCAATCGTAAAGTCGCCCAGGTAACGCGGTTCGACCGGGATGGCCTCTTCGCTTACGCCGCTTACGTGCGCCATCATTGGCCCTTTTTCCAGGCCCCGGCGAAATTTTTGCAACTCTTCGGGCGTGCCCATGCCCAGCACTTCCACGCTGCCGTCGTGCCGGTTTCGCACGTAGCCCTGAACATGGATTTTCCCCGCCAGATGCTCGACGAAGTTGCGGTAGCCCACGCCCTGCACTCGGCCCCTTACCACATAGCGCCGCGCAACGATCCCCTGAGTCACAATAATTTCAGTCTACCAGAGCCTCCCGCCCCTCTTCCAAATCGCCAAACGGGCTTGCGGCGATTGCGTTACACTGGCTCCGGGGCGAAGGCGGCGCAAGGCCAGCCTGCTCGCATCTCATTGTTTATGAAACGATTTTCGGCCATTTCGCTGCTGTCGGCGGTTTGCTTAAGCCTTGTCCCGCTCACCCGGGCGCAAGACGATGCTCCGCGGCCCATGACGCCGCCGCCCGAACACAAAGTCGAACGCATCGCCGGCGTACCCCAACCGGAGGCGCCACCATCCCTGCCGCCCGCGCAGATTATCGCCGCCTTCACCAAGAAAGAAGACCTCTACCGCGCGCAGCGGCCTCTTTATACTTATCACCGCAGCGTGCGTATCCAGGAATTCGACCCCGACGGCCGCCCCGGTGGCGAATTCAAAGCCACCTATGAGGCGGTACGCTCCGCCGATGGCAAGCTTTACGAAAAGGCCCTGGCCGCTCCCGAATCTTCCCTGCAGTATATGCAGTTCGATCCCGAAGAATCGCATTTCTTCACCAGCATCCCGGCGTTTCCTTTGACTACGGATCAGCTCAGCCGTTACGACGTGCAGTATCTGGGCACCGAAAAAGTGGACGAGATCGATTGCTACATTTTCCAGGTGAAGCCCAAAACCTTCGATCGCCAGCGCCCGGCGTTTGACGGCGTCATTTGGGTGGACCAGAAATACCTGGAAGTGGTGAAGACCTACGGCAAATGGGTGACGGACCTCGGCCCGCTGCATCCTCCCAATTTGCCGTTCAACATTTTTGAAACGTATCGCGAAAATGTGGAAGGCAAATACTGGTTCCCCAACTATTCGCGCTCGGAGGAAGTGTACAAATTGAAGGACCGCGAAATCAACGTGCGCGTAACCATCAAGTGGACCGACTTCAAACCCTTCCCGCCCACCGCCGTTCCGCCTTCCTCCTCCGCGCCTCCCCCTCTACCTCCTCCGGCAAA